>JAOABU010000029.1 GCA_026418195.1 Spirochaetota bacterium | reverse complement strand
GAACTTTCTACCATCCGGAAAAATTGGGGAGAAGCGTTAAAGGATTTCGATGCGAACTTCAATGCTCTGGTGACCCATTCAGCCATCAAATACCTTCCTTCCCAAGCGCAGGAGGGATTCGATAGCGCTGCCAAGGCATGGTCCTTGGCAAAAGCGACGTTTGATGATATGGGGGGAATCCTCGATGCAATCCTCAGCGCTCCTGTTCCTGAAATACCCCAGAAGCTGGGCATTTTGCGTATGCAGGCTGTAGCGATCCAGCGGCAACTGACGGGACAGTTTGTCTTCGATTTAACGCGGGTGGAACAGAGGCTGATCGTGATTGATATGGCAGGTCGAGAGTTCATTGTAAAAACTTTAGGAGGATTGATGGATACAGTGAAGGAGGAAGCGCAACTCACCCTACAGAGGAACCGAGTATATTCCCTCCTTCTAGCATCCGCAGTGGCGATAGCAGCCATAGGGTTCATCATTCTGTTCAGTCGTAGTTTCGCCCATCGGATTGAAACGATCGAAGCAGCGGTGCGAAAGATCGCTTCTAGAGACTTAACCATACGGGTGCAGGATAAGGGTACGGACGAAATCGGCTCCCTCAGCAAGAACCTAAACGAATCCCTTCAGACCCTTGCCGGCTTCATGGTAGAAGTTCACTCCGCTGCCCACAAAGTGGAAGAATTGAAAGATTCCCTTTCTGCAGGTACTGCTCAATCGGCCTCTGCATTGAACGAGATAACCAAGAACATCGAATCCATCCGGGAACGATTCCTTCAACTAGACAAGAACATTACCGCGGTCACTGAAGCTGTCGGGAAGATCAATGGAAGGGTACAAGAACTGAACAAAGGAATCGAGGTTCAATCGAAAGCCATTCAGGATTCTTCCTCTGCCATCGAAGAGATCTCTGCATCCATCGGAAGTGTAACCAAGCTCTCTGTAGATAGGAAACAGCGGGCAGAAGCTCTCCTCCAGGTTATTCAAGAAGGAGGGGAACTTGTGGGGAACACGAACGATGTGATCAAGGCTGTTTCGAGAGAGATCGACGATATCTTGGAAATCATCGAAATCATCAACAATGTGTCAGAACAGACGAATCTTCTTTCCATGAATGCTGCCATCGAAAGTGCCCATGCAGGAGAGGCTGGTAAAGGATTCGCCGTGGTCGCGGAAGAAATACGTAAACTAGCCGAATCTACCTCGGAGAATGCTTCCCGAATCAGCACTCTTCTGAAATCAGTGACGGAAAAGATCAAAGATGCCCAGTCTGCCAGTAATAAAAGTCATGAATCTTTCGAACGAATCCATCAGGATGTACGAGCCTTTGTGGGAGCACTAACGGAAATATCCGCCAATATGGAAGAACTCAATACCAGTAGCCGAGACATTCTGAACGCTACTACGAAAATTTCCGAAATCACCTCGGGGATCATCAAAGGCTCCGAAGAGATGCAGAAGGGTACAGAAGAAATCCGCAAAGCCATGGAAGAATCGGAAGGAATATCAGCAGAAGTGGTGAATGGAATCGGAGAAATCGAAAAAGGAGCGAAGGAAATTCTACAATCCCTCGTTGAAATCAATAAGCTCACCAATGAAAGTAGGGAACGGATGGAGGAACTACACCATACAGTAGACCTGTTTAAAACAGAAGAGGTAGGTAGCTGACCTTCATCAAGGATTCTCAATAGACTCCGATCACCTCTAGATTGTTCCAGGTCCCGGAGAAGCTACGGATACCCCCTACTGCCTCGGCATAGATGGTCTGCAGGGAATGGATTTCGGGCTGTTCGATCGTTCGTCCATAGGGACTCACCCGTTTGGCTTGCACCAACCCCCGCGAAAAAGCAATACGTCGGTTGTCCATATTCCCAAAGTAGTAGGTTTTCGGATCCAATGGCAACTTAAATCCATCGATCATAGGAGATGAGCCTAGTGCGGGATCCACTTCAATCCATCCTACTCCTTCCAGGTAGAACTCACACCAGAAGTGAGGTAAGGCCTGTTTTGTATCCGTCACTAAATATCCGGCGATGGTCCGAGCAGGAATCCCGGTATTACGCGCCATCGCAACAAATAGTAATGCAAACGTATAGGAATCTCCCCTTCCCTCCTGTAGCCCTTGCACGACAGACCGATATGCCCGATTTGGTTCGAATCGTACCTTCTGGGTCAAATATTGGTATATTCGCTGTGCTTTCACATAGGGAACTTTTTCCTTTCCTATGGCTAGTTCCACCTGCTTCTTGATCTCCGGATCCTTCACCGGAGTTACCGCATTTTCAGCAGTATACACATGGTAGAGAGGTCGCGTCCTGTCGTATTCGGTTTTCAATTTTGGGAGATTCAATCGGGTCTCAATCCCATACCGATCCAATAGAAATGTTTGAGCTACCCGATACGTACGATTGGGTAATAGATTTTTCAAGAAAACCAGCATGAGCCCATTATAGTTTTCAATTTCGGCTTTTGGGTCCTGTTCTATCAACTGCACATCCCGTTGATTAGGGCCTTCCTGTACCCGTGGGACCCAGAGATACAATCCTCCATCTTCTCTACCCACAACGTTTTGAATACTCATGGAGGATCGGACAGTGTATGTCTTTTTTTCCTTGTAGACCGCTACACCGGCAGAACCATCCACCTCAAAGTACACTGCATTACTAGTTCCTTTTTCACCTAACACGAACAAGTTCCCGGATCCCGCTCCAGAGGGTATTCGCACACGAATCTCGGTATCAGACCATCCTTCGTAATCGAGATCTACCTCTGAAGCCGCTAAGTATAGACTCATCTTATCTTTAGGTTGAAGGGTGGCCGAGTTTCCGGCCCAGGAAAAATACACTAGCCCATTCCCACGACTCACTCCGAAGTTCCTTCCATAAATGGTGACTAGATCTCCCACCGCTCCTTTCTCTGGCTCGATGGAGATGATTTTCGGGAAGCCCAAATCTTTTGCCTCCTCCGCCGGTATAGGGATTTCCTCTACATTGGTAAATAAAACCGGGTTGCTTTTACCATTCTTGTTAAATACGTACACCAATCCTGAAGGAGTCTCGGGTGGAATTCGAACCCGGATTCGAGTAGGACTCCATTCCTCGTATTGTGCGGCAGAAGGAATGACTCCACCTATAGTGATACGTATCCGTTCATTACCGAACCCCCATCCTCGAATCGTAAGAGTTTGTCCAGGCACTCCTACGTTCGGTTCTATGGATGAGATATACGGCTTTATGGAACTGAAGGTATGAATCGCGAGGAGAAGAAGGAGGGAGCCTCCAAACAGTAGGAACGGAATACTTGGTTTGCGAATCATTACTTGGATTTCTGCTCTGGTGGTCTACTAAAGGGTAACACCCGAATTTCCAACTCAATGTTGTATAAATTTTTTCCTTCCTGTTCAAGATTCCGAACTCCTAAAGGGAAGAATAACACTTTTTCTCCAAGGGTAATGGGAATGTTCTTCAAGGTGGTAAGATATTTTATTTCTTCTGCTACAGGAGAAGAGATCCAGACCTGTCCCTGTGCCACTAGGATGATTTCCCCGCTTTCCTTTAAGTAAGGGGTGAAGGATGCTACTACCAGGATATTCTTCCCCACAAGTTTCACATTCACGCTTCTCCCCGGTATCGTAAGTTCCGAGCTTTCAACTGTCCAAATCGCTTTTTCTCCTGCCTCCGATACGCGGGCGGCAATATTTACGTCTAAAACTTGTTTTAGCAGGCTGAAGAATGTATCATCTGGCTGTTTCCAGGAAGAGCTGCCTCGTGGGTCTGCTTTCTGGTCCTGCGCGAACACACTTTGGGGAAAAAGGGTATAGAAAGAAACGATTAGGAATAGGATCGAAACTAAACGATTCATCGAAAGGTACTCCGATTGAACTCTGAGGCTCTGATGAAAACCGGCTCACTTCGGAACTCGAACTGTGGGTTTTCAGGCAATTGGATGGTGATCTCCCGGATTCCTTGCTGGTGATTCAAGATATCGAGAAGTTGTTTCATATTCTTTACATTGATAGTCACGTTGAGAGATTTGTGAGATGCAAGAAAACTCGCAAGATCGGGATCTTTAGGGCGAAGCAGGGTGTAGGAGAGTGTACCTCCAAGAATAAACGCGAAGGAGGCTGCGACTGCCACCCATCCGATCCGTACCTTCTTGTGCCAGAAAGGATGGGTAGTTCTTCTGTATCGCTCGAGTTCGATGGCCATCCGCTGCTGAATAGATTCCACATCCCATTCCATCGGCAAATCCTTTTTTAATTTTCCCTGGACCCTTCTGTATCTAGAAACGATGGCCATACATTGGGGCCATTCCTCTAGGTGAGCAGTACCCGCCTCCATCGCTTCTTTGGATAGTTCCTCATCGATGTATACAGACAAGAGTTCTTCTTTAGGGCACATCTGTTCCCTCCAACTCTCTGAAATATTTGGCAAGACGTTCCCGGGCTCGATACACACGAACCTTCACATTCGCTTCGCTGATAAGAAGGATCGAGGCAATTTCTCGATAGTTCAGATCTCCGTACTCCTTCAATACCAGTGCTTCCCGAAGGTTTTTAGGCAGACGATTTAAAGCCTCAAGTACCTGGCGAATCGATTCTTTTTTCAAATAGACATCTTCTCCACTTTCATGGGGAAGAATAGGTTCATGGAAGTTTCGTTCGTAGGCATTCTGCTCCCTTCCAATCCTTTTCACATGATTCAAGGCAAGATTCTTCGCTACCCGGAATAACCAGAATCGAGCTTCTTCCTCCCTAGGAAAAGGGTCATTCCTTTGCAAGTATTTGATGAACGTTTCCTGACAAAGTTCTTCAGCTACCATAGGATCTCTGGTTATGCGAAGGAGAAATTTATAAATTTGCGGAAAAACTGAACCATAGAAGTGATCGAAGTTCTCCTGTGGCCTACGGGACGCATTCATCTTAAAAACAACTCTACAGAACAGATGTTACAGTGAAGAGATTCGTTTCCATCGCGTTCCTTTAGGAGTATCCTCCAATAGAATTCCCTTACTCTTCAGAAGGGCCCGGATTTCATCCGACCGAGCGAAATCTCGATTCTTCCGAGCTTGTTCTCGTTCCCTGATTAAGGATTCTAACTCTGGATCCAACTGTTCGGTACTCCGTTCGGTTAACCGAAGCCCCAACACCTGATCCATTTCTTCCACTAAAAGAAACTTTTCAGCCTCCGATATGTCCGGGTCCTTCACAACTGCCCATAGATCGGCCAAAGCTTGAGGAGTGTTAAGATCGTTGGCTAGGTGTTGTTGAAACTGGGTGATATACTGCTTTCCTTTCGAGTGTAGAGATTCTAAGCTTTTAGATTCGTCCCGATGCCATTGGGAAACTCGATCCCATAAACTCCTTCGTGCGGATTGTGCAGCCTTCAGCGCTTCAAAACTGAATTGAAGTTGACTGCGATAATGCCCCCCCAGACAGAAGTACCTATAATCTAATGGATCGAACCCTTCTTGAACCAATCGATCCAAAGTTAGGAACCCCCCTTTCGATTTGGACATTTTTTCCCGATCGATTACCAGAAACTCTCCATGAAGCCAATACCGAACCCAAGGGCATTTCCCTGTAGCCGCTTCTGATTGAGCGATCTCATTCGTGTGGTGTACCGGGATATGATCGATACCCCCACAATGGATATCGAATTGCTCACCTAGGTACTTCATACTCATGGCACTACATTCCAGGTGCCAGCCAGGATACCCCCTACCCCAAGGGGAATCCCAAAGCATTGCCTGATGCTCAAATTTAGACCGGGTGAACCAGAGAACGAAGTCGTGGGGATTCCGTTTGTTGGCATCTACCTCGATTCGAGCTCCCGCTTTGAGATCCTTCAAGTCTAACTGTGCCAATTTCCCATAATCTGGGAACTTGTCGATACTGAAGTAGATATTTCCTCCAGCCTCATAGGTAAATCCCCGTTCTTCCAGACGTTTTACCAATTCAATCATCTCCGGGATGTGATCCGTTGCTTTGCATACGATCGTAGGCCTCTTGATATTGAGTCGTTCAATATCTCTAAAAAAGGCTTCGGTATACATCTGAGCAATATCCCACACAGAACGACCGGTCTCTCGGGAACTCTTGATAATTTTATCCTCGCCCGCATCCCCATCATCGGTAAGATGGCCCACATCGGTTACGTTCATCACATGCTGCACCTTAAACCCTGCATACTCCAGAGTCCTTCGAAGGAAATCTTCAAATAGGTACGTCCGTAGATTCCCAATGTGAGCATAATTGTACACCGTTGGACCGCAGGTATACATCCCTACCTTACCCTTTTCCAGAGGCAAGAAGGGCATCACAGTCCTACCCATGGTGTTAAAAAATTGAATCTCCACCGATTATCCCCTTGTATGTTCAAGAACTAGGTATTTCAGTTACAATTAGGTTGTGGAAAGGGTACGAAAATTTTTAGAGAAAATCAATATCAAGGGGGTCGTGCGGGAGCAAGAGCCCATGGCTCTTCACACTTCCTTCAGGGTAGGAGGGCCCGCGGACCTGTACGTGGAACCTATCTCTATACCAGAATGCATAGAAACCATACGGTTAGCAAAGGAATGTTCCCTTCCCTGGATCGTGTTAGGAGAGGGTTCCAATGTTCTGGTGGCAGATGCAGGGATCGAAGGAGTAGTGATCTCCACCCTCAGAATATCTAAGATTACGATTGAGGGCACTCTTCTTACCGCGGAAGCAGGGACTAAAGTAGATTCGGTAGTAAAGGCAAGTTGTAAAGCAGGGTTAAGAGGGCTGGAGTTCCTTTCCGGCATGCCTGGTTCTATAGGCGGAGCCGTCTGGATGAATGCTCGGTGCTATGGATCGGAGATTTCGGAAGCCTTAGCACAGGTTGTGTATCTGAATGAGTTGCTAGAACAAAAGACGCTCCACGTTTCTCATCTGCCCGTTAAGAGTTCCCACAATCATGATGAGTATCGTAAGAGCACAATGGAAGGAGTATCCCAAGTCGAAGGGTTTGGCTACAAAAAGTCCCCCTTTCAAGGAAAACCATGGATCATTCTAAAGGCTAGCTTTCATTTGACTTCCGAGGACCCTCGAATACTCGAAGAAAAGACCCAAGAGTACCGTCAGGATCGGGAGAGAAAAGGTCACTACCTGGCCCCCTCTGCAGGTTCAGTATTCAAGAATGACCGTTCTTTTGGGGAGCCTGCAGGTGTGATTCTGGATCGAATGGGATTCAAAGGATTTCGGATCGGGGATGCAGAAGTGTCCCCCCTCCATGCAAATATCATTTTCAATCGGGGTGCCGCTCGGGCTAGCGATATCCGCGCTCTGGTAGATCGAATGCAAGAAGCGGTACTGAAGGTTTATGGAAGGCCTCTAGAACCAGAGATTATCTTCCTGGGAAGATGGGAATCGTAAGCCGAGAAGAACAAGGAGATCCCAACAAAGGATAACGGATTCAATGAAAACCGGAGAACATCCTCATCCCTGAGTCCTATCGGTTTAAGGATTTCTACACTTATGCCTATCTTCCACTCCCGTTGTTTCAGACTAATGGTACCTCCTCCCTCCACCATAAACGTGGGATTCCATATTCCCTTCCACCAGAGATCTCCCTCCCATCTATTAGCCGAATAGATACCTCGAATAAAAAGAGAAGTCTCACTACCTTTGTCTCTTTCTTCCCATGAAGCAGTAAGATGACCGAAGAACCTTCCCAGTCTACCCCAACCTTCCAAGATCCAACCTGTCTTTTCAACCCTTTCTTCTCTCTGTGCCTCGAAACGAAAGGCAGGACCTTGTATTCCACCTCCTATTCGAATCGATCGAGTCACTTCCCTGTCCCGAAAACCTACCTCTTCTCCTTCGATGGATAGGAAGAAAGGATACAAGGGGAACAGAGTTCCTCCGATAGCATTCTGAACCTCCTTCGGCGTCCTCTCTCCTTTGGGAGTTACATAGTGGGATGTGCAGTACCCTAATAACGCTTTCACCTCTATCCAGGAAAGAAATAGTTCTCCGTACAGGTGAGTGAATACTCCCATCAGATCATGGGACGGCCTAGATCCCACCATGGAGAGGGTCAAAGATCCCCGTAGAGGAGCCTCCAACCCTAATCGTACCCGATTTCCCCAATGGATTAAAGGACCGGGTAGAACACGGCTTTTAGAAGGGAACCAGTCGAGTTCGATGGACTCTGGCTGACGATCCGTAAGGGATACAAACCCCTCAATGGAAGGGAACTGAGTCGTTGAACCAAGATGGAAGGTAGCGAAGAGATGCGGTTCTCCCCCAGGATCTTTGTATCCTCCCACAGACAAGCTTCGATCTGGCCCTGCAACGGCAAACCCTATTCTGGTATAGAGATCCTTGCCTGTGTACAGTTGAATCCCGGTTTGTTCACGGAACACCGTACCAGATAGTGTATAACTCAGAGGGCTTCCAGCCTCCCGTAATAGGCCAGATAGATCCATTGGTCCGATGGAAAAGAAAGGAGAACTCAACCCAACAATCCGGTAAGGATCCTCTTCTGGGGATCGCTGTTCGAGAAACAGAATCCTTGACTGCTCAAAATCTAGGAGCCATCGAGTGGATAGGGTCCCGTTCAGGCTCAATTCCGAATCCAACTGACTTCTCCAATACTCCTGAGGTTGAGCGCTACTGACACCCCTCAAAAACCCCCAAATCCCAACGGAAAGCCCTATAAGAAAAACCCTTCGTATCTTTCCCATCTATCCTCCCTATCATAACGACAAGGAGGAAACAGCCATTGCTTCAAGGTGCATTGAAATTAGTTACAGAATATGTAATTATCCAACCAAAATATTCCAATCGAGTGGAGGTAGAGAATGGTTATTCTTACCCTGAACTGCGGAAGTTCCTCCGTAAAGTATCAGGTCTACGACTGGGACCAGAAGACAGCGTTAGCTACAGGAATCGTGGAGCGGGTAACCCAAGGGGGTTCATTTATCAAACATAAATCCAGAGGAAAGGAAGAATACAAGCTGGAGTACCCCTGTCCCGATCACAAGGTAGCGATAGAATTAATCATGAGAACCCTCGTAGACAAAAATGTTGGGGCCATCGAAAGTATCGATCAGATCAAAGCTGTAGGACACCGAGTGGTGCACGGGGGTGAAAAGTTCGCCAAATCGGTGCGGATTACCCCTGAAGTTCTCCATACCTTCGAACAGATTCAGAACTTAGCCCCCCTCCATAATCCTGCCAATATTACCGGTATTCGGGCAGCCCAACAGGTTTTGCCCAAAGTGCCTCACTGCGCTATCATGGATACTGCTTGGCATCAAACCATGCCACCCTCCTCCTATATCTATGCCCTTCCGTATGAATGGTACACCAAGTATGGCGTACGTCGATATGGGTTCCATGGAACCTCCTTTCTCTACACAGCGAAACGAGCAGCGGTTCTCCTAGGGAAGGATCCCTTTAAGGTGAACCTTGTGATCGCTCACATTGGGAACGGTTCCAGCATCAACGCGGTGAAGAATGGCCTTTCTTTCGACACCTCGATGGGTCTCACTCCTTTGGAAGGCCTTGTAATGGGTACCCGGAGCGGAGATCATGATCCTGCCATCTCCTTCTACATCATGCGACAAACCGGAATGAAACCAGAGGAAGTAGAATCTGCCCTAAATAAAAAGAGTGGAGTGTTGGGTATCACAGAAAAGTGGGTAGACCGGAGGGATATCGAAGTAGCTGCTGCTGAAGGGAATGAACGAGCTCAACTCGCCCAACTGATCGAAGGGTATCGCCTGCGGAAGTACATCGGTGCTTACGTAGCCGCCGTAGGGGGTATCGATGCGTTAGTGTTCACTGCAGGGGTTGGAGAACGAGGTCCTGTCACAAGACGGATCGCTACTGAAGGCCTTGAATGGATGGGAATCAAGCTTGATCCGGAGAAAAATAGAGTTTCCATGACTCGAAATGCGGAAACTTGTATTTCTACCGACGACTCTAAAGTGAAAATCTTCGTAATTCCCACTGACGAAGAATTGGTAATGACGGAAGACACCTATGCCATCGAGGAAGGTACCTACGACATCCATACGAACTTCACCTATACCTTCCAGCACAAAGATTACCAGAACAAGGAACGGATGGAAGCCCTACCGAAGGATATCGAGAAGTGGAAGGGATTGGAAAAGATTCTCGCCAGACCTCCCCGGTGATTGGTACAGCTTGTTAAGAGTGCATGGGTAAGAACGAGGAAGCTTTACACCAACGGTTTTCAGTACTCTACCAGCAGTACAGGGAAACCCCCTTCCATACCCTGCTGGGTATGGATATCCAAACCATCGAGGAAGGGCGATCGGTGTTGACACTTCCCTTAACCCACTCTCATATGAACTATCGCGGCATTACCCATGGAGGAGTATTGATGAGCCTTTGCGACTCTGCCATGGGAATGGCCGTTCGTTCCCTCGGACACCGTTCGGTCACCATTGAAATGAACATTAGCTTTCTCGATGTAACCCGAGAGGGAGAATCTCTGGTAGCTGAGGGAAGAATTTTAAAAGAAGGGAAAACCCTCCTTGTGTGCGAGGCAGAGATTCGCCAAAAAGATCGACGAGTCGCCAAGGCCCGAGGGACCTTCTACATTCTACCGGAAGACCGGGGACCGAAGCTACAGACGCAACAGGAGTGAACCTATTGAGGGATTAGGACGATCTTCCCATAATGGCCGCTTTGAAGGATCACTCGGTGGGCTTCTGCTGCTAGCTCCAACGGGTACGACTGCCCAACCACAGGATTAAGGGTTCCATTGGCAAGTCCAGCATACAGAGCAGCTCGGATGCTCTTCTTTTCTTCTCCAGTGGCAAGAAGAAGGAGGACTCCGATGATTTCTGCCCTTCGATTCATTGCGTCTCTGGGGTTGATCTCAATCGTACCTCGATTTCCAACAACGGCCACTCTTCCATTCCGATTCAGAATCGTAAGATCCTTGGCGAGATTTACATTCGCTAGCATTTCCAGCACGATGTCCACACCGCGGCCTTCGGTGAACCTCATTACTTGATCCACCCAATCGAGGGAATGATGATCCATTACAAAGTTAGCTCCTTGAGCACGCACCAGGGATCTACCTTTCTCTGTTCCCCCCGTACCAATCACCCTCATCCCCACACTTCGAGCCAACTGTACCGCAGCAATTCCTACTCCACCTGTAGCACCATTGATTAGAACTGTCTCTCCCGGAACGCCCCTAGCCCGCTGGAACAGAGCGTGGTAAGCGGTCGAGTACGCGATGTCAACGCAAGCACCCTGTTCAAAGGATATACGATCTGGCAAAGGATGAACCGTCTCTTCTTTCGCAAGGGTCTTCTCTGCATAGACTCCCGTGAGGGTCCCACTGGTGTATACCCGGTCTCCTGCTCGCAAGCTTGTAACCCCTTCTCCTACTGCTTCTACCACTCCTGCACATTCCCATCCAGGTATGTAGGGGAGTTCCGGTTTCACTGCATAGGTACCCGAACGGATATACGTTTCTATGGGATTTACCCCAATGGCTTTCACCTGGATCAGGACCTCACCCTTACCAGGTATAGGTTCGGGCACTTCTTCCAATCGAAGGACCTCAGGTCCCCCAAACTCGTGTACTCGTATAGCTTTCATGCCATGAACATACGAATGGTTTGGGAAAAAATCAACCGTGTTCGGCTTATGCTACTCTTCCAAGGCCAATCGTTTACGAACCTCCTGGATCCTTTCCAACTCTTTCGAGGACAAGGTGAGAACTCTCCCCGAAGGATCACCTGTAGTTTCGAATGCTAAATAGATTTCCAAGTCATGAAGGATCCGACGAAAGATTTCCACGGTTAGTGCCACATCGTAGTCGCCTTGATGCAACCTTCCCTGTTGAACAGGAATCCCATACCTGCGAGCTAGTCGTTCCAAGCTTGGAAACTTTCTGGAAGTGTGAGATTTCATTGTACAGAACCAATCCACCCCTTTCAAAAAGGGCAAGAACTTCAGATCGAAGTGGATATTATGGCCCACTACGAGGTCGATTCCTTTACAAAATTCTAGGAACTCATAGTCCTCGTCAAAGTAGGCTGGCCATCCTTTACCCTCTCGCTCTTGCTCCAATTTTTCCCGAGTTAACCCGTTCACCCGTATGGCATCGGGATTCTCCGCTTCTCTGGGGTAATAGAAACGATGGAACCGCCCAACCCGTTCCAATTCCAGAGCGGAATAGAGGTATTTTTCTGCCGTCACTGAAAGTACGCTGTACCGGGAAGATAGCCCGTTCGTTTCCAGGTCTAATACCAATACGAACGTATTCTGTTTCTTGGAAAGGATCGATTGGAGTCGGCTGAAAGGGGCAGGTTCACTGGAACATTGAAACTTTTTCATTCGTCACCTTTACTCGACCAAGTTGTGGAAAAACCGCAACTCCGCCTGCCTTTGAAACTGTGCATGGTACAAAGTGTGATACACACCACCTGCTTCCAATAGGGTCCTATGGTTGCCCCTCTCTATGATTCTTCCATCCTGAAGAACCAGAATCATATCCGCATCCCGAATGGTGGACAATCGATGGGCAATCATGATACTGATCCGCCCTTTGCGAATTTGTCTTAATGCTCTTTGGATATGTAGTTCTGTACGGGAATCCACATTACTGGTCGCCTCATCCAGAATCAGTATGGGTGGATTGGCTAGTAACGCCCGGGCTAGGGTGATCAATTGCCGCTCTCCCTGACTGATGTTTAGGCCCTCATCCGTTAGAACTGTATCGTATCCTTGGGGAAGTTTCCGGATGAACGAATCTGCCTCGACAAGTCGTGCTATCTCCTCTACCTCCTCATCGGTAGCGTCCAATCTACCATACCGGATGTTTTCTCGAACAGTCGCGGAGAATAAGTATGTATCTTGTAGCACGATTCCTAGTGAGCGGCGCACCAGTGTTTTAGGAAGAGTACGAGTGTTCTGTTCATCGAAAAGTATCATCCCCACGTCTGGGTCATAGAACCGAGTTAACAAACTTACTAGGGTGGTTTTACCTGCTCCTGTCGGCCCCACAATGGCAATGGTTTTGCCCCGCCACGCATCGAAGGTAATCTCTCTGAGTACAGGAACCTCGGGAAAGTAGGAAAAACATACCTTTGTAAACGATAAGCGATTCACCTGCATGGGAAACATCTCCTTTGATCCTACCTTCTTGAGTTCTTGATTCGAAAGACTTGCTCTAGTGTTCTCTTCCAAAGGTTCCAGTTCCTCCGGTGTTACATCCAGGATTTCGAATACCCGTTCAGCCCCAGCTAGAGCTGCCTGAAGGAGGTTGATCTGGTTAGCGAATTCGTTTATAGGTCGCATGAATTGACGGGAGTATTGAAGGAAGCTTGCCACAGTCCCCACTGAGAGTGCCTTCTGGAGTACCATCCATCCTCCACCAACCGCTGTAAAGAGGAAGCTCAGGTTGTTCATCAGGTTCATCAAAGGGGGTACGGTTCCTGCTAGAATCTGGGCCCAGATTCCTTGCTTTCGCAGTTCTCGATTGATCGCTGAGAATCGACCCATTACCTTCCTTTCCCCCGTGAAGGCTTTTACGATCCAGATACCCGTAATGGTTTCCTCAATCAACCCATTCAGATTCCCCACTGCACTCTGTTGAAGAGAGAAGGCTCGACGGGTGTTGTGGGCAATAAGGGAAGTGAGAAGAAATCCAAAGGGAATGACAAAGAGGGCTATCCATGTCAACGTTGGGCTTAAGAACAACATCATGAGAAACGCCCCCATGAGAGTGATAAAACTCGAGAACACTTGCAGGATTCCTTGAGAAAGAGTCATGTTGATGTTCTCGATGTCATTTGTCATTCGGCTCATCAGATCGCCTTGGGACTGCCGATCGAAGAATGAAACCGGAAGAACCTGAAGATGATGAAACAAGGTTTCTCGAATCTTGAATACGACGTCCTGCGAAAGACTTGCCATCAAGTAATACTGAAAGAACGTGCAAACTCCTCCCACACTATACAAGGCAAGGAGTAGTGTGAGAAGATGTGTGAAAGCTCTGAAATCGACCCTTCCTGCCCCTCCAACAAAGGTATCCACCACTTTCCCAATCAGATAGGGTCCAAACAAATTCGAAAGAGAAGAAATGAATACTAGCATGAATACGAAGAATAGAGTAACCCATCCACCAGAAAGGAATTGGAACATTCGAAGTATCGTACGCTTTGTATTTTTAGGTTTCTCCTTCGGGCCTAAATAAACAGGGCCTCCGGGAGATCGGCCCGGTCGAAAGGTCATACCTATGGGATGAGAAGTACGACCGAAACCATCCCTTCCTTTTAATTCTGCCATGGCCCTACCCCTCCTCCATTTGAGATCGAAACATATCCTGATAGATGGGGTTACTCCGGATCAACTCCCTATGGGTCCCCCATCCTGCTACGTTCCCCTGCTCAAGGACGAGAATGGAATCGGCGAAAATCACAGAGCTGATCCTTTGGGTTACCACAATTGCTGTCGTTCCTTTTAACGTTCGAAGGCCTTCCTGAATCGATGCTTCCGTAGCAAGGTCCACGGCACTGGTAGCATCATCCAACAGTAACAGGGAAGGCTTTTTCAAAAGTGCCCTCGCGAGGGATATCCTCTGCTTCTGTCCTCCGGAAAGAGTGACCCCTCGTTGACCAATACGGGTATCGTACCCATCGGGGAGCTTCTGAACAAACTCTTCTACCTGAGCAATTCGAGAAGCCCAGAGCAAATCTTCCTCCCTAGCCTCCTCCACTCCCCATAGGATGTTTTCTCGTATGGTTCCAGTAAAGAGAAAAGGATGCTGGGTCACCCAAGCGATTCTACTCCGCAGTTCAGATAAGGGTATCTCAGTAATGGGAATTCCATTGAAACGGATGATCCCGGTTTCGGGTTCGTAGAATCGCAAAATCAAGGCAAGGATGGTGGATTTCCCTGCTCCGGTAGATCCGAGAATCCCTAGTGTCTTTCCTCCCTCGACTCGAAAGGATAGATTCTTCAGGATCGGATTGCCTTCACCTCTTCGATACCTAAACTGTACATCCTGGAACTCTAAAGACCATGATTTCTCTGGTAATCGGGTCGCAGAACCTTTCCATACCTCACGTATCTGTGTGTTCCCCTCCTGCTCGGTTTCCAACGTTAACACTTCATCGATCCGACTGATGGAGGCTTTCACCCGGGCTAGGGTGACAATCAAAAAGGCTACCATCATCATGCTATGGAGAATCTGGGTAAGGTAGGTGATGATGGCTATCAACCTTCCCACATAGAGATTCCCCATTTGAATCTGGTGAGCTCCGAACCAGAGAATGGCAACCATGCAGAGATTCATGGATAGGAATAGTAATGGTAAAGTTCCACTCATAAGTCGAGAAACTCGAACGGTACTCATTTTAAGTTCCCGGTTCACTCCTTCAAAGCGAAGGATTTCGTATTCCTGTCGAACGAAAGCCTTGATCAACCGTATTCCCGCAAGGTTTTCTCGAAGCACCCGATTCACTCCATCGAGTTTTTTCTGAACTAGGTTGAACATAGGAAGCCCATGCCGGATGAGGAAACCCATTCCGACGAAAAGCGCAGCGTAGAAAAAAAGGAGGAGAGGGGTTAACGTTGGGTTTAAGAGGATAATCATGAAGGTCCCTCCTCCTAACAAAAGGGAGGCTCGAACCATCATTCGAAGCATCATCAACACAAAGGTCTGTACCTGGGAAACATCATTGATGACCCGGGTAACAAGAGTGGAGGGAGACATCGTATCTAGGGAACGAACAGATAGGTTTAACACGTGGGTAAAAAGACGTTCCCGAAGATCGGCACCTACCGATTGGGAAGTAAAACTCGAGAGGATCGTACAACCTACCCCTCCGATCAAGCCTAACAACGAAATCAGGATCATTCGTAGGCCGGTAGAAAAAATGAAAGACAAGTCTCCATTCCGTATTCCTATGTCTATGATCTTCGCCATTAACAATGGTTGATACACATCAGCTACCACTTCCCCTGTCATAAGGAATACCGCGCCAAGGGCAGGTACCCAGTAGGGAGTGAGAAATCGAAGTAACATGCCCATGGTAAGCAGTATGCCAAGTTTGGAGGTAGTTCGCAATGGAACCACTACAGGAAGGTTTAAAAGGATCAATTATCCTCACCTTCCCTCTTTCCTATCTGCTCACTACGCACTATGATAAAAAGAAGGGGGGATTCTCATGACATCCAATCACCTACCTTATTTTCACACCCTTCCAGAAAAGGACTACCAGAAGGTAGTACAGCATTCACGGAAGCGGACCTATTTACCGGGAGACATGATTGTCCGAGAACGAACCCTAACAGACACGTTCTGCATCATCGAAACGGGGAAGGTGGAAATTACAAAAAAATTTTCCGATGGTGAGGAGATGACCCTGGCCTTAATGGAAGCAGGGGATTTCTTCGGAGAAATGGCCCTGTTAGATCAAGGACCCCGTTCTGCTTCCGTGAGAGCACTCACTGAAACTACGATCCTTGAACTTTCTCGAGAAAGTTTCGAACAGCTCCTGTTGGAAGAACCAACCATTGCGTATGGAATCATGCGAGAATTGGGCAAAAGGCTACGGGAAACCGGGGCGTTGCTGATCGCACATTTAGAACGAAAGAACAAAGAACTCCAGGAAGCCTATTTAGGAACCGTTCAAGCCCTGGTAAACGCCCTCGAAGCCCGGGATCCTTATATGAAGGGGCATACAGAGCGGGTGACCTTTCTAGCAAAACGAATCGCCCAGCGCTTACAGATCGAAAAAGAGGATTTATTCGCCCTGGAGATCGGTGCTCTACTCCACGATCTGGGGAAGATCGGAATCCCTGATCTAGTGTTGCAAAAACCAGGTCCCCTGGAACCTGAAGAACGGTACCGTATCATGGAACATCCACAGTTGGGAGAGGCAATCCTTAGGAATATCCGGTATTTGGAACGTTCGATTCCCTCCATCCTCTACCATCACGAACGGATGGACGGCAAAGGATACCCTGGAGGTCTTTCTGGCAAATCGATTCCTCTATTCGGAAGGATTATCGCCGTAGCAGACAGCTTCGATGCCATGATGAGCGATCGACCCTACCGGCACAGAATGAGCCTGCCTCAAGCAGTGGAACAACTCCGACAGGGTATGGATCAGCAGTTCGACCGTCAGGTAGTAGAAGCCTTCCTCCAAGCTCTTGAAGAAGGTGAGTTCGACCGGATTCTGCAGGGGAATCCACAAACTTAAGCATAGTGAGGTATAGCGCCATGCCGATGATCGATCTACCCCTTCGGGAACTAGAAACGTACCAAGGAATCAATCCAAAACCTTCTGATTTCGATGCGTACTGGCACGAAGCACTAAAGGAGTTAGACAGGATCGATCCCTCCCCTGAACTGATCCCCTCAGAGTTTCAGGCTCCCAGTGCAGACTGCTACCATCTCTACTTTACCGGGGTAGGGAACGCTCGAATTCATGCTCAATTCTTGAAACCACGCAACACTCTTGGACGGGGTCCCGGACTTGTTCGATTTCATGGATACACAAACCATGCAGGGGATTGGTCGGAAAAACTCGTGTACACTGCCCAAGGGTTCACCGTAGCTGCAATGGATTGTCGCGGGCAGGGAGGGATGAGTGAAACCTCACCCGGACGCAGAAACTCCACCTTCCGGGGACTCTTAGTGGGAGACTTGAACAATCCTCCAGAAACGTTCCTCTTTCGTTCCATCTATCTGGATGCTGTTCAATTGGTTCGACTCCTTATGAGGATGGATGGAGTAGATCCCAACCGAATCGGTGTAATGGGAGCTTCCCAGGGAGGAGCCTTATCCCTAGCTTCCGCTGCTCTGGAACCACGGATACGGAAGGTAGTTGCTTTGTATCCCTTCCTCTCTGATTTCCAGAGGGTTTGGGAGATGGACTTAGGAGAACAAGCGTATGATGAACTGAAAACCTGGTTCCGTCGGTTCGATCCCACTCATTCCCGGGAACGGGAAATCTTTACCAAGTTAGGGTATTTGGATATTCAGCATTTAGCTCCCCGCATCAAGAGTGAAGTCTTAATGGGAACGGGGCTTATGGATAGGATTTGCCCCCCCTCTACCCAATTTGCGGCCTTTAATAAGATAATCTCGAAAAAACGCATGATTGTGTACCCCGACTTTGGACACGAACAGATCCCTGGATTTGCAGATGAAGCCTTCCTCTTTTTCATGGATCTGGCAAGGTAAATGGATCTTTTCGTTCGGTCTAAAGGTACCCCTCGGCAGGCATGAGATCCTCATCTTCCAATAAGTCGCCCACGTACTGGAGAAACTCCTCTGGTAAAGGGTTACCAGAATGGGTCATGGGCGAAGGGAATTTCAATGCTTGTTTTCCATAGGCAAAGAAATGATCGAACGCTTTATTGGAATTGGCAAAGGCATTTCCGAAAGGTATCTTACCCGCTCGATTCAACCCATCCATTACGATTCTGGTAATCTTGGCAGATAATAGTTCTGCTTCTTCGTGCTTGCCTTGATCTTTAAGATCCATAATTTGCTTCAACTGGGGTGCGAAACAGTTAGCGGAACTTAGCAAAAATCCATCGTACAAGCCGTTAGGCTGAGGCGGATACCATTGATGGTAATCTCCTTCCATTCCTCGAACCATAAAGATTCCCCGACGATCCACCTTGGAACGAATGATAGCATCGGTTCCGCTGGTGTCCTTGAACAGGTAGAAATTAGGAAATCCATCGGCTAAGTAGGCAAAGGTCTCTGTATCGATTTCATTCTCTGTAATTTGGGGTAACTGGTATAGGGCAGTTGGATACCCTAGATCGAGGATTTCAAATAACTTTTGACGAATAAAGGATTGGGACAACTCCTTTCCCTTGGGAGCGCAAACGGTAAACCCGCATATCTTACATTGCGAGAGGGCTTTTTCAGGATCGCTGGTATCACACTTCTGCTTTAAGTATCCTACGATTTCAATGATCCGCCTTCGAGCTACGTCTGCATCGGGTCTCAGTACCCCAACCAATAAACGTATATCAATCTTCTCAGCTTGGAGGATCAAAAAATCTAAAAGTTCGGACATTTCTTTATCTGAGAGTTCCCAACCATCTCCCGTAGAACCAAACACTAGGTACGTCTTTACATGATGGGATAGGTGTTTCAAATGGGAGGCAATTCGATGTGTATCTAGGGTACCGTCGGATTTATAGTGGGTAAGGGGCGGACACCACAACCGGGGAATCCCAAAGGGAAAATGGAACTGTCCGATCTCCTTCCTGCTTTGCACTTGTATACTGATCATAGGAGCGATTATACACCCTTTCTGTCAGCAACGCTATAGATCCTACTTGAACCCGTAGAAGTCATTCAGTACATTGGTAGCACCTATGAAAACACCGATGGAAGCGTTCTCTCGATTATACGAAATCATGAAAACCCTCCGAGGCCCCAACGGATGTCCCTGGGACAAGGAGCAAACCCCCAGAACGATTCGATCCAACCTGATCGAGGAAGCATACGAATGTGTGGAAGCCATTACACTCAATGATATTCCCCATATCCGAGAAGAGCTCGGGGATGTATATCTGGTTACCACCTTCATGGCTTACATGTACGAACAGGAAGGAAAGTTCTCCCTAACGGATGTGCTCACCGAACTTTGTGAGAAACTTGTTCGCCGGCATCCTCATGTGTTCGGCAATGGCTCGGACGCTGACACGAGCGAGAAAGTCGTTGCGCAGTGGAAAGACATCAAAGTGGCTGTGGAGGGAAAAAAACCCAAAGATTCGATACTAGACGAAGTTTCCCATGCTCTTCCCCCTTTGGACCGGGCCTATAAAATCCAGAAGAAAGCCGCTAAGGTGGGATTCGACTGGGAACGAATCGAAGACGTATGGGGTAAAGTCAAGGAAGAGATCCGCGAAGCTGAAACCTCTTGGCGGGATGGGAACAAGGAAAAGCTGGAAGAGGAAGTAGGCGACCTCCTCTTTTCTTTAGTAAACGTTGCTCGTTTTCTAGGTATTGATCCTTCGGTAGCTCTTTCGCGTACCATTACGAAATTCAACCGTAGGTTTAAGGAGATGGAACGACGCATGAAGGAACAAGGGTTAACCCCTTCGTCCGAACAGTTCCACATCATGGATAAACTATGGAACGAAATCAAGATTGAAGAAGCTGCAAACCCTGCTTCCCTAACGAAAGAATAACTCAGAAATCCACCTCCAGAGCCAGAAAGCTCCCATGCCCATTCCTAAGACAGCAAACAAATTGCGCCATATCAGGCCAACGAGTAACGCAACGATCCCCCCGATTAAGTAGGGGTTATCCAACCGAATAACAATTTCTTTCCCTTGGGGGATCAACAGGGCTGGGACAATGAGGGCTGATAACACAGCTGGAGGGATAAACCGCAGGAGTGCTTCGAACCGGGAAGAAAAACGCACTTTTCCAGCGGAAGCAAACAGTACATACCGAATTCCAAAGGTCACTAAGGCCATTCCTACAATCGTTCCATAGATTCGCATCACATCCCAGGATACGGAAAAAACGAGATCCTTACAAGGTTAGAACCTCCCCTATTCCATTTGCAGATATGCCCAATTCTGGTTATACTTTTACAGAAGCTTGTAAGGGAGGTGAGATCGATGCCGCAGATCTATATTCTTTCAATCCTTATCTGTTTACTCACCGGTGGAGTATTCGCAGCGGATATGCTAGAGCAAAAAGCCCAGGTGTTGGCCTTCTTGAAACGGTTGCAAGAGAAAGGGTCTCAGACTCTTTTAGGAATTGTGGTATTCATCTTCGGTATCATCAAACTCTTCATTCTATCTCCGACAGAAACTACCCTCGTCCTTGGAGACTTGCTTCCTGCATTGGTAGGAATTTTGGGGGGAGGAATCTTGACGATAGAAGCCCTCTACAGGGATAGGGACATCATTCCTCCTTTCATGTCAAAGGTGATGAAAGTACGAAAACAGTATGCGTCCGGGTTGGGAATTCTATTCATTTTCATTGGTCTCTTGCACCTGATTCTACCAGGAGTCATTCTGTTATAGTAGGTGACTATGGTCCATGCGATCCTAGGAGCTCTCTTCTTACTCGGCTTTGCCCTTCTGATTCTATTGAATAGTGCCTATACCACTAACGTTAACCTATTCGGGAAAGTGTATGAACAAGTTTCTGTCATTCTGATAATACTGATCAGTTTCTTCACAGGTGTTTGTTTTACAATCCTCCTCTACCTCTATAGTAAAATACGAAGGTTCAGCAGAAACCGAAGAAAGCAAAAACAGGAGAAACTCGAAAAAACAATACACGAGGCAACAAAAGGCCAAACCATCGAGTCCAAAATCCCCGACTAATTCCCCAATGCAAAACGAACCTATTCTCCTTTCAACTTGAAGGTGGCAAACCTACTGTAGATCGTTTCGATACTTTTGTGGTTCTCCACACTCAAGGTAGAAATTTGTGAGGTAGCCTGAGCAATATCCTGCAAAGCAGTATTCGCTTCTTGAATCGCAATTTTCACACCTTCGGTGATTCGCATAAGGTTCTTCATCTCCTGATTGATTTCCTTACTCCCAATCTCGATCTCAGAAGCGAACTCATTCACCTTAGAAGTTCCTTTCGTAATATCTTCCAGGGCAATTTGAACTTCTTTGGAAGCGTTACTCTGCTCTGTCATGGCATGTTCAAGGAGTCTACGGTTATCATTCATACGGAGAATCCCGCTATTGATGGCGTCGAAACTGTCCTGCACTTTCTTTGAACTTTCTACTACCTGTTGGATTACCTGCTGAATATTCTTCAAATTCCCTGCTATGCTTTTGGAATGGTCCGCAGCATTTTCTGCTAACTTCCGGATTTCCTCAGCTACTACGGCAAACCCCCTTCCATGCTCCCCCGCATGGGCGGCTTCTATAGCGGCATTCATAGCCAATAGATTTGTGCGGGCAGCGATTCCTGCGATGAGGGTATTAGCCTCCTGCAGCATCTTCGATTGCTCCGTAATGGAACGTATCTGTTCGATAAGGGGTAATAGCCTCTGTTTCCCCTGATCCGAAACCTGTACAAGTTCCTCGATCTGTCGGTTACTTTCCTGTAGACTTTCCTGAACCTTTTTAATGGTTTCCAACATCTGGTAAATGGAACTGTTCGACTCAGTCACGGAGGCAGTTTGCGTTTCGATCAGTCCCCTAAGTTCATTCATTCGAAGGAGAAAACTTTCTAAGGTAGCGGAGGATTCGGTGACACTCGCAGCTTGATGCACGATATTTTTCCGAATCTCTTCCAGAGTAGCAGCGATCTGAGTGGTGGAAGCCGCGGTCTTCATCATATCTTCCTGCAACACCTTCCCGATCTTTCGAAGTGTTTCTGTTTCCGATCGGATCCCCTTGATCAGGTCACTCAATGTGGAGGTGAACCGATTAAAATCCTGCGCCAACTCTGCCAGTTCTCCCTTGGAGGATACTTGGATCTCTTCCCTGAGATCTCCGCTCCCCTCTGCAATGGTGCGAACCGTATGCGCTACCTGGAGAATGGGCTTTCGAATACTATTGGCAAAAGAGAATCCTAGTATACCCAATACCAGTAAGAGTACAACTGAGTACCCTATCACCCCCCAAACTTCTAGTTCAAAATCTCTTTCTATCTTCCTTGATCGCCCATCCAGCTCTTTTAGGGTATCCTGCACGAGCTTGCTCAATGTATCTACTACGTTTGTCCCTGCATTCCATACATCTGAAAAAGACACCTGGTAGGACACCACTACTCCTTCCCTCTGAGACGCCTTTGCCATAGCCTCCAACAGGGCCGCCTTCATTACCTCGTATTCCGAACCGGAAAGGATCTGATCAATAATAGATTTCATCTGTCCCGAATAAACTAGAGCAGGATTGGTAAGGTTGATTTCAATCCGTTCGAAATCTCCAATAAGGGTAAAAAGGATCTTCCGATCCGTGATCCGTTCCCCTGAAGAAAGAATCCCACTTAACAGACCGCGAAATCGTGCAGCTCCCTCCTGCGCCTCTTGAAGGATTCCTACAGACGACATCACCTTTCCGATGCCTCCAGTGGTCTTCTGATTCACAGCAAGGTTACTGATTTCCAGTAAGGACCTAATAACGGAAGTATATTCTTCTACCACTTCCTTCGAAGTTCTGTATCCCCCTGCATCGAATTTAGAACGAAGAGAATCTACTTGTGTACGTAGGGAAAGTTTCCCTTTTTCAATGTACGAAGCCGTCTCAAGATATGGCTGTAGCTCTTGTAACCTCGAATCTACCCTTTTACGCTGTTCTGCTACCGCATCCTTACCCGTGTTGGAACCCACAGAGATCGACGTTAGCCCTCGTTCCTTCTGGAGTTCGGTAATTGTTTGAGCTGCCTTCCCCATCAATTCGATATTCCACCGTTGACTCCGGTACACCTGAAGATCCTTCCACTTGCTAATTAGAAAATTCCCTTGTAGAAATAGAAGAGTGATTACCGGAAGGAATACTAAGATAAACAACTTTTGACGAACATCCAGCTTCATGGCAGAAATTTAGTAGTATCCTGATTTTAAAGTCAAGAAAGAATCCAATTGAGTTCGCAATGCACTATTGACACTGCATTCTAGTTATACGTACCTTATACCCATAGAGGGTATATGTATGGATAGAGTTCGATCGATGGACAAGTGCAGAAAAGCCCATCATTCCGAGGAGTTTAAGGAAGGGTTAGCCAAACGGTTGGACAGAATCGAAGGGCAGATTCGAGGGATCAAGAAGATGATTCAGGAAGATCGCTACTGTGACCACATCCTAAACCAACTCACTGCGGTTCGATCTGCGCTTGCCAGTGTTCAAGAGCAACTCCTGTTAGGTCACATGCACACCTGCGTTTTGGATCAATTGAGAGAAGGAGACCTGGGGGTAATCGAAGAACTCTCATCCACCATTCGGCGGATGATTCGATAAGAACTGATAGGATTCATCATTTTCAGAGGAGGCGCATATGAAAACGATTGTGCTCGATATAATGGGTATGAGTTGCCAGCATTGTGTACGCACCGTGCATAAGACCCTTTCCCAAATGAAAGGAGTTTCTTCGGTAGAGGTGACCCTTCATCCCGGGAGGGCCACGATTGTTGGTGAAGATACCATTACCGGACATGATTTAGTGCAGGCTTTACAGACCCAGACCGATTATACAGCGAAGGTCCATCAAGAAATAAAACCATGAGGACGAACTCAACCCAAACCGAACATGTCGAGATTCGAACCCTAAGAATTGAAGGCATGACCTGCACGAGTTGTGCGCGGACAGTAGAGCGAGCCCTTGGCAGAGTCCCTGGAGTAACGAAAGCCTCGGTGGATTTCACCAGTGGGAAGGCTTTCCTGGAACTGCAACCAGAGATTCCCTTCGAGGTCTTAGCTGAAGCAGTAGATCGGGCGGGATACAAGGCCTTCCTTCCAGAAGAACTAGAAGAGGAGGAAAAGTTCCTAAAGAAAGAGCGAAAAAGGCTGATCCTGGCATGGATTCTGACCCTTCCCCTTGTCATCAAGATGCTCTTTTCCATGATAGGAGGGATCGAACTCCTCCCATTCCCCTTAGGTCACTGGGTAGATGTCGTGGGTAGCACCCTTGTGATTTTCTGGATTGGATTTCCTGTTCTTCGATCCACTTGGTATGCTATCCGTACTCTGTCCTTCAATATGGATTCCCTCATCGGTATAGGAACTCTAGCTGCTTTCTCTACCACTTTCCTTCCCTACTTAGGGATCCCTGTTGCCGACTTTTCCGTAATAGGGGCCATGATTATGGCTATCCACTACATAGGGAACTATCTGAAGACCCTATCTACCGGAAGGGCTAGTTTAGCTATTAAGAAACTGCTGGGCTTTAGGGCTGTCATTGCTCATCGCCTCACCCCCGACGGGGAAATAGAAAACGTACCAGTGACTGATCTAACCGTCGGAGATATCGTGCTCGTGAAACCTGGAGAAAAAATCCCCTCTGACGGAGTGATTCTAGAAGGATTTACTTCGATAGACGAATCCCTCGCAACAGGGGAATCCATACCGGTAGATAAAAAGCCCGGAGATCCTGTTATAGGGTCAAGTATCAACCAGACTGGAGCCATTCGGGTACGAATCGACAAAGTTGGAGAAGACACTTTTCTTGCGAAAGTAGTTCATCTGATCGAGGAAGCGCAGCGGAGCAAGGTTCCCATCCAAGAACTAGCGGATCGGATTACCGGTGTATTCGTTCCCATCGTACTTCTCCTTTCCACAACCACCTTCCTTTTTTGGATCCTCTTTCCGGAGAAAGGTCTTGCCATTTTAAAGGTAGCTATCCAATGGATCCCCTGGGTGAACCTATCACAGAGTCCCCTATCTTTGGGTGTATCGGCTGCGATCGCTACCTTGGTCATTGCCTGTCCCTGCGCGTTAGGGCTCGCTACTCCGACTGCTCTTATGGTAGGGATGGGGAAAGCGGCATCCTCTGGAATTCTCATCCGGCGAGGGGAAGCAATCCAAAAGATGAAGGATGTGGATACCGTAGTGTTCGACAAGACCGGCACTCTAACCAAGGGGCAACCGTACGTAACCTCTGTGCAGACCCATGAACCTCACCTATTCAGGTATCTAGCTCTTACTCTGGAACGTTATTCCGAACATCCCCTTGCCAAATCGATCGTGGCCTACTTTGAACAGAGCGTACCCGCGCAGGAAGTTCCAGATCTTTCTTTACCGTCTGCCTCAGGTCCAGTCAACAGGGTTCTGGATTTTCAGGTAAAGGACGTCTTAGCTCTTCCCGGAAAAGGAATCAGAGGCACCTTTGTTTCACCAACTTCGCCATTAGAACCGGCTCCTATCATGGCATTCATTGGAACCCTATCGTTCCTCGAGGAAGAGGGGATCGATGTATCCTCATACCGTCAGAAGGCAATGGAGCTTCATGGGGAAGGGAAAACCGTGATCGGTATAGGGATCTCTTCCCCATCTCAATGTCTCGGTATCATGGCTTTATCCGATACCCTGAAAGACGATGCCGTCGGTGCAGTGTCCGCTTTGAAATCCTTGGGGCTTAAACTCGCTCTCCTTACGGGAGACAACCTCCGCACCGCAGAATCTATTGCTCGGGCAGCGGGAATTCCTACGGTATATGCTGAGCTTCTTCCCCGGGACAAGATCAGGATCGTTGAGGAACTCCAGAGGGAAGGACGGACCGTTGCCATGGTTGGGGATGGGATCAACGACGCTCCCGCTTTGAAACAGGCCGATGTAGGGATTGCGATCGGTACTGGAACGGATATAGCCATTGAAACAGCAGATATCATTCTTATATCGGGACATCTCACGGGGGTGGAACGAGCCTTCCGGATCTCTAGAGCAACCTTTAAGAAAATCCGACAGAACCTGTTCTGGGCTCTCTTCTACAACGTGGTGTCCATACCGCTAGCCATGCTCGGCATACTCCATCCAGTGGTGGCGGAACTTGCCATGGCCTTCAGTTCCATCAACGTAGTGGTAAACTCTCTCAGGCTGAATCAAGACAAAACGGTCTCAAATCAGTAAGATTGAAAGCATCGATCCAGTAATACGGATTGTAGATCCATCGCCCAGAATTGGATATGTTAAAAGAGATATACGGAGTGAGATTATTATGATGGAAGGATGAGCCATGGTTCCTGAACCCCTATTTGGGAAAACCCTGATCCAACTGGAAGAGATTCGGGAAAAGCTGAGGCTCCCTGCCTATGCTTCGAAACAGCTATGTCGGTGGCTCTACCAGGGTCATGTCAGGGAGATACGAGCCATGACAGATCTATCGAAAGAGACTCGTCGCATCCTAGAGGAACAGTACATCATCGGAACCGAGCCGCCCATCCATGTATCCGAATCTTCCGATGGAACCAAGAAATACCTCTTTCCTCCCGGCATCGAATCTGCCTTTATCCCCGACAAAGACCGCGCTACCCTGTGTCTCTCTACCCAACTCGGGTGCAAGATGGGATGCCGTTTCTGCTGGCCGGGTAAACAGGGATTTCAAGGGCATCTCTCTCCAAAGGAAATTCTGACCCAGTACGAAAGCCTACCCGAACGAGATAAAATCACTAATTTCGTGTACATGGGAATGGGAGAGCCTTTGGACAACCTCGATTCCGTTTTGCATAGTTTTGCCATCCTTACCTCTGACTGGGGATACAGATTCAGTCCAACCCGAATCACGGTATCCACAGTTGGGATCCTTCCAGCCATCGAACGATTCCTCCAGGAATCCAACTGTCACCTGGCAGTGAGTCTCCATTCCCCCTTTGATGAAGAACGCAGCCTTCTCATGCCCATACAAACCCACCACCCGGTTAAAGAGGTTCTCCAGGTGATACGATCCTTCGATCTTCCCAAACAACGAAGGGTTTCCTTTGAGTACATCGTATTGCAAGGATTCAACCATAGTTACCGCCATGCAAAAGAATTGGCCCGCATTCTGCAAGGAATCCGTTGCCGGATCAATCTGATCCGATTCCATTCCGGGAATGAGCCGATGAATCTTCCCAATGGTCAAACCCTTATGCCTGCTACCGAAGAACAAGTTCTTCAGTTTCAAGAACTCTTGAACCAAAAGGGTCTTCGCACTACCCTACGACGCTCCCGCGGGCAGGATATCGAAGCAGCTTGCGGACAACTATCAACCCAAAAGTTCTTTAAGAATCGAACCATCCAATCCCCTCTGTCCC
>JAOABU010000001.1 GCA_026418195.1 Spirochaetota bacterium | reverse complement strand
CTAGAGTATCGAGGTCAGTACTCCGTGTATTTTACCTTTACAGTTCTTGAGGAGGATTGCGATGGAATGTGCTGGAAGTACCTCATAGAGGAAGAAAAGTTCGTTCCCGATTACTTTGTCAGTACCGAACCTACAAGTTGTCGGTTATATCGAGGTCATCGGGGCAGGATGGAGATGGAGGTCCAGATCAAAGGGATCTCCGCCCATGGATCGGCGCCCGAGCGAGGAGTAAATGCAGCCTACAAAGCAGCCCGAGCTGCTCTGGCACTCGAAAAGTTGAACGAAGAATTGCAGCCTGATGAAGATCGCTTCCTTGGAAAGGGAACCATCGTAGTATCCCAGTTAAAGGCGTTTGGGCCTTCCCAATGCGCTGTACCTGATTTGGCTTCCCTCTATATCGACCGGAGGTTAACCTGGGGCGAGACTAAGGAACTAGCAGTGCAGCAAGTGAAAGATGCGTTGCAAGGTCTTGCGGAGGAGGTAGTAGTTCCCTACTACAATAAACTTGGATGGAAGAAAACTCCCTATGGTCAGGAACTATACTTTCCCACTTGGAAACTCCCATTGGATCATCCCCTTGTGCAAGCGGGGATCCGTACCTATAGAGAACTTTTTCATACAGAGCCTGTGGTGGATAAATGGACGTTTTCCACCAATGGAACAGCGGTATGCGGACGGTATCGGATTCCTACCATAGGTTTTGGTCCGGGAGACGAAGCTCAAGCCCATGCACCCAACGAAGTTACCCGGGTAAAGGATCTACAGATCGCTAGTGCCTTCTATGCCTACCTTCCGTATATATTGGAACAAATCCATGGTTAGAATAGAAAACCTCTTTCGGTATCGTTGTCACCTCTGTGGCAATGAGTACGATCCTTCCCCTGAGATACTCGTATGTCATTCCTGCCATGCAGTGCAGGATCCGAAAGAACCCCTTCGTGGAGTGTTAGAAGTCTGCTGGGACTATCCGACCCTTCGACAACGTATCGAAGCACAGGGAGGGCACTGGGATGTGTTGGACCTCCTTCCGGTAGAGAGAGAGTTTTTCCCTCCTATCCCGGTTGGGAATACTCCCCTCTGGAAACCTTTTGGGTTGTGGAAACGTTTGGGAGTAGAGGGGCTATATCTGAAGGATGATGGAGCGAATCCTACCGGCTCGTTGAAGGATAGAGCTTCCTTTCTAGTGGCTGCTTTTGCCAAAAAGGTGGGACGTTCCATTGTTGCAGTAGCTTCTACGGGAAATGCAGCCTCCTCCATGGCCGGGGTGGGGGCTGCGGCGGGATTGAAAGTGCAGATCTTCATGCCCAAGTCTGCTCCTATAGCCAAACGAGTTCAGTCCCTTCTGTACGGTGCAGATGTAACTTTGGTAGAGGGAACCTATGATGATGCGTACGATGCTTCCTTGGAGTACTGCTCATCCCATAGAGAGGTTCTTTCCAGGAATACCGCACAGCAACCCCTCACCATCGAGGGGAAGAAAACAGTAGCGTTGGAAATCTATCGGGACTTGGGGGGGCCCCCCAAACGGGTGTACGTATCTGTTGGCGATGGAGTGATCCTTGCAGGGGTGTATCGAGGATTCGAGGATCTCCTGAGACTTGGGATCATTGGACAGATGCCAGAGATCGTTGGGGTGCAAGCCGAGGGTTCTTCAGCCATTGCTCGAGCCTTCAAGAGGGGATCCTTCGAAGGAGGGATACAAACCCATACCGTAGCAGATTCTATCTCCGTGGAAATACCTCGAAACGGGTATTTAGCGATCGAAAAACTTAAACGATACAATGGCCGAGTAATTCTGGTTTCGGATGGGGAGATACTAGAGGCACAGAAGAAACTCGCCAGCTGGACAGGACTATTCTCAGAACCAGCAGGGGCTGCCGCATTTGCAGGATATCTAAAAGATGTACTGGGGACGAAAGCCTCTACCTATCATGAAACCCTAGAGAGGGAGCTAGTGGAGGAGGAACCCGTTGTGGTGCTTCTCACGGGGAATGGATTAAAGGATGTAGAATCTGCCCTGAAGGCTCTTTCGTCCAAGCATCCTTGACAGGGATAGAAGCATCAGATAGAATCTGATATATCTATCTTATACAAGATGGTCGAGCATATGAGTTGTGGCTTACCTCCCTCGAACCTCTCTGTATAGGTTAGATGAAAGTCGACATACTGCAGGAGGCACCATGGGATTAACCAAGGAACGGAAAGCCGTCCTGGAGGGACTCTGCAAACAATTCCGTAGAACTCTCCTCGACACTCTCTATTCTGTGCAAACCGGACATCCAGGCGGATCTCTTTCCGCTACTGAAATCATCACTACCCTATACTTCGAAGTAATGAAGGTAGATCCTAAGAATCCAACGTGGGAAGACAGGGATAGGTTCGTTCTTGCCAAGGGACATGCGGCTCCTATGCTCTACATAGCGTTGGCAGAAAAGGGTTTCTTTCCCAAGGAGGAACTGAAGACCTTGAGACAGCTCAATAGTAGACTGCAAGGTCACCCATGCGCCTTGAAAACCCCTGGGGTAGAACCCTCTACAGGTCCGTTGGGTTTAGGTCTTTCCGCAGCCCTCGGGATGGGTTTAGGGGCGAAAATTCAAGGGAAACAGTTCTATACCTATGTTCTGCTCGGAGATGGAGAGATTCAGGAAGGAATCGTGTGGGAAGCTGCGATGGCAGGGGCCAAATATGGGATAGATAATGTAGTAGCTATTCTGGATAAGAATGGAGTGCAACTCGATGGACCCGTAGATCAGATCATGCCCCTCGGTGATGTGAAAGCCAAATGGAACTCTTTTGGCTGGAATACCCTCGAAGTGAATGGGCACAAGGTGGAAGAAATCTACGATTCCATTCAAGAAGCCCATCGCCTAAAAGGGAAACCGACAATCATCATTGCTCACACCGTCAAAGGGAAGGGAGTATCCTTCATGGAAGGGAAGCATGCATGGCACGGTAAACCTATCAGCAAGGCTGAATACGAGGCAGCGATCCAAGAATTGGAAGGGGGAAGGTAATGGCAGGAATAGCAGGCAAGGCTATGAGGCAAGTATACGGCGAAACTCTCGTCGAATTAGGAAAGAGTAACCCCAATATCGTGGTGTTCGATGCGGACGTGGCCAACTCTACCCGAACCATCCTATTTGGAGAAGCGTATCCTGACCGATTCTTCGATGTAGGAATAGCTGAAATGAACATGGCGGCCATGGCAGCTGGTATTTCTACTACTGGCATGATCCCTTTCGTGAACACCTTTGCCTGTTTCATGGTTCTCCGCTGTGGAGATCCTATTCGAAGTCTCGTAGCTTATACAAAGCTCAATGTAAAACTAGCAGGGACTTATGCAGGGCTCTCCGACTCTTATGATGGTGCAAGTCATCATTCCATTTTGGATATCGCCTTCATGCGGGCTCTTCCCAACATGGTCGTGATCTGCCCTGCTGATGCTGCTGACATGAAAGCAGCAACTGAGATTGCAGTTCAATATAAAGGCCCTGTGTACCTAAGAATCCACCGAAACGAATGCCCGGACATTCCGGAAAATGACAACCAACCTTTTGTATTAGGGAAAGGAAAAGTTCTTAGAGATGGGAAAGATATTACTCTGGTAGCTACGGGTTATATGGTACATCGAGCGATGGAAGCAGCCACGAAACTTCAAACGAAGGGGGTTTCGGCCCGAGTGGTAAACATCCATACCATTAAACCCCTCGATGCAGAGCTCCTACAAACATGTGCGAAGGAGACCGGAGGAATTGTTGTGGCGGAAGAACATTCCATCCATGGAGGGTTAGGAGGAGCGGTAGCTGAAGCGATAGGACGGCTTTATCCAGTGCCGATCGAGTTTGTGGGAGTACGGGACACCTTTGCCGAATCAGGGGATTACCAGTCTTTATTAGAAAAGTATGGGTTAACTTCCCAGCATATCGTGAAGGCTGCGGAGGAGGTTTTGAAAAAGAAAGGAGCCAGAGCATGAAAGGATTAGTGAAGTATGCGGCTGGACCCGGGAACATGGAACTGCAAGAGATTCCTGAACCAAAACCAGGTGCGGGTGAAGTGAAGATAGCCGTACAGTACACAGGGATCTGCGGTTCGGATCTCCATATCTATCATAGTGATATAGCTATTCCTGTCCGTCCTCCTGTTGTGACCGGACATGAGTTCAGTGGGACAATCGTAGAGGTAGGGCTTGGAGTGGAACACTGGCAGCCTGGGGATCGGGTTGTTTCAGAAACCGCTTATTCGTACTGCGGTGTATGTATCCATTGCAGAGAAGGTTTTTACAACCTCTGTAATCAAAGGAAAACTCTCGGTTACTGGTACAATGGAGCCTTCGCTCCATATACGATCGTTCCTGCTGCTCGCCTTCATCCGTTACCAGACTCCATCTCCTTCCTAGAGGGAGCTCTGATGGAACCTCTAGCTTGTATCGTTCATGCTGTTGTAGAACTCACCCATATCCAAGCGGGGGATACGGTTTTAGTCTCGGGTCCAGGGGCCATCGGTTTAGCTACCCTACAGGTGGCAAAAGCGCATGGAGCGCGGGTGCTCATAACGGGTACTCCAGTAGATGCGGAAAGATTGGAGAAAGCGAAACTTCTTGGTGCGGATTGGACCCTAGATGTGACAAAACAAAGTCTGGGAGAAGTGGTCGAAGAAATCACCCAAGGAGTAGGGGTAGACATCGTATTGGAGTGCTCAGGAAGTGAAAAAGCCCTCCAGGACGCTCTTCTTTCCGTACGGAAACGGGGTCAGTTGACTCAGATTGGACTATTCGGGAAACCCATAACCTTAGACTTCGAGAGAATTTGCTATAAAGAGTTGAAAGTTACCGGATCCCTCGGGTCCCGATGGACTTCCTGGGAACGGGCATTACAAATGGTGGAACAGGGACAGGTACAGTTGAAGCCCCTCGTTTCCGATATCCTCCCCCTTGGTGAATGGAAGAAGGCCTTCGATCTATTCGAAACAAAGAAGGGATTGAAGATCGTACTAGATCCAAAGGAATGATGGGAACGCCGATCAGAACGCCAACCATGAAGAAGGAAGCACTCCAGGAACAAGTATATCGCAGAATTAAAGAACGGATCATTACCTGTGAAATGCTTCCAGGATCGGTCGTCTCTGAGGATATGTTAGCTTCGGAGTTTGGAACTTCCCGAACCCCCATTCGGGAAGCTTTGCTTAGACTCCAACGGGAACATCTCATCGATATCTATCCCAGACAGGGTACGTTCGTTTCTTCCATCTCCTTGCAGGATATCTACGAAGTCTACCAGATCCGCCTCCTATTGGAACCAAGAATTGCTCGGATTTCTAGTCGAAGGATGGATCGAGATGTATTAAACCGCTTCCTTCACCTATTCACCACCATGGATATAGGAAGCATTTCATTCAAAGATTGGTTCCAGTACGATCGGGACCTGCACGATTATATCGTGGAGTGTACCCAAAATAAACATCTGATCGAGATGTACCGCGTGGTGATGGATCAAAACCAACGGATGCGGATTCTTGCAGGAAGGCTCCCCAAACGGATCGAATCCACAAACGAAGAACATATTGCCATTATCCATGCTCTTCTTTCACAGGATGAAGAAAGGATTGAACAAGTCATGTCTGCCCATATCCTGGCATCCCGGGATGCGGTACTGAAGCTGGAAGGATTTATTCATGAATAAAGGAGAATCCTATGAAAGTGAACCTTAGGGAACGAATTTTGGAGGAGAAAAAGTATTGGGAGAAAGCAAAATTGGAAGAACTATGGAACTCCCTTGTTCATGGACAAGAGGAGAGAGTGCGGGGAACCCTTCTATACTTTTCTACCAGTGAACTCTTTAGAAAACGGTTTGACTATCTAGAGAAAAAGTATATGGGGAAGGCTCTGAAGAGTGATGAAGTCGATCGGATAGTCTTGTTCCGATTCCTCTTGAACCTTGTTTTAGATCTTCGTACGTTCCCTGCAGAGCGGAAACTCCTTTCAATCCTGGGAGAAGAAGGGATACAATCCTCTGCGCAACGAGCTCTTCAATCCCTTGAAACCCTCATGGATGCTTTTCCGGAAGAGGCTACTGTATTTTCAGAAGAAATCAAGAAAACCATCCGTGCCCGGTTGAAGGCTGAGGGAATCTCTGACGAGGGGGAATTATCCCGGATGGTAGATGCCCTATGGGGAAAGAGGATCCGGGAATATATCGAAAATCTCGTTCATGAGTCCAGTAAATCAAACCTTCGCAGTGCGGCTAGATCCTCTTTAGGGGGGAGTCTCCACACTGAAATAGGAAACGATTATGCAGATTTTTTAGATTCCATGATCCGGATTGGAGGAACCTTCGCTACCACCAATCCTGTGCTGATCAAGCTTGCATGGGACATCAATCCCTCCTACTGGAACCAACGGGTTGATCAGGTAATCTGTGGTAGCTATTCGAAGAAAAAACTTGCATCCCTTGTGGAAGGTTCGAAGGAAGATCTATCCGATGCGATTGAACGGATCAATGCATTGGTTACTACATCTGTGGTCGAAAAAAATTGTCGATTGTTGCGTCCTATTTTTCTTTGGAGCGAAGGGAAACAGGGCTACGTGAGTCTGCAGGTGAATCCTAAGGCTCACTCGGATAGTGAGAGAATGGTGAAAGAAGCAGTGTTCATCTATAAAGAGTTGGAGAAGCGACTAGGGGGGGTACCCAATGTGGTGATTAAGGTGCCTTCCACAGCGGCAGGGTTGGAAGCGGCTAAAAAGCTCACCTCTAAGGGAATTGGGGTAACGGTGACCCTAACGTTTAGTCTATTTCAGTGCATTCCCTTTGCCGAGGTCTTACAGGGAGGAAATGCCCTGGTTTCCTATATTGCTATCATGAATGGAAGGTTAGCCTTTCCGGTACGGGATGAGCTAAAAGCGAAAGGTGTCGCGGGAGGGATAGAGGCAGCTCGTTGGGCTGGAGTAGAAGTAGCCCGGAAAGCAGCGTATAGGCTCTATTCCGCTCGGGAAAAAGGAGGATTAGGGGTAGATCCTGCAAAGGTGAAGATCATGATCGCTTCTTTACGGATCTACGATGACTGGATCCCCGATATTTCCGAACTCTGGGGGATCCCCCTCATCACCATCTTTCCTAATGTCCGCAGAGCGTACGACGCCCATCCGAGGCCCTTGGTAATCGATGCTCTACATGGGAAGACTCCCGACAAAGACATAGAGTTACTTTTAAATAGTGAGATCTTCCGGCAAGCTTGGTGGGTGCCTGAAAATGGTTCGATGGGCAAACCTGAGAGGGTACTTACTCTGGAGAAGAGGGATACAGAGGCTGTAGCGGCATGGAAACCCGTACAGGAAACGTTGACTCAATTTATTGGCATGTACCAAGAGATGAGCCAGATGGTACGGGAACGGATGCTAAGGTTAGTGAAAGAGTAAGAGAACGAAGAACAAGGAGAGAGAGGGATGGTTGTACGTTTAGCCTATGGGAAAAAGGGGTTACCTGTCGAGCTTAGGGACGATATCCCTATCAAAGTGATCGAACCCATCTATGTAACGGCCGTGAAAGATCCCGTTGAGACGGTAACCGAGTCTCTAAGAAATCCTGTAGGAACAAAACCCCTTCGACATCTCGTGAAACCCCGCGATTCGGTCGGTATTGTATTCAGTGACATTACCAGACCTACTCCTAACCATATTCTGATTCCATCCATCTTGAAGGAACTGGAACTTGCGGGAGTACCTTCTCATCGGATCACTTTATTCAATTCTACAGGAACGCATCGGTTGAACACAGAGGAAGAACTGGTTTCGATGCTGGGACAGAATATTGTCCGAACCTATCGAATCGTGCAGAACGATGCTCGAGCTTTGGATCAGCATGAAGTAGTAGGAAAGACTCGTAGAGGAACCATCGTGAAGATTCATAGGGAGTTTCTTCATTGCTCCTTCAAGATCCTCACCGGGTTCATTGAACCCCACTTCTTTGCCGGATTTTCTGGAGGGGGAAAAGCTGTGATGCCTGGAATGGCCCATCTGGACACGGTGATGCGGAATCACGATGCCCAGAATATCGATCACCCCGGTGCAAACTGGGGAATGCTGGAAGGGAACCCCCTCAGAGAGGAAATCGACGAAGCAGCCTCCCTGGCAAAGCCCAATTTTCTGGTGAATGTGACGTTGAACAAGGACAAACAAATTACTGCTTCCTTTGCAGGGGATTGGATCCAAGCCTACAGGGAAGGAGTCAATTTTGTTCGAAGAACGGCTATGGTAAGAACGGACACCTTGTATGATCTGGTGATCACTTCTAATGCAGGCTACCCTCTAGATTTGAACCTATACCAGGCGGTAAAGGGGATGAGTGCCGCCGCTAAAATTACGAAACCAGGGGGTACCATCGTAGTTGCCGCAGAATGCTGGGATGGAGTTCCTGAGCATGGATCCTTTGGGCGTCTTCTACGAGAGGCGAAAAACCCGGATGAATTATTAAAGCGTATCCGTTCTGAAGGATTCAGAATGGATGATCAATGGCAAGCCCAGATCCTGGCACTTCTGGTAAAAAAAGCTCGAATTTTTGTCTACTCTACCTACTTGTCGGAAGTAACTATACGCCAGTGTCATCTGGAATACTGCCCTTCCATCGAAACGCTGGTAGAGGAAATGATACGGGAACAAGGCCCGGCGATAAAGATTTGCGTACTGCTTGAGGGGCCCTTAACGATCCCATACTATGAACCATGAGGAGGAGACATGGGTATCTTTTCATTTGGCAAACTACAATTGGATCCTGCTCGGAATCCAGCGGTGCTAGATACAACTACGTGGGATCGGGATTCTGCTGTATCCCTCGTGTTCCAGGAGGAGGATCGATTCTGGAACCGAGTGCAAGGCATCGCTGGGAAGAATCAGGAACCACCCGTTATAGGGAAACATCTTACGGTATATCCATCTTCCCATGCTCCGGATCAGGGTGCGGATGTATTCCTAGCCTCTCTCCCGGATGGACAGGATCTCTTCGTCCGGATTGGACCCATACGAAGTACTTCCAAACTAGGCTATCCCATGGCCACGAAACCCCTTGCAGAAGGACAGACTCTGGCTCTCTATCCTACTGACATGGAAGTGCTGGTTACCTATTTACAGGAATTGAATCCTGAAAAAGCCCCTCGAGCATTAGGATCTACCCCTCGCTTGGGTATAGGAGATCGGCATACGGTGTTCGTCTGGCCAGCAGCTATCCAAGCGATGGAGCAGGGCAGATTCGCGGCTAATGCGATCCAGAACTCCCTACGGGAGCTGAATCTGCTGGATGACCTAAAGGAAGGAAAGGCTCCTAATGAGAACTACCTGTTTAGTTTCGGTACCATCGCTGAAGGACATACGGGAAGTACGTTTGAGGGACTTCTGCATGCGGGAATCCTGTCCATCCTGAAGGATCCAAGTTTCCCAAAGTATGGAGCGGATGCAGATCACATCCAGGTGAAACGAGGTCCCGCAGGACTGGACAGAGCCAAGAAGGTGATCCGAGCGGCGAGGTACTACACTTTCTTTACGATTGATGTATCGGATATTCTTGGGTATACAGCTCTGTTAGAATCATCCAGTGGATTGGGTAAGGAATACCTATCCCAGTTGATTCCCAACGAGGCAGAACGAAGAGACATTTTGCTCTATCACGGTAGGCGGAGGACGATTGGGGGGAGACAGTATTCTTTCTCCGAAGAGGAGATCGGTAGACTGGTCGGGAAATACTGGAAAGCCTTAACTGCCTTAGAGCAATTGTGCGATCACTTGAAATCTTTGAAGGGAGAACACCCCTTCGATTTGGAACTTTCCATCGATGAGAATCCCCCTGAGGTTGCTACTTGCAACTGTATAACCCGACCAGAGGAAGTTGTTTTCCTTGCAGTAGAGATCGAACGGAGAGCACTACCCGTCACACACTTAGCACCGAACTTTGGGGTGGAAAAGAGCACCGACTATCGTTGTCCCGATGGACTTGGTGGATTGGAAAACCGCGTGCGGGTGATCTCGGAAATCGCCGCCCTCTACAACCTGATGCTGGACTGCCATTCCGGCGACGATCTTTCCAAGGAAACCCGTAAAGTCTTTGGGAAAGCTACCCGGGGAAGGATCAATTTTAAAATTTCTCCCATGCTTCAGTTGATCTTTGCAGAAACCCTATACGAAGTACAACGGGAGCGATTTCTAGAATGGTGGCAGGATGTGCATTCCTTTGTGGAGGGGGAGGCTAAAAAAGGATCCAGTTTCGCAAAGGAATGTTTGGAGGAATTAGCAAAGGATCCTACTCCGCATCCAGCGAAAAAACTTTTCCATTATTATTGCTTTGTTTCAGTAGGAAGACGGGATTCACAGAATCGGTTCGTACTTCGAGATAGACTCTACGATATCTCTCCCGAATGTAAAAAAGAATATACGAAACGGCTTAAGAGTTGGTTTCTTGAAATTGCGGAGGACTTGTATGGATGGGGGTACATCGATGGGTAAACAGTTAGAAGGAAAAGTAGCTTTCATTGCGGGAGCTGCCTCGGGAATAGGAAGGGGGATTTCCCTTCGCTTTGCTCGGGAAGGTGCCAAATTAGCGTTGGCGGATATTCAGGAGCACCTATTAACGGAATTGATTGATCAATTGAGACAGAATGGATCAGAGGTGAGAGCCTATCGGTTGAATATTTCCCAACCCAAAGAGATTCAACAGGTGGTAGATCAAATTCTAAAGGATTTTGGAGCGTTGCATGTCTTCGTAAATACCGCTGGGGTGGTGCAGAGCAATAATTTCCTCGATGTAACGGAGGAGGAGTGGGACCGCGTAATCGATATCAATCAGAAGGGTACAGCCTTTGCGGTCCAAGCCGTAGCTCGGGCCATGATCCAGCAGATTCCCGAAGAAGTGAAGCGGGCCGGGAAGGCAGAAAGGTCCTACGGGAAGATCGTCAATTTTACCTCCATCTCAGGTCGGAGGGGACGAGCCTACCAACTAGCCTACGCAGCTAGCAAAGCTGCGGTAATCAGCATCACCCAGTCTGCTGCATTGGCGTTTGCACCCTATAACATCAATGTGAATGCCATAGCTCCTAGTGTGGTCCTCACACCCATGTGGGACGAAAACAATCGGTTGAAACAGAAAGCATTTGGGGTGGATGCTCAGAAAGCGAGCGAAGAGTTCATTTCTAGGATTCCCTTGAAGCGTCCTGGAACAGTAGAGGATATGGCAGCTGCGGCACTGTTCCTCTGCTCTTCAGAGTCGGATTATATTACAGGGCAAACGTTGAATGTAGATGGCGGGTTCGAGATGGATTAAGGGGGGAGAATGGGGTACGCTTTTGGGAATGACCCAAAAAAGATCGAAGGGTATCGAAAGTTCTGGTCTCGTGAACCCATGAAACGGCCTTTGGTAGGATTTTCTTTTAAGAGTTGGTTTCCCTTAGATGAGTTCAAAGCTAGCGCTTCCTGGAAGAAGGACGCCCCCCTTACCCCTGATATGATCAAACCCGAAGAGTTTTTAGAGGATCAGGAGCGGCTCCTTTCCGAAGGAGAACAGATGGAGGATGATATCCTTCGGGGAGCTTCTCCTTCCCAGGCGGTATTCTGGGGAGAGGGAATCCTAGGGAGTTCCATGCGGGTCTTACCAGGAAACGTAGTGGCAGAGGAACAGAATCTCTCCTGGGAGGAAGCAGAGGCTAAGGAATGGAGTCGGGAATCCCCCTGGTATCAGAAGTACATGGAGTTCATAGAAGTGCTAGTGAAACACGCTGCAGGAAGGTTTCCGGTGTCTCATGGCACTCTCACAGGACCCTTTGATTACGTAATCAATTTAAGAGGCCACGAGCAAGCAGTAATCGATTTGATGATGGAAGGAGAGCGGGCGTACAGGTTACTGGAACGGATGGGAGATTTTTTCATCTGGATTACTCAGGAAGCCTGGAAACGGATTCCCCTTTTCTATGGGGGATACTTCGATGCTCAGTATAGCCTCTGGGCTCCGGGGTCCATCATTCGAATGCAGGAAGATGGGGTGGCCGTTTTATCTCCTACCTTGTACGAGCATTACTTGAAGCCAGTGGATCAACGGGTAGCATCTCAGTTTTCCTGTAGTTTCATTCATCTCCATGCTACCAGTATGTTTGTATTAGACAAGATGTTGCAGATTCCCGAGATTCGTTGTTATGAGATCAATAACGACGTGGGCGGTCCGCCCCTAAATTGGTTGATTCCCTACTTTCAACAAGTTCAAGAGGCAGGGAAACCGCTGGTGATTCGGGGATCTTTTTCTTCCGATGAACTACGCAGGTTGAGGGACACTCTAGACCCAAGAGGGTTGTATCTCTATATCATGGTGACCAATTGGAAGGAAGTGGAGACGTTGCGCACCATTCTGGACATGTAGCAAAGGAGCAAGAAGGATGGGAAGATATCGATACTATCTCGCTTTGCAAACCTTATTACCCGATAGATACCGGGAAGATAAGGATTTTATCCAACGTATGAAAGTTCTTCAGAGTTTTGGCTTCGATGGGGTGGAATTGAACATTCGCAACCCGGATGCCCTAGATCCAAAGGATTTAAGATCCTTTCTAGAAGATTTCGATCTTGAGCTATCCATGTTTGCAACAGGTTTCACAGCGAAGACCGAAGGATTGTCCTTGGCTTCTACTGATGAGAAGAAACGGTCTGTATCCGTTCAACGGGCCAAAGATTTCCTTGCCTTTGCTAGACAGTTCGGTGCAGGGATCATTGCAGGATTCCTCAAAGGTGCTTCAGGCGAGACGTCCGATGCTCATCGAGAGGCTCTAAAACGATCGATCGAGGAGGTTTCGGAAGAAGCAGCCAAGTTGCAAACTCCTTTTCTAGTGGAAGCCATCAACCGGTTTGAATCTCCAATCGGCAATAGTCTGGACGATACCTGGTCACTGGTAAAAGGTGCAAACAGGGGATATACGTATATACTGCCTGATACCTGGCATATGAACATTGAGGAAGCTAACATGGAAGCTGCCATCGTTACCCATCGGGGGCATTTCATCAGTTTCCATTTATCAGAAAACAATCGGTATTTCCCCGGACATGGGGCCCTCGATTTCAAGCATATTATCGGAATTCTCGATGCGTGCGGATACAAGGGGAAATTAGCCATTGAAGGGAATCTAAAAAAAGGTTTTGCTGAGGATGTGGGAGTAGCCATGGAAATCTTGGCTCCATTATTGAGACCAAAAGATTGATACATAGGGGGAGGAGAAACAGTATGGATTCTTTGAAGGGTCAAAGCGCTATTGTTACAGGTTCTGCCCGAGGAATAGGCAAGGCCATCGCTCTGGAGTTTGCGACCCTAGGAGCAAATGTAGCACTGTGCGATGTACAGAAGGAAGAGTTAGAGAAAACGGCAAAGGAAATTCAACAGAAGACAGGTGTGAAGGTGTTCCATAAAGTAGTAGATATTGCAAAGGAAGGAGAGGTGAATACCTTTGTAGCAGAGGTAGAACGAACCTTTGGGAGTATTCAGATACTGGTGAACAATGCAGGGATCCACCCCTTACATAAGATCGAGGAGATCACATCGGATGAATGGGATCTAGTTATGGCAGTTAACCTCCGAGCCATGTTCTATTTCTGTAAGGCGGTTCTACCGGGAATGCGTAAGCAGAAGTATGGTCGCATCATCAATATCAGCTCAGAAGCAGGAAAGCATGGTGGAACGGTAGCTGCGTGTCATTATGCAGCTTCCAAGGGGGGGGTTCTGGCGTTTACGCGAAATCTGGCTCAGCAAGTAGGAATGGACAATATCACAGCGAATGCTATATGCCCCGGAAGGATCGTCACAGCTATGGCAACGGCTGTTTCTAAAGAGGAGAATCAAAAGTTCATCGATAATAGCATCCTGAAAAGACTAGGAGACCCTGAGGATGTAGCTTTTGCTGCTTCCTATCTAGCTAGCCCCCGAGCGAAGTTTATCACAGGGGAGAGTATGATGGTGAATGGAGGAACCCTACGGGATTGAGGGGACTAGGTAAACTTTCCTGTTTGCAAGGGATAGGAGGGATACTCCTTTGGATGGGTCTCCTATCCTGTTCCACTCCTCAGGTGCTGTGGGTAGTGGATTCATTCATGCCTCCCATTCTGGGGGAGGAGTTTCCCCAGCGATTGGCCGAAATAGAACGAGTGTCGGGATATCGCATCAGGACGATTCCCTATGCCTTTCGCGAGAACGATCGATCCGGGTTGGAAAAATTGTTAAGTGAAGGGGGTTACTCTTTCGTGGTGGTAAGTCCCTATGTGGCGATAGAACTCCAAGCCTTAGAAGTTAGGTTTCCTGATAAAACCTTTCTATGCTTAGACGCCCCAGAAGAGTTTCCCTTCCCTGCCAATGTGAGGAAAATCACTTTCGATCCTGTTCCTGCTCTACAGGAGGCTCTAAAACGCTGGGCACAGTACAAATCTTCGCGATCGGGGAAGGATAAAAAATTACTAATCCTCACAAAAGAGTCTCTTTCTTTGTTTCAGGGGTTGGGTTTTGAAGAGCTGTTAGCCGAAGCACGAATAGTACTCGTACCGAAAGGTGAGGCGGATGAACCCTTACGAAAGACCCTTCGAAAGGAATTAGCGGAACCTGCAGATCTCCTTATACTCTGGGCAGGAAGAGCCGGTTCGGTCGCTTTGGAGATCCTTTCGGGACTCGAAAACAGAAAGATCGAAGGAATCATTGGCTTGGAAGTCCATCGATTCCCTAGAATTCAGGAGTATCCCTTTGTAGTGAGCCTGCATAAAGATTATGCGTGGGCTCTTTTACAAGTTTTAACCACGGGCAGCTCTATTCCATCCCGCCTTCCATACAGGATATTCTCTCCGTGATTCTATTTGACAAAGGAAGGTGTAAGAAATATAATCCTTAATAGCTTAAACTAAGCTAGTTTTACTAAAGGAGTTAGAACATGAACAGACTTGGTAGGCTCCTTATATGCCTTTTATTGTTTCCCTTTGTTGTTTCTTTGGTCTTTTCTGATGAAGTTACTACCAACCTTCAATCCGTCGTTGTGGAAGATTTCGATAATCCCGATGCTAGCCCTTGGTTTATCTTGGGAAGTAAGTTTTCTTCCGTAATAAAGACCAATGCAGGAGAGGATGTGTATCCGAAAATGGCCTTTGTAAAAACCTGGCCAGAAGCTCTTTACCGACGACCACCAGAGGGAAAGGAATTGAAGGTTCTAGGCATCCACGGAAAGTTTGATCGCAAAGGATACAATTTCATTGAAATCATTCCCGGACAAAAGGGTCCGGATGGGAAAATGGTTCCTCGTTTGATCCCTCTCCCTGGGCGGGTAAAGAACATGGACCTTTGGGTCTGGGGTTCCAACCTTGACTATTATTTGGAAGTCCATTTGATGGACTACAGAGGGATCACCCATGTTCTCAACTTTGGTGACATAAAACACACGGGCTGGAAGAATATTTGGGTCAACATTCCTAACTATATCCCCCAAGCGGTGAGCTATGCTCCCAGGTATAAGGGTCTTCAACTGGTAAAGTTTGTTCTTTGGACCAAACCACACGAACGGGTGGATGATTTCTTCGTATATTTAGACCAGGTAAAAATCTTTAGCGATATGTTCGAAACACCCTTCGATGGAGATGCACTTGCCAATCCAGAACAAGTGCAGAAACTTTGGTCTGAAGCTCAAGGGAAAAGATAGGAGCCTACTATGAAGAAACTAAGTATCCTTTGTTTGATCGTCCTTCTCACTGTACCGACCCTCTTTTCTCAAACCGAACGAGCAGGCACAACGCCCGGGCCCGGTCAACCGGTGGCTCAGAACATCGGAGTAGACACTGCCCAGCAGAAACTAAAGGAGATATCCCTTTCCAAGTTTGAGGATGCGGGCTTCTGGCGAGTAGCCTTCTCGGGAGATCAAGGGATTGTGTCCGCTCGAAGACTGGAAGGGGCACCGGCAGCCAAAAAACCGATCCCCGATGAACAGCAGATTGGCATAAAAGAGGAAGACAAATACGTGCTGGGGGTTAAAACCGAGTTCTTCCGTCGAGGGGCTGCCACGATTACCATAAAACCATCCAGGCCACTAGGAATCGCAGGGGTGGTGAAAACCCTCTCTGTATGGGTTGCAGGACGCAACTATAACCATACATTGAAGGTTCTATTAGAGGATTTCTCTGGCAAGCCCTTCGAGCTCACGGTTGGAAAATTGAACTTCTCAGGATGGAAGCAGCTTGTTGTTGCAATTCCTCCTACCGTAGAACAGCGCAATCCCCATTACAGTACCCAAACTGGTATTAAGTTTCTCGGATTTGCTGTAGAATGTGATATGCGGGAAACCTATGGGAATTACTACATCTACTTCGATGATCTAAGAGCCGTAACTGATTTGTTTGCTGAAGAAAACCGTGATGCCGACGATATGCTGGATGCTTGGTAAGATTCTGGAAACGCAACCGTACCTCGCTATATATAGCCTCGCTGCTATTTGGTAGCGGGGTTTTTTTATTCCCATTCTTGGGAGCGAGAAGGAAGAATGGAAAAGGTAGTGGACAGGGAGGTAAGGAACCTTCTTAGAGGGGTTTACTTCTTTCGTGATCTTAGAGATGAAGAACTGGATGCCCTCTCGTTGGTATGCGAACGAAAACGATACGCTCAAGGAGATATCGTTTTTCAAGAGGGGGACAAAGCAGACTATTTTTTCATTATCATCCATGGTTCAGCAGAAGTATGGAAAGACTATTTCGATACACAACCAGACTTACTAGCTGTACACACCGACGGTCATCTGTTCGGTGAGATGGCTTTAGTGGATGAGTTACCTCGCAGTGCTACAGTGGTTGCTAAGACGGATTTAGAAGTATTACGAATCTTCCGAGATGATTTTCATGCGATTCTAGAGAAGAACGGTCGAGTCGCCATTTCCATACTCAAGTCCCTTTCCGCTATGATTCGCAAGAGCAATGAATACTTTGTCGGTGGACTCAGGCAGCGGAATCTGGAATTGCAACAAGCGAATGAGGAACTTCGATTGGTTCAAGAAGAACTATTAAAGAACGAACGATTGACCAGTCTTGGAAAATTCTCCTCCATGGTGCTTCACGATATTCGGAATCCCGTATCTGTGATTCGAAGTTATGGGGAGATGATCCTTCTCAACCCAGAGCAGGTGGAACGGGTGAAAAAGTATGCCTCAAACATTCTGAAAGAGACAGAGCGGTTGAACCTCCTTGTGGGTGAATTGTTGGATTATAGTCGGGGCGAAATCCGGTTGAATCTCTCAATTGTCAGTCTACATCAGTTCTTCGAAAAATTGAGATCCTACATAACCAGCGGATTGGAAAGTGCAGGAATCGAACTGAAAATTGAGAACCAAGTGCAGGAGCCCGTTTTGATGGATGAAGAGCGGATGCTCAGGGTATTTTTAAACCTTACCGACAATTCCCGTAAAGCCATGCCTCAAGGTGGAACGTTACGGATCCATGCAGAGACGAATGAAACTCACGTACGGTTCCTCGTGGAAGATAACGGGCAGGGGATGACGAAGGAAGTGCTTTCCCACATTTTCGTTCCTTTCTATTCCTTTAGTAAGGGAGGAACGGGGTTAGGATTGGTGATCGTAAAGAATATCGTCGAAGCTCACGAGGGTACAATTCAGGTAGAAAGTAGAATCAAGAAGGGAACTCGAGTAGAAATCCGCATACCCCGTAGAATCTAAGATCCGCTTGACGCAAAAAAAGTCAAATTGTACTATGCAGAGGAGGCCGAAGTGGTGGAATTGGTAGACACAGGGGACTTAAAATCCCCCGGCCCTAACCGGCTGTACGGGTTCAAGTCCCGTCTTCGGCATATGTTCCCCTTTGTTTCCGTGCTTATCGTATGTTCTTCATTAAGATACTCATCACATTAACCCTAGTAATCCTTTTAACCGAAATCTCCAAACGAGTACGCCCTGCCGTAGGAGGGATTCTCATGGGTTTGCCACTAGGGGCCGGCTTATCGACCTATTTCTTAGCCTACGAACAGGGAATTCCCTTTCTGATTAGAGCGATCCCATGGGGGATACTCGGGTTGAGCTCATCATTACTCTTCTCTCTTTCCTACTATCTTACCGATCGATGGTTCCCCCATCCCCTACGAATTATAGCTGCCCTTCGGTCTTCCCTGGTTGCGATCCTCGTGTATGGGGTTGTTTCCCTGTGTCTTCGAGCGCTTCCCCTACGGATAGAGGTAGCTCTTCTTTTAACCTTCGGAACGATTTTCCTCAACCTAGGGTTGGTTCGGTGGCTCATCCCTCCTTCCATTAAACCGCCTAAAACCAAGTTCAATCTCAAGTTGGTCCTTTTAAGAGGACTGATTACAGCGTTTACCATTGCATCGATTACGGGATTGGCTAGAATCATTGGCCCTGTATGGTCTGGGATCCTTTCAGCCTTTCCGATTATCCTCTTTCAAGTGTTGGTGTTCTTGCATGTCGAGGAAGGTCCTAACGTGTATCCGGGAATCATTACAGGATTTGCTTACAGTGTGATGAATCTCTTACTGTTCTACCTTCTTCTAGCCTTTCTACTGCCTGTCCTAGGTTTGAACCTCACATATCTGATCGTGTATCTGTTTTCAATGGTTTTCCTCTATCTCTTGAACCGACTCCGTCATTAGTTTATAATGCCTAAAACATTTCCATAATAAAAGGATCATCCATGAGTGTTCGTGTACGCTATGCCCCCTCTCCCACAGGGTTACAGCATATCGGGGGGGTGAGGACCGCCCTGTTTAATTACTTTTTTGCCCGATCTTCCGGGGGCACCTTTATTTTGAGAATAGAGGACACAGACCGGGAACGGTACGATCCAAGAGCTTTGCAGGATATCTACGATACTTTCGATTGGCTAGGTATCCGTTGGGATGAAGGACCCCGGGTGGGAGGTCCCTATGGTCCCTATTTTCAGTCTGAACGCACAGCCCTGTATCAGAAACATGCAGAAAAATTAGTACAGATTGAACGAGGGTACTATTGTTTTTGTACCCCAGAGCGGTTGGAAAAACTCAGGGAAGAGCAGGCGAAACGGAAGGAACCCATCGGGTATGATCGACATTGCAGGAATCTTTCGTTAGAAGAAGCGGAAAGGAGGAAACGCGCTGGAGAACCGTATGTGGTTAGGTTGAAAATCCCCTTAGAAGGAACTACCACTTTCCATGACCGATTGATCGGCACCGTGGTGCATGCGAATAAGGATATCAATCCGGATCCTGTATTATTAAAATCGGATGGTTACCCCACCTACCATTTAGCCAATGTAGTGGATGACCACCTTATGCAGATTACTCATATCTTAAGAGCCCAGGAATGGATTCCGTCCTGTCCCCTTCACGTATTGATCTATCAAGCCTTCGGATGGGAACCTCCTGAATACTGCCATCTGCCCATGGTAATGGGTTCGGATGGTCACAAGCTTTCCAAGCGGCATGGATCTACCAGTTTAATCGAATTTCGCAATGCAGGATACGTACCCGAAGCCATCATCAACTACATTTCTCTCCTTGGTTGGTCCTACGACGATTCTCGACAGCTCTTTACCAAGGAAGAACTGGAAAAGCTCTTCACCTTAGATAAACTGAATAAAGCACCTGCAGTATTCGATTACAAGAAATTGGAATGGTTCAATGGAGTCTATATTCGAGAACGGGATAAAGAAACATTGAAGAAAGAGTTGATTCCATTCCTGCAACGAGATGGTATTCTGAGCAATCCCATAACCGAAGAGGAAGATAGAAAACTAACTGCCTGTATTCCTTTGATTCAGGAAAGGTTAAAATTTTTGACTGATGCATCTCAATGGATACGATTCCTGTTTCAGGACCTTCTACCGTACCCTGTAGAGGCGTTGGTCCCCAAGAAAGGAAGCAGAGAGGAGGCTAGGAAGACTCTGGAGACTCTTCTTTCGACGATGGATCAATGGTTCCCGAAGGATCCCCACCAGAGTGAGGAGTTCCTTAGAACCCTCTCAGAATCTTTGAATATTAAGCTAGGGAACCTGCTGATGCCGCTACGGGTAGCTATTACAGGGTCCTCTGTATCCCCTCCCTTGATGGAGTCCATACAGATTCTTGGAAGAGAAGAGACGATGAAACGCATACAGAGGGCTATACAGCTTCTATCGGAGTAAGAGTACACTAAAATAATGGGAGAACAGCATGGCAGAATTAACAATGGAAACCTTGGTATCCTTATGCAAGCAGAGGGGCTTCGTATTTCAGTCCAGTGAAATCTATGGAGGTCTATCCTCTGCATGGGACTATGGTCCTTTAGGGGTGGAACTGAAGAATCGGATCCAGCAATTCTGGTGGAAGGAAATGACTCAGCTTCACGAAAACATCGTGGGAATAGATGCGGCCATCCTTATGCACCCAAAAGTTTGGGAGGCATCCGGTCATGTAGAAAACTTCACAGATCCTCTGGTGGACTGCAAGCAATGCAAGCAACGCTTCCGGGAAGACATGATCCCAGAAGAAAATCGGGTTAAGCGGATCTGTCCTGAGTGTGGAGGACAGTTGACCGAACCTCGGAAGTTTAACCTGATGTTCAAAACCCACATTGGACCCGTGGAAAACGATGCTTCCATTGTTTACCTTCGACCGGAAACGGCGCAAGGGATCTATGTGAACTATAAAAACTGTATGCAGACGAGTCGGTTGAAGATTCCATTCGGGATTGCCCAGGTGGGAAAGGCTTTTCGGAACGAAATCGTGACCAAAAACTTCATTTTCCGGACCTGCGAGTTTGAACAGATGGAAATGCAGTTTTTCGTGAAACCAGGAGAGGATGAAAAATGGTTCGCGTACTGGCGAGAGAAACGGATGGAGTACTACCACAAGTTAGGGATTCGTCCATCCAAACTCCGCTGGCATCGGCATGGACCGGATGAACTAGCCCATTATGCAAAGGATGCCTACGATATCCAGTACGAGTTTCCCATGGGTTGGAGAGAACTGGAAGGAGTCCACAACCGCTCCGATTACGACCTTCGAAGGCATAGCGAGTACTCGGGGAAAGATCTCTCTTACCTGGATGAAGAAACGAAGGAACGTTACATTCCCTATATCATCGAAACTTCTGCGGGGTTAACTCGAAGTGTCTTGATGGTGCTCTCTGATGCGTACGAGGAAGAACTGCTTCCCGATGGAGAAACCCGTTCGGTTCTTCGGTTCCATCCGTTAATTGCTCCCATTACCGTAGGAGTATTCCCTTTAATGAAGAAGGATGGTCTTCCAGAAATTGCCCGACGGATAGTAGAAGAACTTAGGGAACAGTTCACTACCTTCTACGATCAGTCTGGTTCGATTGGTAGAAGGTATCGACGACAGGATGAAGTGGGTACTCCCTTCTGCGTAACAGTGGATTATCAGACAAAGGATGATGGAACTGTTACCCTTCGGTATCGGGATTCGATGGAACAGATACGCTTGAAGATTGAGGAATTGGTTCCTGCGATTCGCCAAAGCATTCGAGAGTACAAGAGGGTGGGTGTTTGATGAACAGGGCCTTACAGATCTTACAGGAGAGAGGTTTTATTCAACAGTGCACCGATTTTGAGGGGCTCTCGGCTCTGATGGATGCAGGTCCGGTTACATTCTATGTAGGTTGTGACCCTACAGGTCCTAGCCTCCATATTGGTCATATGGTGCCTTTCTTTGCTCTACGGCACCTACATGAGGCAGGACATATTGCCATAGCCCTAATCGGAGGAGGAACAGCCCGCATCGGCGACCCTTCGGGTAAAACGGAGATGCGGAAGATGTTGACCTATGAACAGATCGATGAAAACTCCGAACGGATTCGTAAACAGTTGGATGCGTTCATCGGGTTCGATGGGAAAACCGCCTTTACCGCTAACAACAAGGACTGGTTGGCTAATTTGAACTACATCGATTTCCTCAGAGATATAGGGGTGCATTTTTCGGTGAATCGGATGCTTTCCTTCGAAGCATACCGAAAGAGACTCGAGACAGGATTAACCTTCATCGAGTTTAATTACCAGCTCCTTCAGAGTTACGACTTTCTTCAGTTATATGACCGGCATGGATGTCGGCTTCAGATTGGGGGGGATGATCAGTGGGGAAACATCGTGGCAGGTATCGAACTGATTCGTCGAATCCGGGGGGTGGAAACCTATGGTCTAACCTTTCCCTTGGTTACTACCTCAGATGGAAAGAAGATGGGAAAGACAGAGAAAGGTGCTTTGTTCCTAGATCCTGCCTTAACGAGCCCTTACGAGTTCTTTCAGTACTGGAGGAATGTAACGGATGCTGATGTAAAACGATTCCTTCTTATGTTCACCTTTCTGCCGGTATCAGAATGCGAGGCATTGGGATCTGCCAAGGATAGTGCCATTAATCAGGCAAAGGAACGACTAGCCTGGGAAGTAACTGCTTTAATCCATGGGAAGGAAGAGGCTGATAAAGCCCTTCAAGCAGCAAGAGCGTTGTTTGGAAAGGGAGGAACTGCAGGGGATGCGGATGCAGTTCCTACCTATAGAATCGCTGCTAAACGGATTCAACAGGGAATCCTTGCCATTGATCTCTTCGTAGAATCTGGCCTCTGTCCTTCTAAAAGCGAAGCTCGAAGGTTGATACAACAGGGAGGGGCATTTGTCAATGAGGAGAAAGTGACGGAGTTGGAAAAAATGCTCGATATCTCTTCTATCCAGGATGGGATTCTATTGCTCAGGGCAGGAAAAAAACGGTATGTTAGAGTACGGGTAGAGTAGAGATCAAAGGAGGATAGCCATGATTCGATGTAAGACGGTTTTCCTCTTTATGTTCATGGTTGAGTCTTTGGCATGCCTTCTACCTCTGGTTTCGCAACCTGAAGTGGTCCGTATCGCTGCGTTGAAAGGACCTACAGGTCTAGGAATGATCAAACTAATCCAGGAAAAACCTTTGTTGGCTCCGGGTGTGCGAACCGAGTTCTTTGCATACCCTTCCCCTGATGTAGTGATTCCAAGGCTTTTAAATGGGGAAATCGATCTAGCTGCTCTTCCTGCAAACCTAGCGGTAAATTTATACAATAAAAAAATTCCTTACGGATTGGCTGCTATTATTGGAAATGGGGTTCTATACTGTATTTCTACAGATCCAAGCATCAAGAATCTAGAAACCATAGATCAAATCCAGAATGTGGCAAAAGGTTCTACTCCTGAGTTTATTCTGAGGCATATTCTGGAGGCAAAAGGGTTGCAGGGTAGAATTAAGGTAGAGTTTCGATATGCTCCCGTGGAACTTGCACAGCTCCTCATAGCAGGAAGAGAAAAGACGGGGGTTCTACCTGAACCGTTTGCCACGAAGGTGTTGCGAGCTCGCTCAGATGCCCGAATCATTTCAGATTTACAGGAGGAATGGAAAGCTCTCTACCCTGATACTCCTACCTATCCGATGACAGCTCTCGTTGTGAAGTTCTCGTTCCTACGCTCCCATCGTTCCCTCGTGGATTCTTTCCTCACCCTGTATCGGGAGTCACAGGATTGGGTGAAGAGGAATCCTGAAGAGGCGGGGATTTTGGCCACCCAATTGTCCTTTGGGATTGAAAGGGAGGATGCGAAAGATGCCATTCCTAGGTGTAACCTGACCTTTGTGCCGGCAAAAGAAGCTCGACCTGTAGTAGAACGATTCTTAAAAATTCTACTACAGTTTGCTCCTGAAGCAATCGGTGGAAAACTTCCAGATTCGGAGTTCTATGCCATCCCCTGAGGGGCGAAGATCCCTTCTGACCATCCGTATCGTTTCCCTCTGTAGTTTTCTACTCCTGTGGAAATTAGCCTCCCAATGGATGGATAGTCCGATCATTCTGCCCTCTCCAGAAGACACGTTAAAGGAAACCTGGATCCTCCTGAACGCAAGAGGATTCTACCAATCTTTCGGTGCAACACTAGTTCGAGGAATCACGGGTTTCTTTTTATCGATCCTTTTAGGTCTTTGTATGGGGATTCTTTCAGGGAAATCGTACCTTTTCAGGGAATTCTTTCGACCGTTTTTGACCAGTGTCCAATCTACTCCTGTGCTAGCCATTATCCTCCTTGCTCTGATCTGGTTTCCAACAGAAACCGTTCCTGTATTCGTAGCATTTCTCATGGGCTTTCCTATTATCACAACTAATGTGGTAGAAGGGATCTTAGCAGTAGATCGACGTCTGATCGAGATGGCAAAGGTGTATCGGATTGAACCATGGAGGCGAATCCTATATGTGGTGTTGCCTTCGATTCTCCCGTACTTAGTAGGAGGTGCCTCTTCTGCCTTAGGGCTATCTTGGCGAGTGGTGGTGGCTTCCGAAGTGTTGAGTCAACCCATTCTTGGAATAGGAACTGGAATGCAAGAGGCTAAACTCCGTCTAGAAACAGCAAGAGTCTTTGCCTGGACGTTGGCCGCACTGGTCCTGAGTTACTCTACAGAGTCCATCTTTCGCTGGATCGTAAAAAGGTTGAAGAGGTTGGCATGAGGGTTGAGTTGGAGAGCGTACGTTTTGCGTATGGATCTGTAACAATTCTCGATCGTTTTTCTGCTCAATTCCCTTCGATGAAAGTGACGGTCCTCCTAGGACCTTCCGGGTGTGGAAAGACCACTATCCTGAACTTACTGGCTGGATTATTAACTCCGCAAGCAGGAAGCGTTCGTGTAGGTGATAAACCCCCTACGGACATCCGGGTAGGGTACATGTTTCAAGATGTTCGGTTGATTCCATGGCTCACTGTGAAAAGGAATCTCGACCTTATACTTCCTCAAAGGTTGCCGCTAGAAGCGAGGTTAGACAGGATTCGATCCGTATTACGGTTAGTAGGGTTGGAACAGGCTCTGTCATTATTTCCAGATCAACTTTCGGGTGGAATGTACCGGCGAGTAGGGATGGCTAGAGCGTACCTCTACGAGCCAGATCTGTATTTGATGGACGAATCCTTCCAAGGGTTGGATCCACCGTTGAAGTTCCAACTCCTTTCGATGTTCCAGCAATTGCGATCTAACTCTCCTAAAACGACAATCTTCGTAACCCATGATATCGAAGAGGCTCTGTTAGTAGGGGATGAGATCCTTCTTCTTTCTCCAATCCCTACCCGTATCGTCCATACCCTTAGGAATCCAGTCCCTATAGAAGACAGGGTACCGGGGAACCAGGAAATTGCACGGTTGGAGGGAGAATTGTTTACCCTCTTTAGAAAAGAACAACTTCAACTAGGAGAGGAACGAGTATGAAAGCATTGGTATTGCGGCAACCGAACGAGATGGTCCTCGAGGAGGTTCCTAAACCTGTTCCCCAAAAGAACGAGGTTTTAGTAAAGGTACTCAGAGTAGGTGTTTGTGGAACGGACCTACATGCTTACGGAGGGAATCAGCCTTTTTTTTCCTATCCCCGAATCGTGGGGCATGAATTGGCGGTTCAGGTAGTCGAAATTCCTAAGGACGTCAGACAACAAGCTTCCCATGTGAAGGAAGGAGATATTGTAGCCGTTTTGCCCTACCTACACTGTGGGAAATGCATTGCTTGCAGAAGGGGTAAAACGAACTGCTGCATTGAACTGCAATGCCTCGGGGTGCATACAGATGGTGGTATGCGGGAATATTTCGCCATCCATCCAAAGTACCTCGTGCCTGCGGGAAAGGTTTCGGTGGAAGATATTGCTCTGGTCGAATGTTTTTCCATTGGGTTCCATGGGGTGAGGAGATCAGAGGTAAAACCAGAAGAAACCGTGCTAGTGGTAGGTGCAGGTCCCATCGGCATCGGGGGGATACACGGATTAAAAGAACAAGGAGCTAGGGTAATTGTACTGGACATCAACGAGAAGAGACTCGAATATGCTAAGCGGGTAGCTAGGGCAGATGTGACAATTCTGGCGGGTAAAGACTCGGTAGAACAACGGATTTTAGAGGTGACAGGGGGAGAAAACCCAACCCTTGTTATGGATGCTACAGGGAATGCCAAACAGATGATGGAATCCTTTAACTTTGTTTCTCAAGGGGGAAGGTTAGTGTTTGTAGGTCTCGTAACGGCAGATATCACATTTTCCGATCCCCTATTCCATCGAAAGGAAATCACCCTCTATGCTAGTCGAAATGCTACGTTCGAGGATTTTCGGAATGTGATTTCTGCAATGGAAAATCGGCGCATTAGCACTGAAGGATTCATTACCCATACAGCGAGCCTGGAAGAAGCAGCTGATCAATTCCCCCTCTGGCGGAACCCAAAAACCGGAGTGATCAAGGCGGTCGTAAAGGTTGGATGATCCTCTTTAAAGGAACAGTTGCCCAAAGAGAAATCGCCTCAACCCCCATCGGAATCGTTTTCGATGGGGGATTGGGCCTTGGTTCAAGAATCCGTGCTCTTCCCCATGAGCGTCTTTAGTTTCATCGTTCCGAGACTGTTTGCCGTTACTGTTTGGTTCCCCATTAAGCTTTCTCAATAGAATAACATTTGCCTCATCTTTACGGAGGGATAGTCGAAACCCTCGCACCTCAATTTCTACTGGATCCCCAAGAGGAGCCTTCTGGATCAATCGAATCCTGGTAGCTTTTGTCAACCCTAAACTCAACAATTTATTACGATACGTAGGATCGCAGGGAGCATACCCTAGGATTTCAGCTTCGTCTCCAACTTTCAAATCTTGCAATCGAATCGTTTCCATCATGAGGCTCCCTGAATATTCTTTGGATGTCCTAACTAAAATGTACTGGGAATGTTTAGATGCTGTCAAGGAGTTCTATGCATACCTCTATACGGGCATACGAAAGAGTTTGCGGAAGAATACGATGAGTGTATCCTTGACTATCTGGAACCAGGAACCTCTAGGAATCTCTACTCCTGCTAAAAGATTCCCTTCCTTAAGAATCGTACTTCCATCGTAGATGCGGAGAGTCCCTATCACTGTATTGGGTTGAACAGGAGCTTCAATGAAAAACGATTGGGTGCATTGAACCCGGATGTGGGCCTCCCTTCCCTTTCGTACGGTTACAGGTAGGGAAGAAGGAACTGTGGGGGTGAAGCTCAGGGTAGATCCTTTCCAAACCCGTATGGAACTCAGGGGTGGTACGGGAACTTCCCATGTCATAAAGTGTGTGAACCCATATTCCAATAGGCGTACCGCTTCATCGTTACGGATCTGTATCGCTTTTCGCAGATTAGAGCTGGTGGTGCCCAGAATTACCACCAATAGACGGGTTCCGTTTTTCTTTGCGGTAGCTGCAAGGTTAAATCCCGATTCGTACAGAAATCCTGTCTTGATCCCATCGGCCCATGGGTATGTGTATACCAGGGAATTTTTATTGAACTGGGTGATAGGTCTTACCTTTTGACCATTCTCCACATTTTCGGGACGGGGATAGGTGAACTCCCGAAGACTGTGGAGGGTATTCAAACTTTCGGGGTGTGCTTCCAGATAGAATTTCAAGAACAGGGCGAAATCCCGGGCAGTAATTCGATTGGATGCATCGTATCCTGAAGGCTCTACGAAATAGAGGTTCTTCAGACCTAATCTCTCTACCTCTTGATTCATCCTCTGTGCGAAGGCAGAAACCGAACCAGAAACGAACAAAGCAGCAGCTATGGCAGCATCATTCCCCGAAGCTACTGCCAGGCCTTGAAGGATGTCCTGAACAGTCGCTCTCTGGTTCGGCCCTAAGAACATGAGAGAAGAATCAGAAGGCTGATGACTGGCCCAAGTTTCAGGAGGTAAAGGGACCGGTGTTTGCCAAGAGAACTCACCCTTTTTTATCTTGTCCAGGAGGATATGGATCGTAACTACCTTTGTGAGGGAAGCGGGAGGGTGTGGAAGGTCAGCATTCTTTTCGTAGAGGATAGTCCCTGTAGTGGCATCCATTAGGATAGCGGCCAACGAAGTAACAGTAGGCGGAGAAGGAAGGGAGGCAGGATTCGCCCCCAAGGCAAAGGGAAAGAATATGTATATTACTACCGGGATGTTAAACCATCTCCAACGCATGAGAGCTTTCCTGTATGTCTGACATACTATCCAAGGAAGGAGAAAAAATCTATTCCCTTTTTCTGATCCTTGACCGCCCCTTGTCCGTATGGTATGGTTTTTTTGAAACCTATGAGCCATATCCGACCAGAAACACTCGGTATCATTCCCTGCCCAGGAGGGGAAGCATTCGCTGATTCCATCATCAAACACCTGAAACGTATTTATAAACGCAGGTTTGATCGGAAGGCAGCCCTACTAGCTGCGAAGTACGAGCGCTCCAAAGAAGAAATTTCACGGGATCTCAACTACGATCAAGACTTGCAGTCTCCCAAAGGAGTAATGCGAGGGAGCACAGAAACTTGTCGAATCCCCGAGTTCAGAATTCCGGCAGCCTATACCCGATTCCCTAACGGGGAGTTCAAAGTAGAGATCCTTTCCTCCATTCGCGGCATGGATCTGTACATCGTGCAAGATGTGGAAAACCACCTTCCTCTGCGGTTCTCCAATTCTCCGGAAACCTTTGAATTGAATGTGAATGAACATTTTTTCTGTTTGATGGTTACTATTGATGCCGCATTACAAGCAGGAGCAGGAAGCATTACCGTTGTACTCCCGACCTATCCTTACAGTCGTCAACATAAAAAGAAAGGTAGGGAAGGTCTGACCGCAGTTCGTGTAGGGCAGATCCTTGAGTTCATGGGAGTGAAACGGATTATCACCCTAGATATCCATTCCCGGGATATCTATAATGGATTTCGCACCCTGTTATTGGAAAACCTCCATGCTTCCTATCAGATCCTAGTAAAACTATCGGAAATCCTCGACTTGCGAAATCCCGATCTAGTAGTAGTGGCGCCAGATACGGGAGCCGTAGATCGGAATAAGTTCTTTGCCTCAAGTTTAGGAGTTCCTCTCTCCGTACTCTACAAAGAACGGGACTACTCGCGGTTTTCTCTTAATGCGAAGGATAGCAATATTGTAACCATGAAACTTCTAGGCTCTGTGGAAGGAAAAATAGTATTCATGGTGGACGACATGCTCGGTACAGGAAGTACTCTCATAAAGGCAATGAAGATTCTGAAAGAAATGGGGGCAAAGCAGATCATCTGCGCAGTAAGTATTCCCCTCTTTACAGGAGATGCGGTAAACCATTTTGAGGAAGCCTACCGGGCAGGCTACTTCTATCGAATCATAGGAACCAACGCGGTACAACACGATGATCGGCTTCTATCGAGGGAATGGTACATCAGTGCAGATGTGTCGAACTTGTTCGCGCGGATCATTTCTCGGCTACACCACAATATGAGTTTGAGTGAACTTCTAGACAATAGAAAGATCATTCAGAAACTACTGAGCGGGCACAAAAGTTAGAGATTGATATGGGACACTCCATCCTCTGCATAGATGTGGGTACCTCCTCGCTGAAAGGAGGTGTGTTCAAAGAGGATGGGAAGGTTCTACAACTTCTGCGAATCCCCCTAGCTGATCCTGGTACAGAGAACTTTCATCGGTTCGATCCTAGGAGATGGGAGAAGGCTTTTAAGATCCTCGTGGGTAGCCTGAACACTTTGATTCCTGATCGTATCATCTTTAGTGGTCAGGGACCTTCTCTAGTACCTATCGACGCAATGGGTAACCCTACCTTTTTTGGTCTCCTTTGGTTGGATGGAAGGGAACACCCAGTTCCCGGCGGTAAGAGTCTATTTCTCCCCAAGGCTCGATGGTTTCAAGAGAACGCAAGGGAATCGTTTGTACGGACAACCCAATTTCTTACTTGTCCAGAATACCTAGTCTACCAACTAACCGGAGAAAAGATTACCGTCTCTCCATCGGAAGAGTTCGATCCTTACTATTGGAACGGAGAGGAATTGGACAGGTACAGATTGCCCGCAGAACTTTTTCCTCCCCTGATTCGACCCGGTAGCCTGGTTGGGAAAGTATCAAAGGAAGGAGCCCTGCGGTTTGGCCTGATGCCGGATTTAAAAGTGTATGCGGGTGGCCCTGATTACCTCATGAGCCTACTTGGAACAGCAACTACAAAGGTGGGAAGGACTTGCGATAGAGCAGGAACCTCGGAGGGGATCAATGTGTGCATTCCCACGCCTGTTCAGAAGAAAGGGCTACGATGTTTACCCCACCTAGTACATGGCCTTTATACACTCGCAGGGATGCTTACTTCTTCGGGCAGATTATTTGAATGGTTCCGAGAACTTACCAATCAAAAAACCTTAGCCTACGATCAGATGATGGGGGCTATACAAAGTCTCTTGCCGGAAGTGCAGAAAACCCCTGGAAGAGTTCCAAGTTTCTTCCCTTTTGCCCAACCGGGGAATGGGTGGGATTTTTCTCGAGGGATTTTCGTGGGTCTCGGTACCGAGCATGGTAAGGCAGAGTTGGGGTTTGCTGTGATAGAAGCCATTGGGTATGCCGTGCGGTCTACTATCGAAAGGTTGGAACAGGCAGGATGCCACATAGATGTCCTGCGGGTTTCTGGAGGTCAGGCAAACAATAGGATCTGGAACCATATGAAGGCGAGTATCGTAGGGAAACCTCTCATGATTCCCCAAGTGAAGGATGCAGAACTGTTAGGTGGCCTTGCCATTGTTCATACCGCAGAAGGAGGTTACAAGGATTTCGTTGAAGCTGCAGATCAACTGGTTCGGTTCGATGAGTTGATTGAACCTTCGCCAACCCTTGAAACCTTCTTTCGAGAAAGATACGAGCAATACAGAGAACGCTGTGGAAAACTTATGGATGTGTTGGGGGATAGTCCTTCTTAATGCTTAGAATAGGCACGGTACACTCTGGGATCGATTCGGTGTTTCTGCACTCGCAAGCCCATGATTCGCTCTGTAATTCCTAGTAACTTTGCTGCTTTCGCCATGTTCCCTTTCGTGGATTTAAGGGCATCAAGAATCAATTCTCTTTCGAGGTTGTCCATTGCTTCCTTCAGAGTTGTATGGAGTCGGGTGTTGGTAGATTCCGCGGACTGGAGACTAGGGGGAAGATGATGGCTATGGATTACCTCGTCGGTAGAAAGGAGTACGGCCCGTTCTATACAATTCTCTAGTTCCCGAACGTTTCCTGGCCAATGGTAAGCCATCAACAGATCAATGGCGGGAGTGGAGATTCGCTGAATTTTCTTATGGTTGAGAGTAGCGTACTTTTCTATAAAATGATCCACTAACAGGATAATATCGCTCTTTCGCTCCCTGAGAGGAGGGATGTGAATAGGAAAGACATTCAAGCGATAGTAAAGGTCTTCCCGAAAGGTGCCTTTTTCCATCAGTTGTTCCAGATTCCTATTCGTAGCGGCTATGATCCGTACGTTGCAACGGATCGTATCGTTTCCTCCTACTCGTTCGAACTCGCGCTCTTGTAGAACTCGGAGCAGTTTAATTTGAGTGGTAGGAGAAAGATCTCCAATTTCATCCAAGAATATAGTTCCCCCATTAGCCAATTCGAATCGACCTTTGCGAGTAGCGATGGCGCCGGTAAAGGCTCCTTTTTCATGTCCAAAGAGTTCGCTCTCAATCACAGTTTCGGGCAAGGCAGCGCAGTTCACCTTCACAAAGGGTTTGTCCGAGCGGGCACTGTTGTAGTGGATCGCATGGGCAACCAGTTCCTTGCCTGTTCCGCTTTCTCCTCGAATCAACACAGTTGTATCGCTTCTAGCTACTTGGGCAATGAGATCGAACACATCCTGCATGGCCTTTGAGTTCCCGATGATATTGGAGGGACGGAAACGATCACGGAGTTCTGCTTTAAGGCGGGCATTCTCTGCTACCAGTTGTTCCCGTTCTTCATAGAAGGACTGACGAAGCTTAATAGCTTGGGCCAGCATGGATGCGATAATGGATAGGAGGCGTACGTCCTCTTCGTATCTCACATTCTCTTGAAAAAGTTTATCTACACTGATGGCACCTAGTGTTTCGTTTCCTAGCTTTATAGGAACGCAGATGAAGCTGATATCCGACTTTTTAAGGTTTTTCCTTGCTCCTGTTTTGTTCAAGAATAGGGGTTCCTCAGAGATTTTGGGAATAATCATGGGCATTCCCATCTGGATCACCCTTCCCGTAACTCCTTCACCCAATTTGTAGCGACCTTTTTGAATTTGAGAACTGGTAAGCCCATGAGCAGCCTCAATAAAGATTTCGCCCGTAGATCGGTTGAGGATTGTTATAGTTCCTCTGACCATCTTCATTCGGGTCGCCAACGTATCTAGCACCGGCTGTATCGCTTGTTTAATATCTACGCTCTGATCAATAATTTGGCTGATCTCGAAAAGCAGGGAAAGTTCTTCGATCTTTTCCGCGTCTGTCTGACGATTCAAATCTCCCATACCCCTAATATACTACATCTTTGTAGGAAAGTATTCAATCATCCATGGTGAAACCGATAAATTTTCATTGACAACTACAGTAAGTGTTGTATAATCGTATTACAATCCTATAATTTTGAGGGGGTATGAGATGAAGAAATGGTACATTCTTGCCCTAGTGGCCCTCCTGATCGCAGGGTCATTTGTATATGCCGGGGGCAAGCAGGAATCTGTCTCCGGTCCGAAGGTCTATAAATTAGGTATTATGACCTCTCTAAGCGGAACCTTTGCGGCAGTGGCAGAAACACAGAAGAACGCGATCCTACTGGCGGTAGAGCAAAAGAATCAGCAAGGTGGGCTATCCATGCCTTGGGGAAAGGTAAAGATAGAAACGAGTATCAAGGACGATGAGGCAAAACTGGACGTGGGAATTCGACGGTTCCGCGAACTCCAACAGGAAGGAATCAATGCCCTTGTTGGTACGGTATGGAACCCGATGGCCGCTGCATTGAATGAAGAGATGAAAATTACTCCCATGCCTTACCTGGCAGCTTGTGTTCCTGCCCTCGATTCCTTTAAAAAAGGGAATCCTGCAGTGGCTACCTATTCAGTAGCCTTTACCCCATGGAGTATCGGCTATCTATCGGGAGCTTCCTCTATTAACAAACTCGGGAAGAAGAAAATCTTTTTCCTAGCCCGCTCAGATTCCTGGGGAAGGACAATTTTCGAAGGGGTGAAGGCAGCGGTGGAGAAGTACGGTGGAGAAATCGTGGGATACGCCGAAGCACCCCTTGGCACGGTGGATTTCTCGGCCATTATTCGGAAAGCGATCGATACGAAACCTGACATCTTCATGGCCAGCCAGTTCGCAGGGGATGCCATTGCGGTGATCAAGCAAGCATACGATATGGGGTTATTCAATGTGACTACGGTATTCAACACCTTCATCACCAGTGTGGTAGCACGGGGTATCCCAGACGCTGCGCTTAGTCAGGTATACGCACTGATGTATCACTACCATGATCTGTCCGGTCTAGGCGATCCCGAGGTAGAGAAGAGAACGCTGGAGTATCGGAAAGCATATGAAGCTATGTGGAAGGAACCCCCAGACGCCTACGGTTCTATTGCCTACGTTGCAACTCAGACTCTCTTCTGGGCTGTGGAAAAAGCTGGGTCTTTCGATGCGGCAAAGGTGGGCGCTGTATTGGCTGCTACGAATCCGAACAATATGATTCCTACAATCAAAGGAGATATGTTTTTCCGGCAGGATCAGCAGATGGTGGGAAAATATCTGGCCTTCCTTGTGAAGGGCAAGGCTCCCGCTGCACGGAAGGATAAATGGGACGTATTCGAAGTACAGGGTTCCTTCGGTGGGGATGAAGCGCTTCCGAGTTTGAAATCTTTAGGGTATTAAGTCTAGTACAACTTCGTATTAGTAGAAGTAACGTCGAGTGTCGCATCCCGACAGAAGTTGGGGTGCGACACCTGTATACGCTGATGGGAGAGCCCTTTCTATGCCAGCATCGGTGGCTATTCAGGTAGAACATGTAACAAAACGGTTCGGCGATTTTACCGCTGTGCGGGATGTGTCGATAGAACTAAAGTCTAACGATTCCATTGGAATCATTGGTCCCAACGGGGCAGGAAAGACAACATTAGTGAACTTGATTACTGGATATTACCCCCCGGATAAGGGAAGTATTCGGATTTTTGGAAAAGAAATTTCTTCTTTAGGTCCTTCCGACCGAGTTTCATTGGGGATGTTGCGAACCTTTCAGTTGGTCCATGTGTTCGATAATCTTACGGTTTACGAGAATGTTGCCCTATCCCTCTATCGAAGACAGACAGGAAACCACTCAATCCTACTGTCTTTTTTTCGATCCCTTTTGGACACGGAAACTGTGGGGAGGGTAGAGGAGGTCCTCGATCTATTCCATCTTTCTTTGTTGGAGGGAGAACAAGTGGGGAACCTCTCATTGGGGGACAAGAAAAAACTCGAATTGGCAATGATCTATGTAGTGGATCCAGAGGTAATGATCCTTGACGAACCGTTTGCTGGTTTGGGGGATCAAGAAATCGACGAAATTGTGCCTATATTAAAGAATGCAGTTCAGAAGCAAAAGAAAACAATGTTGATCGTGGAACACAAGCTTTCCAAGCTGACTTCCATTGTGGAAAATATTGCGGTGATGCACGAGGGAACCATCATTGC
>JAOABU010000077.1 GCA_026418195.1 Spirochaetota bacterium | reverse complement strand
AGATGTGTATAAGAGACAGCGATAGGAGTGATTCATTATCTAGCTGAACAAGGGCTGCGGGTACCTGAGGATGTTTCCATCATTGGGATCGGCGACATCCCCCAGTCTAGGTTCACTGTACCTGCCCTCACCACCTTACATGTTCCCCGATACGAAATGGGGGTGCGAGCGGTGGACATGGTCACCCGCATGGAAGAACCCATGCGAGGGGAAAAGATCCTCTTCACACCTTCATTGGTAGAACGCAATTCTGTTGCATCACCCCGACAAGGAGTCGCCTCATGAGTTCTTCCTATTCTTCGCTCACAATCGACTGCCAATCCCACGTGTTTCCTGTCCCCTATGCTGAACTCCTCACGAAAAACCGGGGCTGGATACGGGTGGAAAAGCAGGAGGGATCCTTTAGGATCCAGTATGGGGACCTTCAATCGTTTCTATTGAATCTGGAATCTTACGACCCTCAAAAGAAAATCCAGGACATGGATAGAGCGGGAATCGACGTCAGTATTCTAAGCGTGAACATCCCAGGGCCTGAAGCGCTGGATCCAGACCTTGCGCTCCCAGCAGCACAGCTCTGTAATGATGAAATCTGTGGTCTCTGTTCTCAATACAGGGATCGGTTCTATGGTCTTGCCGTACTTCCTTTGCAACTAAGCCATGAGATTTACTTAGCCGAATACCATAGGGCCATCCATAGCTTACACTTGTCAGGAGTTGTGCTCTATTCCCATATTGGGGGCAAACCAATAGATCATTCTGATTTGGAGCCTCTCTATACCCAAGCAGAGCACGATGGCATTCCTTTGGTGTTACATCCCACGGTTCCTACCTGGGGTGGAGTGGTACAGGATTACAGCATGATTCCCATGATTGGACTCATGGTAGATCATTCCATCGCCATGTTACGCCTGATTCTTGGAGGAATCTTGGAACGACATCCCAATCTTTCCATTGTGCATCCCCACTGCGGGGGAGTGATTCCCTACCTCATGCCCCGGATCGAAGAGCAAACAGAGGTCAAGAAGCGAGGTCGAGACCATATTCGAAAACCTCCGGGCGAGTACTATCGAAAGGTGTACTTAGATCTCGTCTCCCCCTCTCCCTTACCCATGGAGTACGTCCTTAGGTTTCATCCAGAAAACCGACTTCTTTTTGGAAGCGACCATCCCTGGATTCGCATTGAGGTGTTTAAACAAATGGTGGAGAACCTTCCGATAGAAAAGCGAACAAAACATCGAATTTTTGGGGAAAATGCGAAAGAGCTGTTTCGACTTTAGGATTTTCTCAACTCCTCCACTCTCAAGCCCCTTTTAGGATCTTCGGAAAGATCTCTTCCATCCCTCTTCCCTTCCCCTTTTCTCTTAGGTACATTAGTACCGTGAACCTGCACTACTGTGACTTAGGTCGAGTTTCCTACAGAACTGCCTGGCAACTCCAAGAATCCCTCCGAAGGCAACGAATAGAAGGCCGTATCCCTGACATGTTCCTGCTTCTAGAACATCCGCCGGTCATAACCCTCGGGCGACGAGCAACAGAGCGGGATATTCTTTTGGACCCCGAGAAACTTCGCAGTTTTGGTGTGGAAGTGATCCGGATCGACCGGGGAGGAGAGGTAACCTACCACGGTCCTGGCCAACTGGTAGGGTATCTGATCTTTCATCTGGCCGTAACCAAAGGCAGTATAAAACAGTTCGTGCACCTTCTGGAAGAAGCCTTAATTCGAGCTCTATCCCACTGGGGAATTGATGCTAGCCGACATCCTTCCCATCGGGGGGTATGGATCGGTCCGGATAAGATCGCGGCCTTAGGACTTTCTGTTTCGCGTCAGGTAACTACCCACGGATTCGCCCTGAACGTTTCTACCGATTTATCTGCCTTCCAGTGGATCGTCCCCTGCGGTATGAAGGAAGCAGGGGTTACCTCTATGGAAAGCATCCTAAAGCGCTCGGTGAAAATGGAAGAAGTGAAACCGATTCTTTTGCGAGCGCTAATAGAAACCTTTGGTTTTTCCGATTCGAGCGTCGTGGACATTGCTTCCAATCTGTTTCTCTCTCAGCTCAAGGAGATAGGATGAATAGCTCACCTCATCGCAAACCTGATTGGCTGAAAGTAACTCTTCGAAGTGGAACAGAACTTACCACCGTGCAGGCCGTATTGAGCCGGTACTCCCTCCATACCGTCTGTAAGGAAGCCAATTGCCCCAACCGGATGGAATGTTTCAGTCGTAAAACCGCCACTTTCCTTATCCTAGGTCCCCTCTGTACCCGAACCTGTACCTTCTGTAATGTTACCCCTGGCTCCCCCGCTCCTCCAGATCCCGAAGAACCGGAGCGAGTGCTTCGAGCAGTGCGGGAATTAAGTCTTCGGTACGTGGTGATCACCTCCGTCACTCGAGACGACCTTCCCGATGGGGGAGCTTCTTACTTTGCTCGCACCGTTCGCCTCATAAAGGATCAGTTACCTGGCACCCAGGTTGAAGTACTGATCCCAGACTTCCAAGGGGATCCGGATGCGCTACAGGATGTTCTCGATTCAGGGCCCGATGTATTGAACCACAACGTGGAAACTGTTCCCCGCCTATACCCGGAAGTTAGACCTCAGGCAGATTACACCCGAAGCCTCGAACTCCTTCGCCGGGCAAAGGAGTGTGCAGTGGGACTTACGAGCCCTCAGGGAAACTCGACTAACTGTACAGCTGGAAGCTTGTCCCATTCCAGTTCCCCGATCACGACACCAACCGTCGATCTACCAATGTCCCGAGAACCTTTTTCAGAGGGAACCCTACGAACCAAATCGGGTATAATGGTCGGACTCGGAGAAACAGAACCCGAAGTAGTTTCGGTTCTACGGGACCTTCGTTCAGTGGGCTGTGATTACCTAACCATCGGCCAATACCTTTCCCCTTCCCGGAACCATCACCCTGTAGTCGAGTATGTTTCCCCCAAACAGTTCGCTCGATACCGGGAAATCGCTTTGGAACTAGGGTTTTCAGGCGTTGCTTCTGCTCCCTTTGTTCGGAGCTCTTACCACGCAGCGGAACTATCAGGTAACCGAAATCCCCTCCATTAGGGCGTCTTAGAGGAGATTTCTCACTGGACACGACTTCCTATGCAACTGTTCCTTTTCTTAGCGCCTGCAACCGTTCCCCCAACGTAGGGTGGGAATAATGATAGAAGCTGTACCAGGGATGCGGAGTTAGATTTGTCAGATTCTCTTTACTTAGGGTGAGCAATGCAGAGGCAAGGGCTTCTCCTAGCCCCGCCCGCTCAACAACGAATCTATCCGCTTGGTATTCGAACCTTCGAGAAAGCCCGTTGATCAAGGGGTTAAGGAAGAATGTAAAGGGTCCTACGCAGAGGGACAAAATTGTGAGGATCCCATGGTAGCTAGGCCGCTGGAAGGTAAAGGCTCGATAAAGAGGCTCGTAGAGTAGAAGGGCATCCACAATGAGGAACCCGAAGAACAGGAACACGCTGGAAACAAGGAACATCTTCAGGATATGCTTCTGTTTTTCGTGTCCCAACTCATGGGCAAGAACGGAACACGTTTCCTCTTCAGAAAGGGTTTGAGTGAGGGTATCAAAGAGAACGATCCGTTTTACCTTTCCCAGCCCCGTAAAATACGCGTTAGAATGACGGGACCGCTTTGATCCATCCATCACAAAGATTCCCCTGGTTTGGAACCCTAGTTTCTCCGCCAGAGCAAGGACCTTTTCTTTCAAGGAACCTTCCGAAAGGGGCGTGAACTTGTTGAACAGGGGCGCAATCACCAGAGGATACAGGAGGGTAACCACTAATTGGAATAACGTAACGAATAGGAAGGCCCAGATCCACCAGTACCGGCCTGCTTCATCCATGAACCAGAACAGACCTAGCAATAACGGTGTCATTAGAATCAACTGCACAACAAGCCCTTTCCCAAGGTCAGAAAGGAAGAGCTTTCCCGTCATGCGGTTGAAACCATACCGTTCCTCCAGTACGAACTGTTGGTACAAGGTAAGGGGAAGAGAAACGATTCGCACCAGAAGGGAAAGAAGGACAAGAAACAGGATCCCTTGTAGGTATAGATGCCATCCCGTAAACTGCACCCACTCGTCTAAAATCCCCAGAAACCCTGAAGCAACCAGAACAAGGATGAACACGGTGGATAACAGTTGGGAGATGAGGGAGAAACGATTCTTGTCGATCGTATAGGAGACTGTCTTTCTGTATGTGTCTTCGTCTATTGTCTTTCGGAAAAGAGGCGGGACTTCCTTCGCATGCTGCTTTACATGACGGATATTTAAAAGCGTAAGGCACAGTTCGTAGATGGTTTCCAGGAACAGGAATGTGAAGAACAGAGTTCTAATCATTGTTGAATCCATAGATATAAAGTACAGTGAAATACATGTTCAAAGCAACGACCCAGGCGTTTCATTCTTGACAGCCAATCCTGTGAAGGGTAGGGTTCGTCCGATGGATTCCTCTTACCTACTCCAAATCGAATCGTATCTGACCAACTTCCCCTTCACTGAACAGAAGGAGAGGATGGAATCCCTACGCTACATCGGGGGAATCGTTGGGGGGGAACAGCCTTCCCGATACTCTCAAAGCCCTTTCCTCTGGAACCTGTTGTTTCAGCGCCTAAAGATTCCTGCATACTTTGCTCCTTTTGATCTCTCCTCTTCAAAAGAACTCGGACCATTTCTGAAAACGGTACTCCAAACCCCACACTGCATAGATCTCACCGTCACCAACCCCTACAAGTATTCGGCCTACCAAGCTCTCGAGAGCCTCAACTTTCCCTTCACCATCACGGAACGGGTCCATCGATTGCAAAGCCTGAACCATATCCTTCTTCAGCCAGACACCTGGTTCGTGGACAGTACCGATGGAGAAGGAATGGTGCGAGCGATCAAGAAGCGGACTCCCCTAGAAGGTGCGCGAGTGCTGCTCGTGGGCGCGGGTGGAGCAGCAGCCTCTATTGGTTATGAGCTTGTTCTAGCAGGAGCGGAACTGCGGATCGTGAATATCATCGAGGAGGATGCTCACACTCTGAAGCAACGACTTGGAAAACCCTGGATATGCACGGGAGGGTGGGACAGAATCCCAGTGTGGGCAGCAGAATGTGATATCATCATCAGCGCAATTACCGAGTCCTCCCCTTTAGATCGGGAGGGGATCCAGAAACTACCCCCTTCCATCCTTCTAGTCGACACCCGGTATGGGGAACATGCGGAGTTCGCCCACCTTGGCCGTTCTCTGGGTCGAACTACGATAGACGGAAGGGAGATGCTGTTTGGCCAGTTCTATTCTGCTGCTCTTCGAGTAGCCATTACTCTGGGGATTCCAGAACCTGTGATCCTCGATGCATTGGAAAGAATCGAAATAGAGTATCTGTCTTGAGTCAGTTAGTAGCGATCAAGAGGCCCCTTCCCCTGATTCTCTGGAACGGATTTGCCTAATCAGTTCCGGAATCACCTGGAACAGATCACCCACAATCCCATAATGAGCGATGGTAAAGATCGGAGCATTAGGGTCCTTGTTGATAGCGATAATTACATCGGAACCTTTCATTCCCACCTGGTGCTGCACCGCGCCCGATATTCCACATGCGATATAGATCTTGGGATTCACCGTTTTCCCGGTTTGCCCAACCTGATGGGGATAGGGAATCCAGCCCGCATCGACCGCTGCTCGACTTGCCCCTACGGTCCCCCCGATCACCCGAGCTAGTTCCTCGATGTAGGAAAAGTTCTTTGGATCCCCCAATCCCCGGCCACCAGAGACGATGAAATCTGCCTCTGTCAGATCTATCTTCTGGGAAGTGTCTTCCACGAATTCAAGGATCTCGAAATCGGATTTAGGAACCTTGTAGTCTAGTTCCACTATCCTCCCTGTTCGACCCATCTCTTTCGATGCCGGTTTCATCACCTTATGCCGTACCGTTGCCATCTGTGGCCGGGAACTCTCACAGAGGATAGTGGCCATAATATTCCCGCCAAAGGCAGGTCGGGTCTGCCGTAACAGTTCTGTTTCTGGATCGATGGTAAGCTCGGTACAGTCTGCGGTGAGTCCTGTTCGTAGCTTGGCTGCAATGCGGGGCAAGAGGGACCTGCCCATCACGGTTCCCCCTCCTAATACAATTTCGGGCTTTCGCTCCCGTATGGCACGAACGGCCAGCTCTGCCAAGATATCCTCGGCAAAGGGATCGATCCCTGATTTATCCAGAAGCCAAACTTCATCCACTCCATAGGCGAACAGGTCTTCCACTAGTGTCTTAACCCCTGTCCCTATAAGAAGAGCACTAACAAAACGAGGAGCACTTTTAAACTGTCCTTTCAGGGCAAGAGCAGCCCCTACGATCTCGGGGACTACGGGAGATAGCTTCCCGAATCTATGTTCCGCTACCACACAGATCCCTCGATACCGAGAAAGATCTTCCTTGGGGAGAGGCTTCCAACCCGCAATGACAATAGCTTTCCAGGGACATACTTCTACACATGCGCCACAAAGGATGCATTTGTCAGTGATCCACGCTTTCTTCTCTCGCAACTCGATCGCTTGATAGGGGCAAGCTCGGAGACAGAGACCACATCCAGTGCATGTTTCAATGATAACCTTGATGCCTTCCATATCTTTTTACGACCCGTTTCTACATTTCAACGGGATCCCTGCCTCCTCCAGGGTCCTAAGAAGGTTTTCCACTGCTTCCTTAGGCTCACCCGTGAACACCTTTCCCCCCGTTGGTCTAGGTGGGGTGAAGACTCGTACCACTCGGGTAGGAGAACCAGACAGTCCCACGATCTCGGGAGAAAGTTCTAGATCCTGAGCCCTGAGAATCTTGATCGGGACTTGTCGGGCCCGCAGTTTCCCCTTGAAAGAAGCAGGCCGGGGAGTGTTTATCTCCTTCACTACGGTCAGGAGGATCGGAAGAGGAGCTCTGAGCCTCAAATACCCATGTTCCAGCATCCGATGGAGGGTGATTCGGTTCCCTTCGATTCCTTCGATCATCTTTACCTCAGTGACATGAGGGATCCCTAGGTGTTCGGCCGTCTCAGGTCCTACCTGCCCTGTGTCCCCATCTATCGCTTGCCTGCCCATAAGAATGACATCGAAAGGACCTAGAATCCGGAGAGTCGCTGCAAGGGTACTAGCAGTAGCCAGTGTATCAGAACCAGCGAAGGAACGATCCGAGATCATCACACCCTCATCGGCCCCATAACTGATGGCCTCCCGGATAGCGGATTCAACCTGAGGAGGTCCCATCGAGAGGACTGTCACGGCCCCTCCGTACTTCTCCTTTAGCCGAATCCCTTCCTCTAGGGCATACAGATCAAAGGGATTGATGATGGCCTCTACCCCTTCCCTCATGAGGGTTCCTGTGTCGGGGTTGACCTGTACCTCGGTAGTGCCAGGTACCTGTTTGATGCAGACAGCTACCTTCATAGGGAGCTTTCCCCCAGGGGGAGCTTCACGCATCCTGCGGCCGGCGCCGCATCATGACCAGATGTTCCCCTTCAGCTAATACTTCATCGTTCTGATTCACCAGTTGAACGAACTCAGTGACGATCCCCCGGTCAGGCTTCTTCGTTTCCCGCTTGTCTGCGATCCTCCACCGAACTTTTATAGTGTCTCCAATAAACAGGGGTTTTAAAAACTTCCATCGCCATTCCAAAGAGGCAATGGAGGTGCCTTCGAACAAACCTAACCTCGATTTGAGTCCTTCCACGAGGGTCAGTCCGAACAATCCATGTACGATTCGTTTCCCAAAGATGGAAACTTTCTTACAGTACTCCTCATCCGTATGGAGTTGATTGTAGTCTCCAGACAATCCTGCATAGATCACCAGATCAGCCTCGGTAACGGTTCGGCCGGGTGATTCGAACTCTTCCCCTACGATAAAGTCTTCGTAATACTTCCCGATTCGTTGTCCCTGCATCGTATCCTCCCCTGTTTCCTTAAGTTTTTTCCAATAGATTCCTGGCAATCACTAGCCTCTGAATCTGGTTCGTTCCTTCGAAGATTTGATTGATTTTAGCATCTCGGAACAAGTGTTCGATGGGATACTCCTTCGAGTACCCGTATCCACCATGGATCTGGAGACTCTCCGTGACACATTCCATCGCCACATCAGAGGCAAAGAGCTTCGCTTCAGAGGCCTCCCTTGAATGAGGTTTCCCTGCATCCCGAAGTCTAGCCGCATAGTAGGTGAGTTGCCGAGCTGCATCGATCTTAGTCTGCATATCAGCGATCATAAACTGGATGGCCTGGAACGAGGCGATCGGCTTTCCAAACTGGGAACGCTGCTTTGCATACCGGATAGCTTCATCCAAAGCCCCTTGTGCCAGCCCAACAGCAAGAGCTGCTACTTCGATCCTGCCCCCATCGAGGGACTGCATAATATGAATGAATCCTTCGTTCTCCTTCCCTACCAGATTCTTTCCGGGTACTGGAAGATCCTGAAAGGAAAGCTCACTCACCGCCAATCCTCGCAACCCCATCAGGTCTTCCTCTTTCCCCTTTTGGAAACCTTCCACAATGAGGAGACTCATCCCTCGATGTTTCTTCTCTGCATCAGGGTTGGTGATAGCCAGTACCACGGCAAAATCGGCAACCCCACCCAGAGTGATGAAGAGTTTCGATCCCGTCAACCGGTACCCCTCACCTTCCCTGATCGCTCTGGTTCGGATTCCCGCAAGATCCGAGCCCGCTTCTGACTCAGTAAGGGCATAGGCAGGGATTCGCTTTCCTTCTGCTACAGGTGGCAGGTAAGTAGCTTTTTGTTCCTCGGTGCCGAACTGTAAGATCACCCCTGTACTGGCATGAATAGACACGAGGAAATCCGCAATAGCAGGTGAGACCTTTGCCAACTCTTCGATTACCAAAGCTGCTCCGAGGGAATCCATCTCGGCTCCGCCATACTGTTCAGGAAACTTTAATCCTAGGAGTCCATACTGCGAGAGTTTAAGAGGGAGTTCAGGAGGAAATCGATTCTCCCTATCCATGATCTCCAAAAATCCCTTGGCTTCCTTTGCATTGAACTCCCTTGCTGTTTCTATCAGTAGTTGGTGCTTCTCTTCCCACTCCACCATACTGGACTCCTTATGTGTAAAACAAATATGTGCGCGGGTGGTTTGGGTGTCCATCCACCCATAGTCAAACTTAATCGATTTAGTTAATTGTATCATTCTTATCCTAGCCCGTCAATATGCAGCTTAGACAAAGGAGCGAATGCTCTGTAGCCTTGACATCCCCGGTGCAAAAACCTATGTTGAACGTAAGGAATGGTAAGCCGTAAAAAGCAAATAACCCTAGCCGAGATTGCGAAACAGTTGGGTGTATCGACCGCAACGGTCTCACTGGCATTGCAGAATAAGCCAGGGATATCGGAAAAAACTAGACTGGACGTGCTAGAGATGGCGAAACGGTTGGGATATGTGTACAACCGTTCAGCCGCTCGGTTACGGATGCAACGATCCTTCACCATTGGTTTGATCGTCCCTAACCTTCTGAATCCTTTCTTTACCGAGCTCACCAACAGTGTAGAAGAACGTATAGAGGCAGAGGGGCTTTCCTTACTATTAGCGAAAACATCCGAAGATCCTCACCGGCAACAGAAGGCTGTGCAATCTATGCTGGAGTATCGGGTAGATGGATTACTCATCTGTCCCGCGATAGGTACCCGAGCTGCGGACCTACAGATTCTACTGGATGCCCGCTTACCATTTGTGTTGTATACTCGAAGCCTTAAAGGATTGCCAGCAGATTATGTGGGAACTCACAACAAGAAAGGTACCCAAATAGCTACCGAGTTTCTACTCAAACGGGGGCACCGCCGAATTGCTTTTATAGGTGGACTTTCCACCTCTCTCACCCGGAAGGAGCGGTTCGCTGGGTTTCGTGACGCCTTGCAAAAAGCGGGGATCCCTCTAATAGACACCCTCAATATCCCTTGTGAAACCAGTATCAAAGGCGGGTATGAAAGCATACAACTTGCCTTGAGATCACAGCCCAACCCGAGCGCGGTAGTCTGTTACAACGACATAGTAGCTTTTGGAGTGATCCTTGGATTATGGGCCTCCCGAATCGCCCCCGGAAAGGAGTTTCCCGTAATCGGCTTCGACAACATTGCAGATGCCTCTATCTGGTCGCCTCCCCTCACTACCCTTTCAGCACCTCCAGGACTCATAGGACAAGAGGCAGTGAAACTCCTGCTGAAACGGATCAGCTCTCCGGATTCTCCACCCGAGAAAGTAATCCTTTCCCCTACCCTCGTGGTTCGGGAATCCTGCACTTGACACGTAGGAAGGAAACCGATGGAATCGTGCCTCATCGTCATCAATCCGAACCGTACTCCCCGACAGATCCGAAAGCTCCGAAGGCTCTTGAAACCTCTAAATCCGTACGCCATCGTAGAAACGAAGGACCGACAAGAGTACCTGTCGGTAGTGAAGGAGTTCTGCCATAGTCCCTTGCAGTACATGATCGTTTGGGGAGGCGATGGAACCGCCCATGATGCCATCAATGTGGTCATGGCTGAAGGAAAAGGGCAAGAGAAAGCAATTGGATTCATGCGAGGGGGATCGGGCAATGGGATACAGGACTCCTATGAGATTCCTTTTCGGTTAAAAGCCCAAGTGGAGGCTTTCGTGGAAAGCATACAGAGGAACTATACCATTGCGGTGGATCTGTTGCGTACAGAAACCGAACAAGGTATCGAGTACGGGCAATTGTTGGGTCTAGGGTTCGATGTACGAATCCTACAACGCCGAAACAGCCGAACATTCCACTCAGGGGAGGTAAAACCTGGATTTCTGAACTACTTCATCTCTAGCGCTCTTACAATCCTGACTGAGCCGTTACGGGATGGAAAGGAATACCTTTTAGAGTTCGAAGAAGGGAAATATGTATTGCGGGCCACCCGGATCAACGCGGAGATGCCCTTTCGAGTTCTCCGTCTATCCTCCAATGCACCCCTGATCGAGATAGGTACTCGTCCCTACTATGGACGAATGTTTAAAATTTGTCCCGATGTAGTATGTAACAATGGGTTAATGGATGCGTACCTGTTCAACTTTCAAAACAAGTGGGACATCCTTCGTGATCTTTACTACCTATGGAATGGGTGGCATCACCGGATCAATTACCGCTTTGCTCGGCAGGAAAAACCCATCATTCAGCATTTCGAAATGAAACGAGCTACCCTATCCTCCCATACTTCCTTCTTTTACCACATCGATGGGGAGTTGCGTTCCTCTTCTGTGCCTTTGAAAGTAGAGGTAGTTCCCCAAGTCCTCACCTTCATCGTTCCAGGAGTATTCTACCGAAAGTTTCATCCCTTCGGAGAGGAAGCTACTTTAATCCCCTGAATGCACCAACACGCAGTCAACGTACCGATTGCACGAAGGAAGCTTGTTTCGTATGATAGACCCATGAAACAGGCTAAATGGACTTTTCCACTCTTTGTTTCTATGCTAATTCTTGGCGGAGTCAGTAGGCAAATTTCAGCAGAACCCTCCAATACCCTCGTTCTTGGTCTTATGCCAGCGGTGAACATTGCCCCTATCATCGTTGCTGAAGCAGAAGGGTTCTTTCAGCAAGAAGGAGTTTCCCTTCGTATCGAACTGTTTAAAAACCAGATGTATCGGGAAAGTGCCCTGCAGACAGGTACTATTGACGGGACCGTGTCCGATCTAATCAATGCGGTGAATGCTGTCTCCAATGGATTCCCGCTGAAAGTGACTTCAGCCAGTGAGGGGATTTTCGGTCTTGTAGCCGCTCCTAGATCAAGGTTCCCCGATGCTTCTTCTTGGAAGAATGCTCCTCCTAGTACAAAACTCAAGGTAGGCCTTCTGGAAAACAGTATTGTTTACTATGTGACAGAGCGGATGCTGGAAACTCGGGGGATCCGAACCAATATCATCGAACTAGTATCTTCTCCCCAACTTCCCGCACGGATGGAGATGCTTCTGGCAGGAAGGATCGATGCGGCATGCCTGCCCGAACCTCTGCTCTCTCTATCGCGTCGATCCGGTGCCACCGTGGTTGCGGATACGGAGAGCCTACCCTTCACACCGGGGGTGATCCTCTTCACCGAAAAAGCATTGAAAGCCAAACCCCTCCTTGTTAAAGCCTTCTACCGTGGCTATAACCGTGGGGTTGCTATGCTATTAAAAGATCCCGAACGGTGGAAACCCATGATTCTAGAGAAAGCAGAGTTTCCCCCTACAACCAAAGAGTTCTCTCTACCGGTATTCGCTCCTGCCCGCCTTACTCGTATAGAAGAGTATCGGGATGTGACCAGTTGGATGCGAACCAAGGGACTCCTTTCCACCATCCCTCCGTATGAGGCAGTAGTGGATGGAGCTTATCTACCCTAGGAACAGAGGCAATGGGTCGTCTTTTCCCAGTACGAACGATAGGGTTAGGTGTATTCGGACTTCTTGTGATCTGGCAAGGGGTACATGCTGTGTTCCCTCCCAGACTGATTCCTCCTCCTATTCCCACTCTCCTGCTCTGTATCCAGTTGTTTCCCCAACAACTTTTATTTCACCTTTTAGCAAGCCTCGCTCGAACCCTGATAGCCGTGATCGTTTCTGTGCTTCTATCCTTACCTCTGGGAATCCTACTGGGCCGATCTCAGAGTATCGATCGAATTCTAAGCCCTATAGTCTATACCTTGTATCCCGTCCCAAAAATCGCTTTTCTTCCTGTGTTCATGATCCTTCTGGGAATCGGGAATATGGCGAAGGTGACTTTGGTAGCGGCTGTGATCTTTTTTCAGATCGTAATCCTGGTTCGAGACGAGGTTCGGGATATCTCGCAGGAGCAGATAGAGGTGGTGAAAGTGCACGGTGGGACTAGATGGGCGATTGTTCGATTCATCCTTTTGCCCGCATCTTTAGGAGGAGTATTCAGTGCGTTGCGATTGGCCAGCGGAACCTCCCTCGCCGTATTGTTCTTTGCGGAAACCTTCTTTACCCGCTGGGGATTGGGGTATTTTATAATGGATGCTTGGTCACGGATGGACTATCCCCGCATGTATGCCGGGATCATTACCCTCGGTGTAGCAGGGTGGATCCTCTTTATGGGAATCGATAGTTTGGAACACCTTCTGCGTCCTTATAAACAGGTTGGCGAGCCGAATTGGCTCGCCTGATAGAGGGTATGTAACACAGTTGTACGAAACAGGACAGTTAAGCTACACTCTCTAGTTGTTTCTTGCCTCGCGCAAGCGCTGCCTTGCAAGGTTTACAGATCATGAGTTTCTTTTCGCCGGCAGTGACTTCATAGACTACCTTCACCCCAGATTTTTTACATAAAGGGCACGTACCTCTACCCCGATTTGGTTGGTTTCGTAATCCCGCTCCTCTATGAGCTTTCGACATGTAGTTCCTCCGTAGAGGCAGAATATACAAGGAATGAGTACCTTATGCAAGGGGTATGTTATTCTATAAAATAGGAAATATGAAACCTTCTACCTTTGCGCTTTCCGTCGGTTTGGGAATAAAATTGAACATGCGTCCTACCAATGTTCCCCATCTGGGAAAGAGCTTCTTGAACTGGGGCCTCTGGCAGAACAATCGGTTCCTGTGTGCTTCACCCTGCTCGGTTCGGTTATTCATTCTGGATTATCGCTGCTGGATGACCGAGAATCCGCAACTTGAGTTTCGACAGGATTCCTTCAGTCGTGGGAATGCCTTGTTCTATACATCGGATGGTGGATGCCGCTTTGGACTATCTTCTCTTGAGTGAGCCCGATGGATGGACCAAGAGATTCACCTGGTGCAATGGAGATACGGAATTGATGCTGCTTTTGCTTAGGTTGTCTGGAAACTATTTCTTGTCCCAGCATGCAGATCTCACCGAATATCCTTTTGTTCAAAAAGCGATAAGGTCCATGGGAAAGGTGTTAGGGGCTCTGTACACCACTCTGTTCCCAAGAATTGCCTATCTCTATGGTCCCTTTGGTACGATTCCCCAGCTTCAACAAACCCTCCAGGAGATTTCTCTCCAGTACATTCCTCATTTTACTCGCTCCTACCTAGATCTCCGGTTCCTTCCCCCCCAGTTTTATGGGGACAGGTTCGGAGGTTCCCGGACCCTCTTCCAAAAAGCGTATCGGGAGATTCTCCTGAACTCTACCAAAAGGAAACATTGAACATGGTTTCCATCCTGCCAGAACTGATCCTATTCCTACATTTTGCGTATGTTCTGTTCTGTGTGGGGGGAGAATTAACCATCCTGGGGTCGGCTTTACTGCAACAGGTTTATAAGGAATCGAATCCCCCACCCTTCCTTGGCAAGGTATTCCGCTGGGCTAAGAGTCGGACTCTTCGGTTGGTTCACTTAGTGGCGGTAGGTATCGTTGGCATAGAAGGGGCTCTTGGATGGTTATGTCCCCTTACGATCTGGGAATACGCACTACGGAGAGCAGCAGGCCAGCAGGTAGAAGATGAAATCCCTCTAGTTTCCCGGATGATTCGAGCGATCATATTCTACGATTTTCCGACTTGGGTCTTTACTGGGCTGTACGTGGGATTTGCTCTTCTCGTCCTGGCTACCTTTTTCTGGATTCCTCCCCAGGGCAAGGCCAAACAAGACGATCCTAGCTGAAAGAATCCTCGACCCTATTCTTTCCCTTTCCACCCGATCCGTTCCAACTGTTCCACCAGATGTTTTCGCATAGCTACCACACTCGCTCCAGAACGCATGAAGGCGACCCCATCTTCGATGGAAGCTACTCCACCCGAGGCCTTGATTTTAACCCTATCCCCTGCAGCTTCCTTGATCAGTTCGATGGCATGGCAAGTCGCTCGTCCGGGCCCGAATCCGGTACAGGTTTTTACGAAATCGGCTCCGGTGTCCGCTACAAGTTTGGCAGCGGTTACGATTTCATCATCCGTTAGCACCCCAATTTCGATGATTACCTTGAAGGGAACTTTGAAAGGCCGAGCTACTGCCAGGACTTCTTCGATATCCTTCCGGACCTTTCCATACTGTCCGGATTTAAAAGCAGCAATGTTCATTACCATATCCAGATCGGAAGCTCCACGTTTCAGCCCTTCCTCAGCTTCCACGCACTTGACCCGGGTAGTTACTCCTCCACAGGGGAATCCGACAGGAATCTGGGCTCGCACCCCGCTTCCGGCTAGTTCATCCACCAAAATCCCTAAGAACTGGGGAAAAGCTACTACTGCTCGGAACCCATACATTCGAGCGGTTCTACAGGCTGCCACCACATCCGCTTCGGATGCGGTGATCGTCAACACTTCCGAGTAATCGATGGAGGAGACAAGAGTTTGGATTTCTTCTTTGGTTACGTTCCACATTGTACGTTCCTTTCAATTGGGAATAGGGTAAGTTTAAGAAAGATTCCTCCATAACCAGATACCTGTCAAGGGGACACTGCCAACCCCTTCCCTCCATTGCTCTGGAATCCAGAATCATGCTATACCCCTTCCATGGTTAGTACGAAGATCCCTACAAAAGAAAGGCCTATCATAGGAGTGAACCTTCCAGGTTCTTCTGATCCTGAAGCGAACCGAAAGCGACTATCTGCCTTTCAGGAGGACGGTTTCGATGCGATCGAACTATCTCTCGATTCTTTTCCTTTGATCATCGATGGAGAACCCTGCAATCCTTGGATCGAGTACCTTCGGAATCTATTAAGCGAGTTTCCCTTCCGATATTCTGCCCACATCGGTAGAGGGTTGGATCTTCGGGATGTTTCGAACCTTGCTAAACACCGAGCGGTTCTGAAGCATTCTATCGATATCTGTGCCCGTCTTCAGATGTCACCCCTTGTACTTCACTATGAAGTACAGAGCCGGAATTGGGAGGTAGAGAAGGTATTCCTTGAAGAACACCGAAAAGCTGCCCAGTATGCAGGTGAACGCGGCGTTCTACTGGTAGTGGAGAACATTGAGGTGGAGTGGGTGGAACCGGTAATCGAACTGGTAGCTTCGGTGGATTCTCAAAACCTCCGGTTAGCCTTCGACACCGGACATGCGTTTTTAGCCGCCCACTATTTTAAGTTTGATTTTCTGGATGCATTCAGAAAAGCCCTTCCCTATCTCGGGCACTTTCATCTAAGCGATAACACAGGCGTATTCGAGGAACTCCGAATCACCGATCGCCCAACCTACGATGCCCTGCCCATGGGGTGGCGTTACGAGTTTGGCCGGGGGGATATACATCTACCTCCCTACTGGGGAAAGATCCCTTATGATGAACTTTTCCGACTAGCTTCGGATTACCAAGGGATGTTCGTCTGCGAATACTATTCGGAACGCTTCCTACCCTTCAATGGTAAAATCCAGAAACACGTGCGAGAACGGATCCTGAAGGCCCGAGGACTTTGAATCCCCGATAGGAGTTTGCCAAGCACCTACGATCAGATAAAAATCGCCCCCTCCGAAGAGGGGGCGTTATCCTAGAAACGTTCAGAGTAATTACTTCATCAGTACATTCTTCACGAACTCACTGATCATAAAGGCTTTATAGGGAGCTGGGAACCAAGGGATGGCATTATTCTTTCGGTCCTCTTCCGTCAACAGGGTACCCTCTATGGCGATATCCGTTCGAGCAGGGTAGGCTTTCACCATCTGAAACTTCTTCAACTGTTGTTCCTTCGTTGTGATGTGCCGTATCCACAGGAGAGCTGCTGCTTTGTGAGGCGCGTTCTTCAATACCCCCATCGTGTCTCCACCTCCCGCAAGACCGAACTTGGGTATGTACATTTTAGCTCGTTTGAAAAGGTTCCCCTTGGCCATCTGGTCACTTACATTGTCGTCCCAGGCGACCGTCATCGTTATCTCTCCCCCATTCAACCGAATGATGGAATCGTTGTTGGACATGGTGATGGTAAGTTTGTCTTTCCGATCCTGAAACCATTTCCAGGCCAGGGTCCAATTTGCCACCTTCGACTGTACCACATCCGTGTCCCCTTTGTACTTGTCCAGCCCACCTGTGGTGTGAGCGATAACGCTATGCACGAAAGACTGGCCTGACCCCCCCTTGGAAGGATCGCAGAACCCGAACTTTTTCGGATTCGCATCGATCCACGCTTCTAGTTCCTGCCAGGTTTGGGGTGGATTCTTTACCTGCTCCGGATCATACAGGATTCCCGTCTGGTTTCGATGGAAGGGGGCTAAAAATCCACGGGTGAGGAACCCCTCCTGCACTTCCCAGAGGGAAGGGGCCAGCTTGTCCGCTTCGGGAATAACGTTTTTAATGGGTCCATAGAACAGGTTTAGATCCATCGTGGTTTTCACCCATTGTCCGCCCACGATCATCACATCGATGGTTCCTACCGGTTGATCCTTTTCCGCAATAGCCTTGTTAAAGTTGGCTGTTTGATCCCCTACGATCACATTCGCTTTAATACCGTACTGTTTCTCGAAATCCACCCCCGCTTCCTTGAAATAATCGGGAAAATACCAGGCATAGAAGGTCACTTCCCCTTCGGCCTTAGCCGCCGCCACGATCTGATCCCAAGTAGCTGTCTGGAGATCGATCTTGGGTGCAGCTTTGGGTGTTTCCTTCGCCCCTCCAGCAAAGCCGATTCCTGTCGCTAGGACGAGTACCAATACTGCGACGATCAGTCGTTTCATACAACACCTCCATTGATAGTTTTATATCCTCGGCCCCCTAGACTTTCCCTAGAGAAGCCGATAGATAGTCCGCTTTTAGAATGCGCTCTACGATGAACAAAAGGATGATATTGGGAGTCATCATGATCAAGGCCACCACCGAAGCATTGGTTCGAATAAAGTTGTATCCTAAAAACGAATATAGAATAGTGGGTATGGTCTCGAAGGTGGGAGTACCGATTACGAAGGTTAGGTTGAACTCCTCGATGCTGGTAGTGAAGGCAAACACCATCCCGGCTAGTAGCCCAGGCCGAACCATGGGTAAGAAAATGTCCTTGATTTTCACAAAGGTATTCGCTCCCAAATTTTCTGCAGCGTCGATGATGTCCTGAGGAATTGCTTCGAAGCTTGTGGTGAGCACCCGAATCATGTAGGGAATTCCCATCAACGTATGGGCCAACACTAGGCCGAAAAACGACTGGGTTAGATGGAACGCAGCAAACACTCTGCTGAGAAACAAGGCCACCACCATCCCCGGCATAATGATGGGGAGTAAGACTACTAGCATAAAAACTTTTTTCCCTGGGATATTCTTCCTCCCCAACACGTAAGCTGTAGGTAGGGAAAGAATGAAGGAGAGCAGGACAGCCAGTGGGGCTACAGAGTAACTGGTTTTCAGTGCGCGGACAATGTTGGTGTATTTGAAAACGTAAGTCCACTGTGCCCATGAAAGCTTTTCTGGGAATAGTTGAGGAAAAGACCAAGGGTGTTGGGGGTCAACTAGACTCCAGAGTACTGCCATCAATACAGGTATCCCAACCCAAAGGATCTGAGTAATTCCGAAAAATACAGTCAAAATCCCATAGATCCATCTCTTTCGACGCGCTTCAAGAACATGGGGTGGTGTAGGGGTTGTTAAAAGAGAAGAAGTCATTATGAAGTCCCCCCTTCCACCGCTTCAGCCAATCGACTGTATAGCCACGTCATAATCAGGGTTGTAACAATGATGATTACTCCCATTACAGCTGCCTTATCCCATTCCTGAAAGAGGGTGGCTGTATTCCGCATTCGCAATGCTATGGATGGGGGATACGTTGGACCAGCCACACTGGTAATGGGGAAATCCCCAAAGGCTTTGATGAACATGAGGATCATGGAGACCAGGATGCCCGGCATAGCCAGAGGGATATAGATCCGGAACAGAATTGCCCAGTTGTTGGCTCCTAAATTCCGGGCCGCATCGATGATGTCGTCCCGGATAGAGGCCAACGATGCCGATACAATGAGAAGCACGAAAGGCAAGTTCTTCCAGATCTGAATAGCCACCACCCCCCAACCAAACTTATCGTTTAGCATTCGCAAGGGTTCCTGAATCAGTCGCAGACCCAAAAGCGCTTCATTCAGAATTCCATGGTAAGAAATAATGTTTAGAATGAGAAAAGCTGCCACTAGCGCGGGAATGAACAGAGGGATCTTGATGAGGGAAGCGAGAAATCGCTTCCCTGCCCCACCCTTTCGAAGGAACAACCCAATGGGAAAAGCAAAAAGAAGGGTACCCATAGAGCTCAATACCCCCATCTTGAGGGAGAACAACACGGAATCGATGGTTTCCCGTTCCCAGAAGGTTTTCCAATTTAAAAGAGTAAACCGAGAAACACCGGTAACACTGAAAAGTCCAAAACTCTGCGCCACTGTAATGAAAATCGAGGAGCCTAAAAAAAGTACGATGAACCCTACCCCCGGAAGGATCATGAGGTAATGAATGATGGATACATCTTTTTTCCGATCCATTTTCTTCCCCCTAGCTCAGGATCCGAAACGCGGTTTCTTCCACACCAAAATCCACCACATCTCCCGGTTTGAGTTTCCATACATTCTGGCTATAGGAAAGGTTTCCTCCCCGGGCTCGTAGGCGTTGGCCCTTCACCTCCACGAACAGATCGGTACTGTCTCCCATAAAGATGGCATGAACAATGGTACCCCGGATCCGGTTGACCATCCCTTCCCGGTACAGCACCATATCCTCGGGCCTGAAACTGAAGCGTACTTCATCGCCAATTTTACTTTCCGAGCCCTCTGCCCATACCCAAACCTGTCCAAAAGCTGCTTCTAGAAGGAGACGATTCCCTTCTCGTTTAAGTACCCGTCCTGTAAAGATGTTGGCAATTCCAATAAACCCTGCTACGAAAGCTGTCTTTGGGTACAGGTAGATCGTATGAGGATCCCCTACCTGTTCGATCCGACCTTGATTCATCACCACGATCCTGTCTGAAATGGCCAGCGCTTCATCCTGATCATGGGTGACATAAATGGAAGTGATCCCTAAACGCTTCTGCATTTCCCGGATCTCTACCCGCACCTGCACCCGAAGTTTCGCATCCAGGTTGGACAATGGTTCATCGAACAGGAGAATATCCGGTTCCGTTACAATGGCTCGGGCTAACGCCACCCGTTGCTGCTGACCACCGGAAAGCTGACCTGGTTTTCGTTTCTCGAATCCCACAAGACTCAGCATCTCGAGGGCTTTCTGTACCCGCTTTTTCTGCTCTGCCTCAGGTATCTTGCGCATTTTCAACCCAAAGGCAATATTTTCCCATACGTTCATATGGGGAAACAGGGCGTACGATTGAAAACACATGGCGGTATTCCGCCTGTTGGGGGGTACGTTGTTCATCAACCGATCGTTGAAATAGACCTCTCCCTCATCCGGCACGTAGAACCCAGCGATGATCCTTAAGGTAGTGGTTTTCCCACATCCTGAAGGCCCTAGAAGGGTAACGAACTCCCCCTCCTCCACCTCCAAGTTCACATGGTCCACTGCCACCACTTCGTCGAACTTCTTTGTGAGATTCTTCAGCACCAGACGCGACACCGGTTCTCCTCCTCCTTCTTTATGTATACCCGATCAATGTTAAGGTTTTATGAACCTCCTGTTCTTGGTGATCGTATCCTTCAACCATTGGATTCCTTCTTCATAGGCATCTGAAAACCGCGGATGAATTTCCATCATCCATACCCCTTTATACGCAGCGACAACGTCGGGCAACACGTTTCCGTACGGAACTTTGCCCCAACCAGGGGGTAGATGCAGATCTCCTTTCCCAAGTACAAATGCATCTAGGGGTTTCATCCCGTTCTCGCAAGGTCCAAAAGCCATAGGAATCCCTAGATTGTCGTGAACGTGCACATGCACTAATCGCGGTAAAACTGCCTGCACCGCTTCTGAGTATGAGAATCCTTCCTCCTGAGCACTAAGAAAGGCATGTCCGAAATCAAAGCATATACCAATCTTAGCGCTCCCAACCGCTCCAACTACTTGGGCAAGTAAGCGTGGATCGATCCGATAGGTATGTTCATTGCCCTGCCGGAAGATGTTCTCTACGGCTACTGTAACCCCTTGCTTTTCCGCATATTCTCCGATCCGCTTCAACCGTTCTATTTCATCTACCCATTCCATTTCTACACGTTCTGGTTCGGCAAGCCGATAACTTCCGTGATACACCACCAACGGAGATCCGATAGCTTTGGCAAAATCGATGGATGATCGGAGAGCAGAGGCATGGAGTTCTGGATTCTTTTCATCGCATAGATTCACGGGATCTGGTCCATGAACAGTGTACAGGAAAGGGTACCGTTCTAGAATCCGTTTTACCCTATCCGTCTGTACCTGCAGTAGCCTTCCTCCTAGGATGCATCCTACCCCATGAACGGGGATCTCTACTGCGGAAAACCCTGCCCATTGGAACCGGTCGAGAAGAGAGTGTAGGATTTTAAGATTTCCATCGATGGTTCCGGAATCTGCGTTGATCCCTATGGGGACTTGCATATCCTCGATTTTAACATTGGAAACGTTTGCAGTCAAATGGAATCCTCTTCGATTTTTATTGCGAACCTTCGCCACTGTGCAGTAAAATCTAAAGAAAACACCCCCTGTCATGGAGGAAGACCCAATGGCACCGAAAAAAAGTACCCCTAAAAAGCCCCCCCTTACCCCCTCTACCAATCCTCATAAAGGTGTGAATGCCAAAGAAATTGTTACCGACTTCGTGAATCATCTGGAGTACTCCCAGGGGAAGGATGAGTACAGTGCGACTCCGTTAGACTATTACAAAAGCCTAGCCTATACGGTGCGGGATCGACTGTTTGAACGATGGATCGATACACAACAGACTTACTATAAGAAACCCTCCAAGAGAGTGTACTACCTTTCCCTCGAGTTCCTCATGGGACGTACCCTGGACAACGCCCTCATCAATCTGGGTATGCGAGAAGAAGCGGTGAAAGCGATGGATGCTATGGGATTCCGGCTAGAGGACCTTGAGGAACTTGAGTTCGATGCGGGTCTGGGAAACGGTGGGCTAGGACGCCTGGCAGCTTGTTTCTTAGATTCCATGGCTACAATGAGTATTCCCGCCTATGGATATGGGATCCGATACGAGTATGGAATCTTTTTTCAGCGAATCCGGAATGGAGAACAAGTGGAAACTCCCGATCCTTGGCTTCGATACGGAAATCCCTGGGAAATCGACCGACCGGAAGCTCTCTATCCAGTACACTTCTATGGTCAGGTTCGACAATTCATTGACGAACGGGGACGCAAGCGATGCGAATGGGTGGACACCCAGCAGGTGATGGCGATGGCGTACGATATTCCCATCCCTGGATATCGAAACCATACGGTGAACAATCTCCGTCTCTGGGCTGCCAAGAGTACCCGAGATTTCGAATTGAGCTACTTCAATCATGGAGATTATGAACGAGCGGTTTCCGACAAGGTGCATTCAGAGACCATCTCGAAGGTACTATATCCCAATGACAACGTGTTCGAGGGCAAGGAACTACGATTAAAGCAGGAGTACTTCTTCGTGTCAGCTACCCTACAGGACATCGTGCGACGATACAAAAAAACCCATCCCAACGATTTCTCTTTCTTCCCCGATGAGGTAGCTATTCAATTGAACGATACTCACCCGGCCATTGGGATCGCGGAGTTGATGAGAATCCTGGTAGATCTAGAAGGGCTTTCCTGGGACATGGCATGGAACATTACGGTACAGACCTTCGCGTACACCAACCACACGGTTCTGCCCGAAGCGCTGGAAAAGTGGCCCGTTGACCTCTTTGGACGAGTGCTGCCCCGCCATCTCCAGATCGTGTACGATATCAACCATTTCTTTCTCGAGAATGTCTCTAGAAAATACCCGGGAGATTTTGGGAAACTGGAACGAATGTCCATCATAGAAGAAACCCATGGCAAGAAGGTACGGATGGCAAACCTAGCCATCATCGGAAGTCATTCCGTGAACGGAGTATCTGCCCTACATACGGAAATCCTCAAGAAGGACCTTTTCAAGGATTTCTTTGAACTCTGGCCTGAAAAGTTCAACAATAAAACGAACGGAATCACCCCTCGCAGGTGGCTCAAATCCTGTAACCCTGATCTAGCCGAACTCATCACTAGTAGGATCGGGGATGAATGGGTAACAGATCTAGATCAATTGCGTAGACTGATTCCCCTTGCGGAGGATCCATCCTTTCGAAAAGAATGGCGAAAAGTGAAACAGAAGAACAAGGACCGATTGACCGAATACATCCTAAAGAACAACAGCCTTTCTATAAATCCTCGGTCCCTGTTTGACTGTCAGGTGAAGCGAATCCACGAGTATAAGCGTCAACTCCTCAATGTCCTTCATGTCATTGCCCTCTACAATCGAATCCGAGAAGGGAAACGGGATGGTATCGTTCCCCGCATAGTGATTTTTGCAGGAAAGGCAGCTCCCGGATACTTCATGGCAAAACTGATCATTCGGCTGATCAATGCCGTTGCGGAAGTAGTGAATAACGACCCTGCCACGAAGGATCTGTTACGGGTAGTTTTCCTGGCAAACTATGGGGTAAGTTTAGCGGAGAAACTGATTCCTGCGGCAGATCTTTCCGAACAGATATCGACTGCGGGCACGGAAGCTTCAGGTACGGGGAACATGAAATTCGCCCTGAATGGAGCTCTCACTATTGGTACCCTGGATGGGGCCAACGTGGAGATCCGACAAGAGGTGGGACAGGATAACATCTTTATCTTTGGTCTCACCGCAGAGGAAGTAGCGGAAACGTGGCGGAAAGGGTACAATCCCTGGGATTATTATCACAAGGATCCGGAACTAAAGCGGGTTCTAGATATGATCCATGAAGGGTACTTTTCACCTGACGATCTAGGGAGATTCCGACCCATATCGGACTCCTTACTACGGTTCGGCGATACATACCGATTATTGGCAGACTTTCGATCGTATTTGGATACTCAGGAACAGGTCGCCCGATGGTACAACGATCCGGAAGAATGGACGAGGAAGTCGATTCTCAACGTAGCCCAAATGGGGAAGTTCAGTAGTGATCGCACTATCAAGGAGTACGCAGAAGAGATCTGGAAGGCTCACCCTGTACCCGTAACTCCTCCTTCGAAGAGGACATAAACCAGATCACTACTTTACGTCTACCCCCAATAGATGCCCTAACCCTCGACCTATCAGGAAGGATACAGTTGCAACGCCAAGACTGATAGCAGTCATTTCCAAGAAGCGCTTTCGAAAATCCATGTTCCGAGCCACTGACACGTAGTAGTTGAATAAAAAGATGATCAGCACCGCCACACCCAAAGTAGCTCCTAGGGATCCAAAAGGACTGGAAAGGATGAAATACGGAAGAATCAGGCAAAGCACAGTGAACACGTACGCGATCCCCGTGTAGACGGCCGATTTCATAGCCCGCGCATGGTCCGATTCCGCCTTTGTTGAAAGGTATTCAGAAGCGGCCATCGAAAAGGATGCGGCAATTCCTGTTACCAGGCCCGCCAGAGCCACGATTCGATTGTTGGACAAGGCAAAGGTGAGACCTGCCAGGGTTCCCGTCAATTCCACCAGGGCATCGTTCAATCCTAGTACGATGGAACCTACATACTGTAACCGCTCCTCCTCGATCATCCCCATCAGAGCGTTCTCATGGACTTCCTCATCCCGGTACACCGCTTCCGCCTCTGGGATAACTGGTAATATCTTTTCATAGCTAGCTTCAGCACCTTCCTCCCCTCTCTCCATCAATTTCAATCCGAACGTGATTCCCAGAATACGACTGATCCAGTAATACTTAAAGATCTTCCACTGATTCGGCTTCACCTCCGTCCCTGTGAACCCTTTCCAGAATTGATAGTGCCGGTATTCATCCGCAGAAATCCGTTCCAGTACCTCGCGATTTCTTACATCTTTCTGTGCCCGAGACAGACGAGCATAGATGATGTGTTCTGTAATTTCATTCTCCTGGAACCTTTCCAGAACAGATTTCAGTTTAGCGTCCGTCATGGTCTTTTTCTGAATCAGTCAACCGACCGGAAAGATAATCTTGAACTGCTTGTTCTGCTCGACCGGTAGCTCCGCGAACCACCCGAATCCCATGCTTCTCCAGGACACGCATAGCTCCTGGACCGATCCCGCTGGTCAATAGAACAGTGACACCCTTCGAGGCCAGAATCGATGCAAGATCGGATCTGCAACCGCACCCACCGGGTGAGGGAAGGGTTTCCTGCGAAAGAATACTTCTCTGGGTTCGGTCCACCGTGAATAAGGTAAACTTATCACAGTTGCCGAAATGCGGATCCACAGCCCCATGTTCGGTCGTTGGAACGGCTATCGTCATCGTTTGTTCCTCCTCACCTGGGTACCAGAGTAAGAACTTGTCGGAATATTCCCTCCAATTCGAGGGTTACCGGTTTCGGTAGCATGGAACCCATTATCCGTTCTGAAACCACCAGTTCCCGGGTCCACGGGATACTTCCTAACCGGGGGATGGACAAGCGTTTTAAGGCTTGTTCTGCTTCTTCCGATGCAAAGAGAGGGAACTCCTTCTGGCAATGGGGGCAAACCCCCATGCCCATGTTCTCCACGAATCCCAGAACAGGTACTCCCAACTTGGCGCCCATTTGAATTGATTTAGACACAATCATGGAAACGAAATCCATGGGAGTCACAACGAAAATCATTCCTGTCAACGGCACACTCTGCAAGGCCGTGAGCATCACATCTGAGGTTCCCGGTGGAAAATCTACCAACAAGAGGTCCAGCTCTCCCCAATCGGTGTCGTTCCAGAATTGTTCAATCGCTTTCGAAAGGAGGGGTCCCCTCCAGATTACCGGAGTCCGTTCATCCTCTAAAAGCATGTTGATGGAAATGAGCTTGATCCCATCATCCGTTTTTGGAGGCAGAATCCGGCCCTGTTCCATTTCGGCCTTTAGATCCTGAGCTCCCAACAGGCGAGGAACACTAGGCCCCGTGATGTCCGCATCGAGGATCCCGACCTTCAACCCCTGGATAAGGGCTGTTTGAGCAAGTAATACCGTGATGGTCGACTTGCCTACCCCCCCTTTGCCACTTGCTACTCCGAGCAGATACTTTACCCGACCTGCAGCGGTTTTTCCCTCTGCTTCCATGAGAAGAATGTATGAGCATCTACTGAAAAGATCAAGGCAGGTTCATTCGTATTTAAGGGGGATGATTCTATGCCCTTCCCTTGGAATCAATAATTCCTTACCACCCGGATCCCTACACCCCGTTGACGGGCATGAGGCGGAAGGCCCATCCGAGCACTGACGGTTACGGAACCTGCATCGCTCATCCAGGTACCCCCCCGCACACTGCGCAGAAAGGTAGGGTCATCCACGTCCTTTCCAAAGGTATCTGCATCGTAGGGAACAAACACATTCCAACACCATTCTGCCACATTCCCACTCATATCGTAGATCCCTAACGCGTTAGGTTCCAGCGTACCCGGAATAGCAGGTCCTGCTTCTGGTGGCAGATTGAATCGGGCGACGATTTCAGGCTTCTGGGCGCCCGAGTATCGAAACCCTCTGCTATTCCCCCCTTCCCTCGCTGCGTATTCCCATTCCTCCTCAGTAGGAAGGCGGTATCCGGAGGCATTTCTGTTCCAATACACTCGATTCCCCTCGATACGATAAACAGGCTCGAGGCCCAATCTTCGACTCAGGGCATTACAGAACGATACCGCCTCGAACCATGTGACGAAATCTACAGATACCTCCAAGTCCTCCTCTTTGGCAGGAG
>JAOABU010000073.1 GCA_026418195.1 Spirochaetota bacterium | reverse complement strand
GATCAATGTGCTCAAACCGGGGGCAAACTTTGGATGGCCCGTTATCACGTATGGGAAAGAGTACTTCGGTGGGTTGTCTATAGGAGAGGGAACCCATAAGGAAGGAATGGAGCAACCGATCCTCCAGTGGACCCCATCTATCGCGCCTTCGGGGATGGCGTTTTACACGGGAGACCGGTTTCCTCGCTGGAAGGGTAACTTGTTCGTAGGTGCCCTGGCAGGGCAGCACCTACGCCGTATTGTCCTAGATGGGGAAAAAGTAGTGGAAGAGGAAGTGTTGCTATCCCGGAAGATAGGTCGGATCCGGGATGTGAGGATGGGGCCAGATGGGTTACTCTACCTGCTTACGGATGAACGGAATGGGGGAGTGTTCCGGGTAGAACCTATCCCGTAAGAGACGTAGGTTTGCATGGTACTGAACGTTATCCCTTTACTACCGCAAGGGGATGGAGTTCCATCACGATATCCACTAGATCCTTTTGGGCGTCCATCACACGGTGGATATCCTTATAGGCTCCCGATGCTTCATCTAGGTCTTTAGGCTTGCGTACTGCGTGAATTACTCCCAAGCTTTCCAACCGGCGTACCTCTTCCTCTAAGCTGAGTTTCTTCCGAGCTTCGTTCCGGCCGAGACGGCGACCCGCACCATGACTGCAGGACTTGAAAGAAAGGGGATTATCCTTCCCCTCAACGATGAAGCTAGAGGACCCCTGGGAACCGGGAATGATCCCACGTACAGATTTGTGCGCGGCTGTAGCCCCTTTACGGTGTACGATCACTTCCTTTCCATAGTGCTTTTCCGGAGCGGCGTAGTTGTGGTGGATGTCGATTCGGTCAGTAACCTCGAAGGGTCCCGAAATCTCCTCCAAAATGTAAAGGATATCCTCCATGATCTGACGACGGTTCTCTCGGGCAAAGCGTAGGGCAAAGTTCATCCCCTCGATGTATTCTCGGCCCAGTTTACTGTCTACCGGTAAGTAGGCAAGGTTGGAGTCAGGGAGGGAGAGCTTATGTTCCGAACAGTAGTTCTTCGCTTTCCGGTTGTACTCCTCTGCGATCTTGAGTCCAAAGTTACGGGAACCCGAGTGAACCATGATCCAGAGGTGCCCTGAGTGATCTTTCTGTAGTTCAATGAAGTGGTTTCCCCCACCCAGAGTTCCCAATTGGTGGCGAGCAGAGTCTAGTTCCTGTCGGACAATCGAGAGGTCTGGGGCTTCTTGAAAGCCTTCCCAAGAACGAGGATGTTTATGATGTTCGAACCCCAACGGGATGCGGCTTCGGATTTTGGAAGCGATGGTTTCCAATGTGCTTCGGGGTACGTCTTTCAAACTGGTCCGAACTGCATGCATACCACAGCCGATATCTACACCTACAGCGTTCGGCACGATGGCATCCTCGGTGGCAAGTACCCCTCCAATGGGCATGCCGAAGCCCACATGAGCATCGGGCATGAGGGCGACATGATGATATGCGATGGGAAGGTTCGCTATGTTTTTTGTCTGTCTGAGGGTTTCCTCATCCACCTCGTCGGCCCAGATATAGATGGGAATCCGCTCCGAGTCAATTTTTCGCATCCCTCTAGGATATACTGATAAGGATGCCTGGGGGTCAAGCTGTTCCTCTCTCTAGGAACCATGGAATGAACTTCTTTGTCCACAACCGATATAAGAGAAGCTGAACTGCCCTTAAAATTCTCGTAACTAATGTAGAAAAGGTACAAGTCCATTTGGTCGAAAGCACTCCTATTCCGTTCACACCGACCGTTCAGTTCCGTGCTACCCGTTATTATAGATTGTCGTTAAAACATAAGGGAAATAGCAAGGAACCGCATATATTTCTATTCTAGGCCTGGAGGGTTTCTAGATGATCGTATGTGAGTATACGTATGTGAGTATACGTTTCGGTGTTTACCGGGAGAGCTTGACAAGCTACTGGTTCGAAACATAAAGATGAACTTGCACAATACGTAGTGTAGAACCATGAGGGTACCATTTCTATTGACAAATCTTTCTTTTTTTATTAACTAATAACCAAGACTACGGGGGAGTTCGGGTATACCGGACTGAGAGGAGAGTGTACACTCTCGACCCATAGAACCTGATCCGGGTAATGCCGGCGGAGGGAATCGATGGTTAGCACATTACAAGTTCATTTCATCCTTTACCTTCCCTCTCTACATAGAAAGTGATGTACTCTACTCTCTTCGTTCGCTAAACCTCACTCCTCCTGCATAAGGAGTCCGTATGTTTTGTGGAGCCCAATTGTCTCTTTATCCCATGAGCGACCGTTTCGTGGAAATCATTCTAAAAGCTATTGAAGTGTTCAAGCATATGGAAGGACTTCGGTTGGAGACGGACGATCTGAGTACCTGCGTGATCGGCCCTCCCCGTAGAGTGTTTGAAGTGGCAGAGGGGTTGTTCCGTATAGCCGCTGAAACGGGGGTACACGTGGTGCTGAATTCTCTATTTTCCCGAGGTTGTCCCGGCGAGCCGGACGATCCGATCTGTACCCCCTGTAAACCTGAGGGTGTTTCCTCTGGCTTAGTGAACACCGTGGACTTGAACAGTCTTTCTTTGACGGGCATTCGGGTGGCGGCCCAATACTCCCTGTACCCGTTGGGGATTCCTCACTACATGGATGTGATCTATCGGCAGATCGGTCTAGCTAAAGAAGAAGGCACATACAGTCGGGGTAAGCATTTCGTCACTCGCTTGGAAGACGATTTGTCTCGGGTTTTCGCCACTCTCTACAATACTTTTGAGCGTTCTTCCAAGGAAACCGGACATGTGGTGATTCACGCAACGGTATCTGCCAATAGTCCAACCACCAAAAAGGTAGACAGGAAAGGGTAAGGGAACTGGTATGCTCTTTGAAGGAGAAACGACGCTTTGGGACTAATAAGTATCGATCTGAAAGCCAAGGAGCTGTCCAGGACGAGAGGCCCTACAGTCGCCTTACGATTACCTATTACATAACGAATAGAGTAGGAGGGAAGTATGGAACAAATCAAGAATTGGACCCTTAGGGAACTGGTGGTAGCAGCAGCTATCGGAGTAGTGTTTGGTTTTCTCTACCTAGCTTGGGTACAGCTCTGGCTAGTCCTGCGAGGTCTGATTGGTCCCCTGTCCATGGACATCGTTTTTGGATTCTGGTTCGCAGGTTCTACGGTTGCGGCGTACGTGATCCGTAAACCTTGGGCCGCCTTGGGGGTATCCATGGCAGCAGTGGTAACCGAAATTTTGGCGGGAAGCCCTGCCGGTGCGATTCTGCTTCTCACCGGTCTAGTGCAAGGATTAGGGTCTGAGGTGCCGTTCCTGGTTACTCGGTGGAAACGGTATACCCTTCCGGTTCTGCTTCTCTCCGGAGGATGCGCTTCCGTATTCAGCTTCGTTTACACCTGGTTCCGTTTTAGCTACTGGACCCTTGCTCCAGGGCTTCTGGTTGCCATGTTCGTCCTGCGGGTTTCCAGCGGTGTGCTTTTGGGCGGATTTTTAGGGAAGGTGATAGCCGACGCGGTGAAGCGGACGGGAGTGTTCCGAGGATTAGCGATGGATCCCGTGGAACCATGATCTATCCCATTTCCCTGGAACACGTGAAGCCGTTGCCGTCTTCGGTCGATTCCTGGTTGGTAGAAGTACAAGATCTAAGGCTCCGGTATCCCTTCAGGGGACTGGGGGAAGTCTGGTTATTAGAAGGACTTACCTTCACTCTGAGACGGGGAGAGCGAGTGTTACTCATGGGACCTTCTGGTTGTGGAAAAAGCTCTCTTCTGTATGCCTTGGCCGGGTTAATCCCAGGACACGTACCTGCAGAGATAAAAGGGATAGTTCGAGTGGCAGGGAGAGATCCTCGGGAACTGTCCCCACCTGAACGAGCCCAATTGGTTGGGATCGTGTTCCAGGACCCCGAGACCCAGTTCTGTAC
>JAOABU010000082.1 GCA_026418195.1 Spirochaetota bacterium | reverse complement strand
GGTTCTTCCTGACACAGAACCCGTTGACTCCACTCTGGGAGGCCCTCTGGTTCCGACGGTATAAGACACCGTTAAAAATGAACGAGGAATATCTCCCCAAGTATACGTATAAAGGATATACACAAGCTTCGATGAAGTAGCTAGGATTGTGTTATGTCGACACCCACGACAAAGTCGGGCTGTTCGATCTCCACCATCCTCACCCCATGCGCAGCTCGCCCCTGTACGGGGATATCCTTTGCCCGAAGTTTCAACGCATTCCCCTGCGAGGTAATCACCACTAGCTCATCGTCTTCCTTCACGGATAGGCCTCCGGAAACTTCACCGGTTTTTGGGGTGATTTTATAGGCGATCTGTCCCCCCGTTGCTCTTCCATGGGGTTGGAAGCTCTCGAACTCTAGCCGCTTTCCGTACCCAAACTCCGTTACCAGTAAAACTTGTTTCTTCGGTTCGATCAGCACAGCTCCTGCCAGCTCGTCCCCTCCAGAAAGCCGGATCCCCTGAACACCCCGACTACTTCTTCCCATGGGGCGCACATTCTCCTCATGGAACCGCAATGCACGGCCTTTTCGGGTGAGTAGCAACAATTCCTGCTTTCCATCGGTAAGAAGTCCTTTCTCTACCTTATCTCCCGGATCGAGCCGTATGGCCATGATTCCTCGAGTCCTAGCATTCTCAAAATCCGAGGTAGTAACCTTTTTAATCACCCCTTTACGCGTGGCAAAAAGAATGTAGGTAGAATCGGAAAACTGAGCCAACTCTACTACAGCGGCAATGTCTTCATTGGGGGAAATAGAAATGAGGGTTTTAATATGCTGTCCTCGCGAGTTCTTCGACCCTTCGGGGATCTCGTGGACCTTCAGGTAATAAGCTTTCCCTTCGCTGGAAATGAAGAGGATATAATCGTGGGTAGAGGCAACAAAAACATGAGTGACATAATCCTCCTCCTTCAATACGGTAGAAGAGGATCCTTTTCCTCCCCTTGCCTGAAGTCGGTACGCGGTCACAGGAATCCGTTTGATGAACCCTCGGCTGGAGAGCATCACCACCATATCCTCCCTTTGAATCAGGTCCTCGATATTGAGCCCTTCGATTTCATCCGGAAAGATCATGGTGCGGCGATCATCCCCATGCTGGATCGCCAGTTCCAGTAACTCCTTCTTTACCACCTGAAGGATCTTCTGCTCACTGGACAGCAAGTCCTTCAATTGCGCAATTAGAGCAAGCGTTTCTTCTAATTCTTCTAATATCTTTTTTGTCTCTAAACTTGTCAATCTCTGGAGTCGCATATCCAGGATCGCTTGTGCCTGTATTTCGGATAAATGGAATCGCTCTATTAAACGGGTTCTAGCAATCTCCACTGTTCCGGAAGATTTGATGATGGCGATCACTTCATCTATGTTTTCCAGGGCGATTTTTAACCCTTCCAGGATGTGAGCCCGTTCCTCGGCTTTACGAAGATCATACTTACTCCGTCGAATCACCACCTCTTTCCGGTGATTCACGTAGTAGGCGATCATCTCTTTCAGGTTCAGCGTCTTCGGCCTGCCATCCACGAGGGCAAGGTTGTTCACCCCGAAGTTCACCTGTAACTGCGTATGGGTAAAAAGGAAGTTCAGAATGATCTTGGGACTTACCCCCTTCTTCAGTTCGATCACGATTCGCATTCCATCCCGATCCGATTCATCACGGAGGTCCGAAATCCCATCCAGGTTCTTCTCCTTTACCAGATCTGCGATTCGCATGATGAGGGCCGCTTTGTTCACCATGTAGGGAATCTCGGTGATGATGATCATGTCCTTACCACTCTTGGTCGTTTCGATGGTGAAGCGGGCTCGAACGACAATCCTTCCCTTCCCTGTGGTGTAGGCCTCTCGGATCCCTCTGAGACCGTAGATGGTTCCTCCTGTTGGGAAATCCGGTCCCTTTACATGCCGCATCAACTCTTCCACAGGGTCTTCCGGGTGATCGATGTAATGGGCAATGGCATTACAGATTTCCCGCAGGTTGTGAGGAGGTATGTTCGTAGCCATTCCAACAGCAATCCCGCTAGCTCCATTCGCTAGGAGAAACGGGAAAGCCGCAGGAAGGATTTTCGGCTCCTGCAAGGAATCGTCGTAGTTCGGTCCAAAATCTACCGTTTCCTTGTTGATATCCCGGAGCATCTCCTCAGCGAGTTTCGTCATGCGCGCTTCGGTATACCGCATCGCTGCAGGAGGATCCCCATCGATGGAACCGAAGTTTCCCTGTCCCTGAATCAACGGATATCGGAGGGAAAAATCCTGCGCCAACCTCACCAAGGCATCATAAATGCTCATATCCCCATGGGGGTGGTATTTTCCTAATACGTCTCCTACGATCCTTCCCGTTTTTTTGTACGGTTGGTTGGAGCGAACCCCCATCTCATGCATCGCATAGAGAATCCGTCGGTGGACGGGTTTCAACCCATCTCGCACATCGGGAAGCGCCCGTGCTACGATCACGGACATGGCATAGTTCAGGTAGGAGGTCTTTACTTCGTCTTCGATGGCTATAGGAATAACGGTTTCTTTCGATTCTGCCACTTCGTTTCCTCCAGGAATGGATCAAACGTCCAGGTTGGACACAAAGAGGGCGTTCTCTTCGATGAACTCCCTTCGGGGACCCACATTCTCTCCCATTAGGGTGGTAAAGATGTCTTCCGCTTCCACGAAATCTTCCAACTTCACCTGCATGATTTTGCGGGTTTCCGGATTCATCGTAGTCTCCCAGAGTTGCTCCGGATTCATTTCTCCTAATCCTTTGTACCTTTGGATGTTCACCTTATCCGAGGGGAGATTCAGCTCCTTCAGGATCCTATCCCTCTCCTCATCGTCGTACGCATAGAATACCTGTTTACCCGCTGCAATTTTGTACAGGGGGGGCATAGCGATGTACACGTGTCCCCGTTCCACCAACTCTGTCATGTACCGGAAGAAAAAGGTGAGAAGGAGGGTCCGAATATGGGAACCGTCCACATCCGCATCTGCCATGATGATCACCTTGTGGTACCGCAATTTCTTAATATCAAAGTTAGAACCTACTCCGGTTCCGAGAGCAGTGATAATGGGCTGAAGTTTATCGTTACTCAACACTTTATCGATCCGCGTTTTTTCCACGTTCAGCATCTTTCCCCATAGCGGTAGGATCGCTTGAAACCTTCGATCCCTCCCCTGCTTTGCGCTGCCCCCTGCAGAGTCTCCCTCCACAATGTAGATCTCGCACTTGGCCGGATCCTTCTCGGAACAGTCGGCCAGTTTTCCGGGAAGGCTAGAGTTCTCCAACAAACTTTTCCTTCGAGTCAGTTCCCGGGCCTGCCGGGCAGCGTTCCGAGCCCGAGCAGCCAAAACACACTTTTCGAGGATCTTCTCTACCACTTCGGGATTTTCCTCAAAGTAGTTGGTGAGTTGCTCGTTGACGATAGACTCCACGATCCCCTTCACTTCAGAGTTTCCCAACTTAGCTTTCGTCTGTCCCTCGAATTGAGGATTGGGGATCTTGAGGGAAATGACAGCAGTAAGACCTTCCCGAACGTCTTCACCTGTAAGGGTATCCTCCAATTTTTTGGCGAACTTCGATTTTTTCAGGAATTCGTTCAGGGTTCGAGTAAGGGCTGACTTGAATCCGACAAGGTGGGTACCCCCCTCCCTCGTGTTTATGTTGTTCACGAAGGAGAACACTGTCTCGGTGAACCCATCGTTATACTCGAGGGCTATCTCCAGGATCACATCGTCCTTCGTTTTCTGGAAGTAAATGGGACCCCCATGGATGGTGGTTTTCTTCTTGTTTAAGTACTCGACAAACTCTTTCACCCCTCCATCGAACTTGAACTCGTGGAGCTTAGGATTGGGGATGCGCTCATCAATGATGGTGATCCGGATCCCTTTGTTCAAAAACGCTAGTTCCCGTAATCGGGTGGAAAGCACATCGAAACTGAATGTGGTGGTTTCGAATATTTCCGGATCGGGAGCAAACCGAACCAGGGTACCTCGATATTCCGTGGAACCAATCACTTCCACGGGCTTTTCGGGAATACCCCGATGGTACTTCTGGTAGTAGATATTTCCATCCCGAAACACCTTCACCTCTAGCCAGAGGGAAAGGGCGTTCACTACCGAGACTCCAACCCCATGAAGCCCACCGGAAATCTTGTAGGAATCCTTATCGAACTTACCTCCTGCATGGAGGCGAGTCATCACGACTTCCAGGGCACTCACTTTTTCCGTTGGATGTATTTCTGTGGGAATCCCCCGTCCGTTGTCCAACACGGAAACGATATTCCCCTTCTCGATCTTTACATCGATATTGGTACAGAATCCTGCTAGGGCCTCATCGATACTGTTGTCCACCACCTCGTACACCAGATGGTGCAGACCCTCCTGTCCAGTGGAACCCACGTACATTCCGGGTCGTTTACGAACGGCATCTAACCCTTTTAATACTTGAATGCTTTGAGCCGAGTAGGTATGTTGCATATTTTTCCTTGTTCGGGAATTATAGGGATCCTGTTAAAAAAAGTAAAGGCGACCCAGCGTTGCGAAGAAGCGAAGGATGTCGTAAAATGGATCGATGTATGGCTAACACAAAGTGGGATTACGGTGTGTTCTGGAAAGAGGCGATCCAGCAAATACGATCTGAAATATCAGATCAAGAGTACCTTATGTGGTTCTCTAACCTCGCCTACGAGGGTTCTCAGGAAGGAGAGATCATCCTATCCGTTCCCTCTTCCTTCTACAAGGACCAGGTGAGACAGCGCTATCAATCCCTCTTAGAGGAAAAGTTGTTTGATCTTTCGGGATTCAAGATTGCCGTTACCCTAACCGTGAAAAAGAAGCAACCTTCCCAAGGAAAGGAACCAATATCCCCCTCTTCCCCTGTCACGACGCAGGAGGAACAAGCCAGAACGAAATCCCCTACCCCAGCCTCGAAGGGATCTGCAGTTGCATCAGGGACCTCGGTATCCACCGGAAGCATCCCTGCTGCGGCAACCTATACCCCCATCCCTCCCACAGGAGCTCCTCAAAAGAAAAGTCGAGGCCTTCATCCTCAATTGAGAAAGGAGTACACCTTCGAAAACTTCGTCATTGGAGTGAACAACTCCTTTGCCGCCAATGCTGCATTAGCGATCGCCAAGAATCCTGGCACTGCCTACAATCCCTGTCTCATCTATGGGGGCGTAGGGTTGGGAAAAACTCATCTGATTCAATCCATTGGGCATTCGGTGTATTCGGATTTCCCCGATTTTAAAGTCGTGTACGTAACAGCTGAAAATTTCACCAACGAGTTTATTCAGGGTTTACGGGACAAGAACATCTATAAGTTCAAGAACAAGTACCGGAACGCGGATGTCCTTCTCATCGATGACATCCATTTTCTCCAGAACAAGGAGGAAACACAGGAAGAGCTGTTCCATACCTTCAATGCCCTCTACGAAGCGAACAAACAGATGGTATTCACCTGTGACCGTCCTGTTTCAGAGATCAAATCCCTCTCGGATCGCTTACGGAGTCGTTTCGAACGAGGATTGAACGTAGATCTACAGCCTCCTTCCTACGAGACCCGGTACGCCATCCTGAAAAAAAAGATGGAGTTGGCCAATGTGTCCATCCCCGAGGAAGTGCTGAACCTTATCTGTACCAACGTCACCACCAACGTGCGGGATCTAGAAGCAGCCCTTACCAAGATCATCGCGTATGCGGAACTGGTAAACAAGAATATCACCCTGGAAATTGCCCAATCCCAGTTAAAGGACATGTTTTCCAGCCCCAAGCAGAACAACGTCACGATGGATCTCATCAAGAAGACGGTGGCAGAGTATTTTGGTTTGACCTATTCGGATCTGAACGGCAAGAAGCGAACCAAAGCCATTGCCTTTCCCCGTCAGGTAGCCATGTACATTGCCCGGGAAATCACCGAATACTCCACTACCGAAGTGGGGTTGGAGTTCGGAGGAAGGGACCACACTACCGTGATGCATGCCTGTCAGAAGATCGAAACTCGGATGAGGATGGATCCCACACTGGAACCCATCATTCAACATCTGATTCGTACGATACGAGAACATTCTTCCAAAGGGTAAAGGGTAAGAGGGAATACTAGTGGAAACTCTGTTGAAAACTGTAAAGAACCCTAGAACAATTTCTAAAAGAAACGAACTTGTGCATAACCGATACAGAGTTATACAGGAAGGCTGTGTAAACTATTTCTTTGAAATACAAATATATAATTCTATTATCCACATACTTACAACCCTTACTACTACGACTTCTAGTATATCTATTTAAGAGGAGAGAAGAATGAAGTTCACCTGCGAAAAAAACGCCCTGTTAAAGGAGATCGCTATTGCTCAAGAAATCATCTCATCCAAGAGCACCATCTCCATTCTATCGAACGTTCTTCTAGAAGCGAACGAGGGAACCCTTACGATTCGGGCAACGGACATGAAAGTCGCTTTTGAAACGAAGATACCCGTAGAAGTGTCTGTCCCGGGCAGTACTACAGTGTTCTGCGATAAGTTTCTTGGCATTCTCCGAACTATGCCCGAGGGGGATATCGAGTTCGAGGAGAAGGAACAGGGAACGTTTCTCATTAAACCGGTCTTTAAAAAGATCGATTTCCGACTCAAGACCATCTCGTCCGATAAGTACCCCGAACTCCCCTCCATTGCGGAGAATTTCTACTTCTCCTTCCCCCAGAAACAATTCAAGGAGATGATCACCCAGACAATTTTTTCTGTGTCTGAAGACGAAACCCGATACTACATGAACGGGGTGTGCATGGAAAAGAACGAAGATCAACTAGTGATGGTGGCTACCGATGGTAGAAGACTCTCCTACATATCGAAACCTTCCTCGGAGCCCATTCCAGACTTCCATCAGGTAATAATTCCTCCCAAAGCATTGAACCTGATTCAACGCCTCGCTTCTGGGGAAGGGTCCATTTCCATTGCCGTATCCGACAAGAACGTGTTCCTCATGTTCGACAACCAGAAACTATCTACCGCCTTAATTGAAGGACAGTTCCCCAACTACCAACGGGTCATTCCAGCCGAGCAGAAGTACAAACTGAAGGTAGGCATCCCGGAACTCCTAGAAGCTATCAAGAGGGTTTCCTTACTTGTGGAACAGAAGTCTAAACGAATCTATTTGGAACTGTCTGAAGGTAGACTGGTGTTGAGTTCAGAGGAAAGTGAACTCGGAGTGGCCAAGGAAGAACTGATCTGCGACTATGAGGGGCCCGAGAACGTGATAGCGTTGAATTATGTGTATCTCTTAGAACCCCTTCGGGTCATGGAAGGATCTTCCGTACTGATCGAATATACGGAACCGAATCGAGCCCTCACCATTCGCCCCGTGGAAAGTACCGAATACTTTCACATTGTGATGCCTATGCAACTCGATTGATCGATGGGATTCCATTCCATCCGCTTCTACCAATTCCGGAACCTGGAAAATGCTCTGTGGACCTGTTCTGGGAAGGAGATCTTCCTCGTAGGTGAGAACGGGCAGGGGAAAACGAATGTTGTGGAAGGAGTATACTGCCTCTCCTATGGGACCTCTTTTCGAGCAAAAAAAGAAGAAAATTTAATCCGAACAGGAGAAAAGGAATGTCTGGTGGAGGGGGTATTTTCGAAGGAAGGAGATACTCTCATTCAGGTACGATTTCTACTGGAAGAAGGGCAGAAACGGATCCGGGTGGATGGGAAGGAGATCAGGGATAGAAGCGAATTGGTAGGGAAGATCCCTTCCATCCTGTTTGTTCCCGAAGATACTCAGTTCATTGTAGGTCCACCGGAACGGCAGCGGCACTTCTTTAACCAGACTTCGGTTCTGACAGATCCCCTATTCCTATCCCTATGGAACCGGTATGGGAAGCTCCTCAAACAGAGAAACTTTGCACTGAAGCAGGGACAGCAGGAAGTTCTACCTGCCTTCGATCAGGAATATGCCCGATTGGGAATCGAGATTACCCTGGCGAGGAAACGGATCGTGGAAACCTTTGGAGAGGTCTTCTCTACCATTTTTGGGGAAGTGTCCCAGCTCCCCATCCCTGTTTCCATCGAATACCTACCCTCTTGGAAATACGAGGAACCAAAGGAAGTGCTTCGCGTCCTTCAAGAAAGCCGGGAACGGGATCTACGGTTAGGAACCTCTACTTCAGGTCCCCATCGGGATCGGTTTCGGTTCTACTTCGGAGAAGGTGAGTTTTCTACCACCGCCTCCAATGGGCAAATCCGTCTAGCTTCTCTGGTGTTGAAGACTGCCCAGGCCCTCTTCTATACAGAAAAAACCGGTTGTAGACCGATCCTTCTATTGGATGACGTGTTATTGGAGATGGATCATCCCCGAAGAAAACGGTTCTTTTCCTGTCTTCCGTTGTATGACCAAGCCTTCTTTACGTTTCTTCCGGATGAACCCTACCAAACCTATCTGAAACCTACAACCCGGGTGTATACTGTAGAGAAAGGAGTGCTTAAGGCGGATGGGTAAGTGGGATGAATTCCAGAAGGCGGGAGACATTCTTAAGGAACTATTTAGCCATTTGAACTTCGAAAAGGGGCAAACGTACGTTTCCTTCTTCTCCGATTGGGTTGACCTAGTGGGGGTGGATCTGGCATGTCATATTCGTCCAGTGGATATTCGTCATACCTCCCTATTATTGGAAGTGGACCACCCCGGGTGGATGCAGATGTTTCAGCTGAAACAGAAAAAGATCCTTCACCGAATCCAGAAAAAGCATCCCTCCCTTGGAATTACATCAGTGCAGTTCCGTTTGAAACCTACGATTGATGAACCCCCTAAGAAGAGATCTTCAGTTCCCTCTTCACAGCAACAGGTGACTCGGCAGACATCACCCGAGAGTTCGAACCAGAAGCTCGATTCCACGAAAAGGGAACTACGGATCGAAAACGAGCGGCTTCGAATAGCCTTGGAAAAGTTGGAAACGCAGATACGGAAACGATCGAAGGATGCAGGATAGAGGTACAAGGTGCTGGAATTGACAGAGTCCTATGTACTTCGTATACTACCCTACCCGGAATTTTGATCTTAGGAGAAATCGAATATGAAGCGCACCTATCAACCGAGCAGACGCCGAAGAGTCCGAAAGTTTGGGTTCCGTGCTCGAATGAAGACTAAGTCTGGCCGGCAAGTCCTGATGCGGAGACGGAGAAAGGGAAGAAAGAAACTCACGGTATCCGATGAAAAGAAGCCTTACTAGGCAGGAGAGGCTTCGGGGGGCATCCCTTATTCAAGAGGTCCTGTCATCAGGCCAGAAAGTCGGATGCCCCGGCGCGAAGCTTCTTTTCCGAGAAAACGGGTTACCCTATACTCGGGTAGTGTTCATTCCTACCCGCAAGGTCCGTACAGCAGTGGAGCGGAATCGAACCCGTCGGCTGGGAAAAGAAGCTTTCAGGCAGGTCAAGCAAGGGGTGAAAGCAGGGTACGATCTGGCATTCATCCTGTATCCAGGAGAATTTACTTATGAGGAAAGATTCCAGCAGATCTCCTCTCTCCTTGGGAAGGCAGGACTTCTTCAGGAGCATCCAGAGGGGAGTGGATAGGTTTGTCCTTTTGTTGATTCAGGGATATCGAACCATCATTTCTCCTCTCTTTCCTCCCTCCTGTCGTTTCTATCCCTCCTGCTCGACCTACACGTTGGAAGCGGTAAAAAAGTACGGAGCTGGTAAGGGAACCTGGCTGGGAGTCCGAAGAATCCTTCGATGCCATCCAGGAAACCCAGGCGGATACGATCCCGTTCCGTAGAAACCATTTCAGGGAGAAAGGATTTTCATGGAAAAGAATACTCTGTTGGCTGTTGTGCTATCCGTCATTGTCATAACCATTGGGTTCATGATTCAGAACTACTTCTACCCACCCATTCCACCTGAACCGGCACATAAATCCGAAACATCCTCCCCCGCACAGACCACACCTTCCACGACGAAACCTGTGGAGGCCGCTCCAGTATCCCCTGCCGTTACCCCATCCGCACAACCGATTCCCGCAACGGGGGTGATCGTTCCTGTGAAAGGGGAATCTGAACCAAAGGAATCGATCCTTACTCTGGAAACGGATTTTTTCCTCGCTACCTTCTCCACAAAGGGTGGCGTGGTAACGTCTCTCAAACTGAAGGAACATAAAGACAAGGATGACCTGGTGGACATGGTGCTTCCTGCTCCCAAGGATCCAGGGGCTTTTGCTCTATCCTTTGGTGGCCCTGGAGCCCCTGCGCTGGATGTGCCCTTCTTCGTTCGGAAGGTGGACGCTCATACCCTCGAGTTTTACCGGGAGTTCGAGGTTACTGGGTTTCCCGATTCAGCGTTTCGGTTAACGAAGCGCTACATCTTCAAACCGGGTGAATACCTCATGCAGATCGATATCGTGCTGGAAGATTCCAACTTAAACTCGGTATTACCCCTGAACTTCAACAACGTTGCCTACACCCTACGGTACGGTCCCCAATTGGGCCCCCAGTTTACCAAGCTGGATGGTCAGGGGGACTATCGTCACTTCTATACCTTTACGGAAAAAAAGCGGAAAGAGGTGGAAGTCCCTGAGGGTAAGGTAAAGGAGGTGGCAGAGAAACCTACCTGGGTAGGGATCGTTGGAAAGTATTTTACGGTGATTGCCGCGCCCGTAGTTCCCGAGTATTCCATTCTTCTTTCAAAAGCTCCTGTAGAGGGGATTCCCCAATCCGCTCAGATCTATATTTCCCGCCCCGTGATCCGCACAGCTCGGCAGATCGATACGTACCGGTTCTATCTAGGGCCAAAGGTTACCAAATACCTAGGTCAGTACAATAATAAAAGCGACAATTCGTTTGGCCTCCAGGACATGAACTTCGATGAAGCGATAGATTCAAGTATCTTCCTGGGTTGGCTGGAGGCGATCCTGAAGTTCCTTCTGCGCCTGTTCTATGGGATCATTCCCAACTGGGGGGTGGCCATCATTCTCGTGACCATCGTGATGAAGATCCTCATGTTCCCCCTTACCCATAAAAGTTACGAATCTACCAGCAAGATGCAAACCCTGGCTCCCAAAATGGAGGAACTGAAACGAAAGTACAAGGACAATCCTACGAAACTGAACCAGGAGATGGCGGAACTGTACAAGAGGGAGGGGATCAATCCGATGAGCGGTTGTCTTCCCATGCTCCTTCAGATTCCCATTTTCTTTGCCATGTATGGGTTGTTCAGTAAACATTTCGATCTTCGGGGGGCAGCGTTCATACCGCCCTGGATTACGGACCTTTCCGCTCCGGAATCGATCTATAGTTTTGCTCCCCATAAATTACCCCTCCTTGGTTGGAGTGATATTCGGCTGCTACCGATCCTCTTTGTTGTTACCCAGTTGATCAGTGGAATGTTCACCCAGACAGCAGGTACCGCTTCAAATGCGCAGATGAAGATGATGACCTATGGAATCCCTATCATCTTTTTCTTCATCCTATACGATGTCCCATCTGGACTTCTGGTATACTGGATCGTGATGAATATCCTCACCATTTTTCAGCAGATGTACATCAATAGGAAAAGGAGGGTTTCCCAGTAATAATCTATCTCGAGGAGTTTATATATGGTGAAAGAGTTTGAAGGACGTACAGAGAAGGAAGCAATTGATAAGGCTGTGGAAGAGTTGGGTCTGAACCGGGACGAGTTCGACGTAGAAATCGTCGAGGCTCAGAAATCGGGGTTTCTGTTCAAAAAAGGGAAGGTGGTGATCCGGGTCCATGTGGACGATGAGGATCTTCCCCCCGAAAAGAAGGGACCTGAGAACGATTTCGAACACGCCATCGTTGATTTTGTGGAGAATGTGATCGCCAAAATGGGGTATCCAGGAACCGTGTCCATTTCTTTTCGGGAAGACAAGAAGATTGGCTTACGGATCGACTCCGAGCATTCCAGCATCCTGATAGGACGGAAGGGAAAGAACCTAGACGCCATTCAGTTGTTAGCCAACGTGGTGGCAGGGAAGCTCACGAACGATGAGATGCGAGTGGTGATCGACTCGGAGAACTATCGGAGCCGCAGAGAACAGAACCTGATTCGGATGGCCCGGAAGATCGGTGAACAGGTGCGTCGCACCAAAGGGTCCCGCCTGTTGGAACCAATGAATCCCTTTGAACGGCGGCTCATTCATACAGCCCTGAACGATTTCGAAGACGTGGACACTAAAAGCGAAGGGGAAGGGCTGTACAAGCAGGTAAGGATCTATTACCGCGGCGTGGATCGAGATAAATAGTCGGTACGGTGGATAGAAGTAGAGAGTAACCCGATTCCTCCATCTGTGGATAAGTTGTGGATACAATGTACAGTTTTCCACGGAAGGAATAGAGGAATCGGGTATTTCTTTTTAGGGACAATACTAGACAGAAGGATAATACTTTCTGCTTCAATTTTAATCAGAAAAAAATTTAAAAATTTTCCAGAAACAATGGAATTTATAGGTTACCCATGTTTTGGAGATCTTTTGAAGGGGGACATCCCTGATTGGTTCCATCCATGGGGTAACCCTGTCCAGGAGTCACCCCTGATTGCGGGATCCATCTGCTAAATAGGGAATTGTGAATAACTTGTGGATATATTGCGGAAATAATTCGGCCATCCCTGTATCAGCCGGCTGGAAAAAACAGGCGATTCCGAATCGTTTCAGCAATCTTACGGATAAAGGCGGGACTCGTTCCGCAGCATCCTCCGATAAAATCTACCCCTGCATCCACCAAGGAAGGAACGTACCGGGCGTAGGTTTCCGGATCCATTCGATATCGGGGTTTACCATCTACCAGTTCCGGAATCCCTGCGTTCGCTTTGATCCATACGGGTTTATCCGTAAGGGCGCGAAGTACAGAGGCCAGCTCTACGTAGGTATCGATCCCACTCCCACAGTTAGCTCCGATACAGAAGGCCCCTGCGTTCAGGGCAGCGGCTACGGCATCTTCGGGACGGTGACCCATGAAGGTCCTGTAGCCGGTGGGATTCCGTTCATACGTCATGGAAGCTACTACAGGAAGCCCGGTTGAAGCGGCAGCTCGTACCGCGATCTCCATCTCCCCAATGTCCGTCATTGTTTCCACCACGATCCATTGAGCCCCACCTTCTTTCAAGGCTTCTGCCTGTTCTTGAAATGCTTCGAACAACTCTTCCTCCGTCACCTCCCCCATAAGAAGAAGCTTTCCTGAAGGTCCGATATCCCCGGCGGTAATGGCCTTTCCCTCGCATATTTCCCGGGTCAAGGACGCTCCCGTACGATTGATCTCTCGGACGTTTGTCCCTAAACCGTGCCGTTCCAGTTGGAACCGTGACCCCTGAAACGTATTGGTAAGGATGATCCGACTTCCTGCGGCTAGGTATTCCCGGGCGATTGCCTGCACTTCCTTCGGGTTCGTGAGGTTCCATTCTTCAGCAGGGTTTCCCTGAGTCAATCCTCGCTGGAGGAACTCAGTACCCCATGCCCCATCGGCTAGAATGATCCCGTCTCCCGGTTTCCATTCTGTTCCCAGTATTTCCATAAGGGTGAGTGTACAGGGAACCGAAAAAAACGGCAATCGGAATTTTGGCTCTGGAAACCCAGAAAAAAAAAATCAATGAATCTGAAGTAACAATGTGCATTGCGCCTTGGCAATTTTACTATTTAGTACTACCCTTGGCCTATGAAGCGAACAGTTCTGTATGATACTCACCTTTCCTTAGGGGCAAAGATGGCTCCCTTTGCGGGATGGGAAATGCCGATCCAGTATCCAGCAGGGCCCATCGAGGAGCACCGGTTGGTACGTCGTTCTGCGGGTCTCTTTGACACTTCTCATATGGGCCGGTTTCGAGTGTATGGACCGGGGGCTACCCAGTTTTTGGATAAACTCCTCACCGCTCGACTCTCGGACCTATTCGTAGGGTTTTCCCGGTATTCCCTCCTCCTTCGCGAAGATGGAGGGATACTGGATGACCTATTCGTATATCGGTTGGGTGAGGAAGAATGGTTCATTGTGGTGAATGCCTCCAATACAGAAAAAAACTTTGCCTGGTTCCAGCAATGGGCGTCGAAAGAAGGGACCATTCAGATTGAAGACCTTTCCTTTCGTTTTGGAATGGTTGCCTTTCAAGGACCTCGGGCCTTGGAGCTTTTAACTCAGATCACAGAGAATGAAAAGGGAGAGAGATGGACTCCCCCGGAACGGTTTGGATGGTCGTGGGTACGGATCGGGAAACCGAAGGGTTCTCTCGCAGACAGGGCGAACCATTCCGATGCCTCGACTAAAGTGCGGTGCCTTGTGGGGAGAACGGGATACACAGGGGAGGATGGGGTAGAGATCTTTCCCCCCTGGGATAGAACCCCCTTCGTGTGGGAGACAATCCTTTCCTCTGCCTCGAAGATGGGAATCGAAGCGGGTCCTGCAGGTCTAGCTGCCCGGGACTCCCTCCGGTTTGAACCCGGGTTTGCCCTGTATGGACACGAGCTGTCGGAGGATATCACACCGGTAGAAGCCTCCCTCCTATGGGCTTGTGACTTTGAGAAACCCTTCGTAGGCAGGGAAGCGGTTTCGAACCGAAAGGAACAGGGACCGAAAGAAAAGCTTGCGACGTTCGTGATGGAAGAACCGGCGGTACCGAGGGCGGGGTATCCAGTGACGGATGAAGCAGGAACTACCGTAGGGAGGGTGGTGACCGGCCTCTATGCGCCTACGATCGATGCGTTTGCAGGGAATGCGTTTGTATTGCCCGATCTTGCGATAAGTGGAAAAACCCTTTACATTGTGATACGAGGCGCCCGGAAAAAGGCGCGGGTGGTGAAACGGCCGCTCTACAAGCCAGCGTATAGAGCTTGAACTACGAATCAGAAGGGGGAACGTATGACGTACGATCCTGATGTGAAGTACCAGAAGTCCCATGAGTGGGCTCGAAAAGACGGATCCCTGTTTACCGTTGGAATTTCCGATTATGCCCAGGATAGCTTGGGAGATGTGGTGTTCGTAGAACTACCGGAAAAGGGCAAGGTGGTACAGAAAGGGGAGGCCTTCGGAGTGGTAGAATCGGTGAAGGCTGCCAGTGATGTGTACGCCCCCCTCTCGGGCACCATCGTGGAGGTGAACACTAAATTGAAGGAAGATCCTGCTCTGGTGAATAAGGAACCCTTCGGTGCGGGCTGGTTCGTGAAGATCCAGGCCTCCAATCCGACGGAGTACGACCAACTCCTTTCTGCAACCGAGTACGAAGCCTTCGTGAAAGGTCTATGATTCCCTATATTCCCCATACCGACGAAGACCGAAAGGTGATGCTTGCTACCCTCGGGTTGCAGAGGGTAGAGGATCTATTCCAGGACATTCCGGAAAGACACCGGAAGCCCGCGATCGATCTTCCTCCCGGCCGTTCCGAAACGGAGGTATTGCGAGAACTGAAGCGGATGGCTTCCCAGAACACCTCGGCAGAGGAGGTTGCCTTTTTCCTGGGAGCGGGAGCCTACCGACACTTCATTCCAGCGGCGTTGGAATCGATCGTATCAAGGGGCGAATTCCTCACCTCCTACACACCCTATCAGCCTGAAGCGAGTCAGGGAACCCTCCAGGCCATGTTCGAGTACCAGAGCCTTCTGGCAGACCTGCTGGGGATGGATACGGTGAACGCTTCCCACTACGATGGGGCTGCAGCGTTGGCTGAAGCCGTGCTTTTAGCCTACCGAGCCAAGGGGGGAGAGAGAAAAACCGTGGTGCTTTCCGCTGCTCTCCATCCGGAATACATCGAAACAGTGAAAACCTATATCCGACCCTTCGGATTGCAAATCCGGGGGTTAGAGGAGGGGGCGTGGAAGCCAGAAGAGCTGGAAAGGGTGACAGATGAATCGGTGTGTTGTGTGGTTGTGCCCTTCCCCACGTTTTTTGGCTCCTTGGTAGTTTATCGAACCTTGTGTATGGCCACCCATCAGAAAGGGGCTCTTTTTATAGTATCGGTGGACCCTATTTCCTTGGCTTTATTCGAGCCTCCGGGCTCCTATGGAGCGGACATCGTCACGGGGGAAGGTCAAAGCCTAGGTAGCCACCTCTCGTTTGGGGGCCCGGGACTTGGGATCTTTGCAACTCGAGGGGATCTGTTGCGAAGGATGCCGGGCCGGCTAGCAGGGGTGACCTGCGATCGAAAGGATCGGAACGGTTTCGTGTTGACGTTGAATACCCGAGAACAGCATATCCGCCGGGAGAAAGCTACCAGTAACATCTGCTCGAACCAAGGTCACGTAGCGTTGCGAGCGGCCGTGTACCTTTCCCTTCTGGGAAAAACGGGGTTGCGAAGGGTGGCGGAACTCACCTATCGGAAAGCCTTCTATGCGGCCGAACGACTAGGAGCCATCCCAGGATACCGGGTAACGAGCCCCTCTCCCTTTTTTCGGGAGTTCGTACTCCAGTGTCCGATTCCCGCCGAAGAGATGGTGCGTCGCCTCCAAGATCACCGGATCATACCGGGGCTACCCCTTTCTAGGTACTACCCGGACCGCCAACAGGAGCTTCTCGTCTGTGTGACGGAACTGAACACGAAAGAAGAGATCGATCGATTCGCCGACGCTTTGGCCAAGGTGAGGTAGAGCGAACGGACCCCTCAATAGCGCCGCTACAGGGGTCGAGAACGAATGAAAGGATAGCCCTATGGCAACCAAGAACCAACGCATCCATACGGTAGAACCTTTTATCTGGGAGCTGTCGGCTCCGGGAAGGGTGGGAGCGTCGATACCGGAGGCGGATGTTCCCGAGTACCCTCTTCCTGGCGAGATTCCCCTCCGAACGGATCTACCTCTTCCGGAAGTTTCGGAATTGGAAGTGGTACGTCATTTTACCCGGCTTTCCCGATTGAACTTTTCCATCGATACCCACATGTACCCGCTCGGGTCCTGCACAATGAAGTACAACCCCAAGGTGAACGATGCAGCGGCCTCTCTCCCAGGGTTTTCCGAGGTTCATCCCTTGTTGCCAGAGGACCTCTGCCAGGGAAGTCTAGAGCTCCTCTACCGGTTGCAGCGGGCACTGGAAACTCTTTCTGGGTTTACAGCCGTTTCCCTACAGCCCGCAGCGGGTGCCCATGGAGAACTGGCAGGGGTTCTGATGATTCGGGCCTACCATCTGGATCGGGGGGATACGAAGCGAACCCGAATTCTAATCCCGGACAGTGCGCACGGAACCAACCCCGCTTCTGTGTCCATGGCTGGATTCACGGCGGAGCAGATTCCTTCGGACAAACGGGGGAACGTGGATCTGTCTATCCTTCGGCAACGGTGCGACGATACAGTTGCGGGGCTCATGATCACCAACCCCAACACCTTAGGACTTTTCGAAGAGAATATCGAGGAAGTAACTGGGATCGTGCACGAGGCCGGAGGGCTTGTGTATGGGGATGGGGCGAATTTCAACGCCCTGTTGGGGTACTTAAGACCAGCCGATGTGGGGATCGATGTGATGCATTTCAACCTTCACAAGACCTTCTCGACTCCGCATGGAGGGGGAGGTCCGGGCGCAGGTCCTGTCGGAGCCAATGCGCGCCTCGCACCCTACCTTCCCGGACCAATCGTGCGGTCTATCGGTTCTGAAACGATCCGATCCAACGGCCGAAAAAGGACAGAAGGGGCCTTTCAGGGACACGGGAGTCGGTACACCCTGTTCTATCCAGAAAAATCGATTGGCCGGGTGAAGGCGTTCTATGGGAACTTTGGGATCCTGGTTCGAGCCTTTGCATACATTCTCCAGATGGGAGGGGACGGATTGCGGGCAGTAGCCGAACATGCAGTTCTTAACGCGAACTATCTAAAACATTTAATCGGAAACCGGTATCGGATCCCGTACAGTCGACCTTGCATGCACGAGTTCGTAGCGACAGGAGATATAGCGCCTGGAATCCATACAATGGATGTAGCCAAGCGGTTACTGGATTACGGGTTCCACCCTCCGACCGTATACTTCCCCCTCATCGTGAAAGAGGCCCTGATGATCGAACCCACGGAAACAGAATCCCGACAGACCATCGAAGCGTTTGCCGATGCTCTTCTACGGATCGCCGAGGAGGCTGCTACTTCCCCCGAACTGCTCCATGAGGCTCCCCATGATACACCCGTAGGAAGGTTGGATGAGGTACGGGCAGCTAGGGAACCGATTCTGAACCGTCGGCAGACAGAGAAACTGGAAGGAACCCGTTGAACCGGGCGCACGTTGGCTGGGAGGAGGAAGCGAGATCCTCACGAACTCAATGGTTTTTTTACCGAACCCTTGAAATCGGTAAATTGCGTGCTATAATGTTCGATAACTGAACATTCCAGAAACGGAGTTTCCTGGAACCGAGCAGCCGGTTCAAACATACCTGTACCTGGGACGAACAGCATGTTTCGGCTGCGTTCGTTCGGGTAGGGGGCCTTTCTCTTTCTCGACATGAGCCCTTTCGAAGGGAAGGGAGAGGCTGTATCCTCGAGGGTATTCCGACGACGGGAGGATGTGCTGGCTGCGGTATAAAACGGCGTGTTACGCCTCCTTTCCATGCAAGAGAAAGAATTAGAGATCCTCGAACACCTCCATCAGGACACCTCCCTTCATCAGCGGGATCTTTCCCGCATCGTAGGGCTTTCCCTCGGAATGACCAACGCGATTCTGAAACGCCTGGCCATGAAGGGATTCCTGATGGTGAAAAAGGTGAACAATCGGAACATCAAGTACATCGTGAGTCCTGCGGGGGTGGAAGAGATCTCAAAACGAAGCTACCACTATTTCAAGCGCACCATTAAAAACATCGTCTATTACAAGGAAAACCTGGAGCACACCCTTCGTAGACTGAAAGAACAGGGGGTAATGCGGATCCTTCTGGAAGGGGAAAGTGACGTGGATTTCATCATTGAGCATCTCTGCACCAAGATAGGGCTCCCGTTTTCCCGATGTGCGGAAGGGTATCAGCCAACGCAGGACGAGATGGTCTTCGTATCAGAGAATGAGGAGCCGGTCCTTCGGGACGCGAGAGGTTCAGGACCAGAACCTTCAGGACTCACGTATACCGGATTCGACGGAAGGCGCTTATACCTGCGAACCCTGTTGATCCGGACATGAAGTTTTCCTTTTTAAAAAACGGCGGCCAATAAAGCCGACCAAAAACAAGGGAGAAAAAATCGCATGGAGTATAAAGTAAAGGATCTTTCCTTGGCCGAATGGGGCCGGAAGGAAATCGAGCTAGCCGAAAAGGAAATGCCTGGCCTCATGGCCATACGAGCGGAATGGAAGGCAAAGCAACCCCTAAAGGGTATCCGGATCACGGGAAGCCTTCACATGACGATCCAAACCGCTGTACTGATCGAGACCCTCTCGGATCTCGGAGCCCAGGTACGGTGGTGTTCCTGCAACATCTTTTCCACCCAGGATCATGCGGCAGCTGCCGTAGTCGTTGGCCGTAACGGAACCCCCAAAAACCCCAAGGGAGTCCCGGTGTTTGCCTGGAAAGGGGAAACGCTAGAGGAGTACTGGTGGTGCACGGAGAGGGCTCTGGATTTTTCAGGCCCGGAGTACGACGCTACCTCCGGAAGCCTAGCCTCCGGCACTGCTTCTTCCCCATCCGGCGCCGCCGCTACGGGGACCGGTAAAACCAAGTATCGGGGTCCGCATCAGATCGTGGACGATGGGGGGGATGCCACGTTGATGGTGCACATGGGGTACGAGTACGAAAAGGCTGGTGCAGTACCGAAACCGAAACCCGAGGATCCCACGGATCTGAAAGAACTCCTTCTCTGCCTCGCCCGCCTTCGCGCAGAGACTCCCGGTCGATGGCTTCAGACAGTGCCCGAGATCCGGGGCGTGACGGAGGAAACCACCACTGGTGTACATCGGCTCTACCGGATGGAGAAGGAGGGAACCCTCCTCTTTACCGCCATCAACGTGAACGATTCGGTCACCAAATCCAAGTTCGACAACATCTACGGATGCCGGCATTCCCTCATCGACGGGTTGAACCGGGCTACCGACGTGATGATCGGAGGGAAGACCGCCGTAGTGTGCGGGTTCGGCGAAGTGGGAAAGGGAAGCGCGCAGGCTCTCCGGGGGCAGGGAGCCCGGGTGATCGTCACCGAGATCGATCCCATCTGCGCCCTACAGGCCGCCATGGAGGGGTATGAGGTGAAGACCCTGGAGGACGTGGTCGAGTTCGCCGATATCTTTATCACCGCTACCGGAAACTACAACGTGATCACGGTGGATCATATGAAGCGGATGAAGGACGGAGCCATCGTGGGAAACATCGGTCACTTCGACAACGAGATCGATATGGCTGGCCTCGCGAAGGTTCCCGGGATCCAGAAAACCAACATCAAACCCCAGTACGACAAGTGGACCTTCCCCGATGGGCACAGCATCCTGATCCTGGCCGAGGGGCGTCTTTTGAACCTTGGTTGCGCTACAGGTCACCCCTCCTTTGTCATGTCTACCTCTTTCTCCAACCAAACCCTGGCGCAGATCGAACTCGCCCTGCACCGGGACAAGTACGAAAAGAAGGTTTATATCCTACCCAAACACTTGGACGAAATGGTAGCTCGACTGCATCTGGACCATTTGGGAGTAAAGTTGACGAAACTCAGACCCGAACAGGCAGAATACATCGGAGTCCCTGTGGAAGGACCGTACAAACCCTCCCATTACAGGTACTAACCTACAAGAGTGCAGGGGAATGACTCGAAGCGAAATCGTTCGAGAGGTCAAGCGGATCATCCTCAAGCATGCGAAACCCATTCGGATTTGGCTGTACGGTTCAGAAGCGACAGGAGAGGCCTCCCCGACTTCTGATATCGATATTGCGTTTGAAGATCCCTCTTTCCATGATCTGGAACGGATACGGGCAGAAATAGAGGCGCTTCCAACCCTGGTAAAGGTGGATGTGACAAATATCGCGTTTTGTGAATCCCGATTCCAACAGCGAGTACGAGATACCGGAAAAGTCCTGTACAGTGCAACGAAAGAGTTACGGTTCGAAGATGCATTGTACAACTTCCAAAATGCGTTGAAAGCCTTTGAGTCCGTGTATGAGCGAAGAACTTCCTTTCGCACCGCAGGGTTTGGAGATATGTACCTGGATATTCTGGTAAAACGGTTCGAGTTTACCTATGAGATGAGCTGGAAAGCCATCAAACGGTACCTATCCTACCTAGGAATAGAAGTCGGAAATCCGAGGGGCTGCTTCAAAGAAGCGTACCAACAGGGCCTTCTGTCGGAGGAGGACGTTTGGCTTCGAATGATCGAACAACGAAACCTATCTGCTCATGAGTATAACGAGCAGGAGATCGCTCGGCTGATCGATCTGGCAGGAACTTTTCTGGAAGCGTTCCGGGCTCTTGCGAATACCCTTGAAGCAAAGTATAAAGAAGTACGATCCTGAAGCGATACGTGTAAATTTTTATATATAAGGATGGATGAGAAGAAATGGAAAAACGACGGTACCTTTTCACCTCTGAATCGGTTTCGGAAGGACATCCGGACAAACTGGCAGATCAGATCAGCGATGCGGTGCTGGATGCGTGTCTGAAAGACGATCCTCAGTCCCATGTAGCCTGTGAGGTGTTCACTACCACAGGGATGGTCCTGGTAGGGGGGGAAATTACCACCAACACATACGTGGATATCCAGTCCATTGCCCGGGGAGTGGCGTTGCGGATCGGGTACACGAAACCCGAGTTCGGCCTGGACTACGAGAGCATGTCGGTGATCAACGTGATCCATTCCCAGAGCCCCGACATCAATCAGGGAGTAAGCGGAAAGGGGCTTAAGGAGTACGAAGGCCAGATGGGGGCGGGAGATCAGGGGATGATGTTCGGCTTTGCCTGTCGGGAAACCCCGGAGCTCATGCCAGCACCCATCCTCTATGCCCATCGATTACTCCAGTACGCGGCCAAGGTACGGAAGAACGGGACCATTACCTGGCTACGACCCGATTCGAAAAGTCAGGTGACCATCGAGTACGAAGGCTTCACTCCCAAGCGGATCCATACGGTAGTGTTGAGCCACCAGCACGACGATACCATCGGGTACGATGATCTACGGCAGGAGATCATCGAACGGATCATCAAGCCAGTGTTAGAACCTACCGGCCTTCTGGACAAGAACACCAAGTACTTCATCAACCCTACCGGACGGTTCGTGATCGGTGGTCCCCATGGGGATACGGGGCTTACCGGCCGAAAGATCATGGTGGATACCTACGGTGGAATGGGACGACACGGGGGAGGAGCCTTCAGCGGAAAGGATCCCAGCAAAGTGGACCGATCTGCCGCCTACATGGCCCGCTACGCAGCGAAGAACGTGGTGGCTGCGGGGCTTGCGGATCGCTGCGAGATCCAGGTTTCCTACGCCATCGGCGTGCCCCATCCCATCTCCATCATGGTGGACACCTTTGGGACGGGGAAAGTTCCCGACGACCGGATCATTCAGGCGATTCAACAGGTCTTCGACTTCTCTGTGGCGGGAATCATCAAAACGCTGGATTTACTGAAACCTATCTACCAGGAAACCTCCTGCTATGGGCACTTTGGACGAGACACCTTTGCGTGGGAAAAGACAGACAAAGTGGAGGCCTTGCAGAAAGCGGTGAAGTAAGCCTGCCATCATGGTCTTTAAGTTAGCCCTGCGGAACCTGTACCGACATCCCCGCCAGACCTTTACGGTGGGGAGTCTTCTGATGGTGGGGATCGCCCTCCTGTTCGTGGGCAATAGCGTCTTCGATGGAACGGAAGCAGGGATCGAGGAGTCCTTCATTTCCAGTTTTACCGCTCACTTTTCGATCCGCTCCCGATCCGATGTGGAGTTCAGCATCTTTGGGGACCAAACCCCGGTGATCGGCGAGCTATTCAAGATGCCCACGTTGGCCCCCTATCCGGACATCCGGTCGGCAGTAGAAACCCTACCCGGAGTGGAATCGGTCACTTCCCTCGTGTCCGGGCTCGCCCTGCTGGAGTACGGAACCTATCGGGCAGCGGCACCCCTCTTCGGGGTGGAACCAGACACGTACCTGCGAACCTTTCCCGGGATACAGGTAAAGGAAGGGCGGTTCCTCCGAAGCGGAGAACGGGGGGTAGTACTCCCTGAGGGGCGGATCAAACAGATGGAGGCTTCCATCGGCCAGAAGGTAGGTGTGGGAGCCGTGATTCAATTCACCGTGGCGGATGGAATCACGTTCCGGATCCGTTCCGCTCCCTTAGTGGGAATCATCCAGTACCCCCTACGAAACGACACGTTGGATTCCATTGTTCTAGTGGATCCTACCACAGTGCGGGAACTGTACAACTACCTGATCGGCGGCGACTCTCCTGCCATGGCCAAGTCTACGAGTACCGCACCCATGGCAGTTCATGCTCCAGCGACTTCTTCCGGATCGTCATCCATCGATGCGTTGTTCGAGGAAGCGGAACCGGACAGACAGGTCGCAGCAAAGGGAGTGGAGCGAGAGGCGATCGAACAGGAACTGTCCGAAGCTTTGCGAGCGCCCCGACCTGCGGTAGATGAAGGGGCCTGGAACTTCCTGTTGGTACGCAAGGATCCTCACACGCCCGTAACCGCCCTCAAGCGATCCTTGGAACAAACCGTTCAGGATCGGCAGTGGGAAGTGGAGGTGCTGAACTGGAGGCAGACGGCGGGTACGAGCGCCCTGTTCCTCTACTGGATGCGGACGATCTTCAACATCGGCTTTCTCGTGGTAGCCGTCGCGAGCCTCATCATCCTGATGGACACCTTGATCATGAGCGTGCTGGAACGGGTAAGGGAAATCGGAACCCTCCGGGCTTTAGGAGCCTCCGAAGCGGTAATCCGGAAACTGTTCCTCACGGAAACGACCCTTCTAGCGGCTGGGGCTGGGCTTTTAGGGGTTGGGTTCGGGATCGGGATCACCCTCTACCTACAACAGCACCCCTTCCGGTTAGAGAACCCCTTTCTGATCCAGCTCTTTGGAGGTTCTGCCCTACTACCCCGTATCACCATGAGCCGCACGATCCTTTCCTGGCTTACGGCTATCGGGATGGGACTTTTAGGTTGGATCTACCCGGTACGGATCGCTTTACGAGTTCAACCCCGAATCGCCATGGAGCGCCGGTTCTAGACCGATGGACTTTCCCTGGAGTGACTGTGGGGGACTCGTGAGTAAGGGGGATATACTGACCGGAAACCCTGTGCCAATGTTACCTCTACCCCTGCCTGTGCGCCTCGCTTTTCGGAACCTACTACGGCGGGGGAATCGGTTTCTCTTCCTGCTGCTCCTAGTGGCGTTCAGTTCCCTCGTGATCCTGAGCCTCGCCTCCCTCTTCGATACCCTGATCTTCAACCTGAAGCGGAAAGCTTCGGTCTACTATGGGGGAGATATCACGGTTCGGGGGCTAAAGGATCGGTACACGTTGATCATCGAAGAACCGGGGCCTTTGATGCAGGCTCTTCGGGAGGTATTGCCCGAAGGGACGGTGATTTCCCCGCGAATCAACTATCGGAATACCTCTACTACCCTTTTTTTTGCCGGGGATTCCATCCGGCAGCGGATCGTGAACGGGGTGGATTTTCGGGAAGAAGCTCCCATGTTCGATCAGGTCACCTTCGTCGAGGGGAGCTACAAACCCTTACAGGATCGGACAAGGAAACGGCCGGGCATCCTCGTGTCCGAGCCGGCCGCTCAATTGTTGAAGGCTCGGGTAGGGGACGACCTTCTCCTCTACATCCCTACCCTGAGCGGGCAGATCAATACGGCTACCGTGGTTTTGGAGGGAATTTTTCGGGATTCTTCCCTCTTTGGGTACTACACTGCCTACATGGAGATCGAGACCCTCCGATCCCTCGTTCGGTTTCCAGTTGGGCAGTGTACGGATATCGCCATATTTTTTCCCCAGAGTAAACCTACGGAAGAAGGGGCTGTAGCCCTGCAAAAGGCCCTCGAACCCCGGTTTCCCATGACTCCCCTGTTCCATCGGCAGCAGGATCTATGGAACTACCGGGACAGAACAGAATGGTCTGGAACCCGGTACTCCCTCACTACCCTCGATGCGAACCTGGAGAAGGTGAACGAGCTTCTGGATGCGGTGCGATTCATCGCGTACCTTTTAATCGGGATCCTGGGAGCCATCGTGTTTTTCGGTGTCACCAATAGTTACCGTCTGACCGTGTTCGAACGCCGAAAGGAGATCGGTACCCTCCGCGCCTTGGGGATGAAGAAGGGCACTGTGATGGAACTCTTCCTGGCAGAAGGGGTATTCCTCACGATTCTTTCTGTGCTCGCGGGTGCAGGGTGTGCTGTTCTATTCCTCACTGTTCTTTCCTCCATCGATTTTTCCTTTCTGGCGGGATTCGACATCTTTCTTCGAGGGAGGCGGCTTCAAGCCCTGCCATCCCTTCGGGCCCTGTTTCTTACCTTCGGAGTGTGCATGACTGCGGTGATGATCGCCCTGTTGAAACCTACCCTGATGGCGTCCTCCATCCCGCCCATCGAGGCGATGCGGGAAGACCATGCGTGAGGTACTATGATCCCTATCCTCTCCCTTCTGCTTGGGCTCCTCACGGTTCTATTCCGAGGCGATCTATACGCGACGCCTGGTAGGGTCGATCCTCTTGAGCAACCATGGAATGCCCCTGTCAGGAACACCGCACCCCTCGCCCCGGGCCAATCTTTGAGCGGTGTCGAGCTTCTCAAGCGGATCGATTCCCTCGTATCCTTTCCGGAAGGGGATTTTTCCGCCGAGTACCTCATGGTGCAGACCAAACCAGGGGAAGGAACTACCACCACGAACTTCGTGATTTTCCGCAGGGATGCGGAGGAAAAGTACCTGATCCTGATCCTTTCCCCTCCCCAGGACAAGGGAAAGGGGTACCTCAAGATCGGGAACAACCTCTGGTTCTACGATCCCGCCGATCGTCGGTTCACCTTTACCAGTGCGAAGGACCGGTTCCAGAACTCCAACGCCCGGAACTCCGACTTTACCCGGAGCAGTTTCGCCATCGACTACCGGATCACCTCGAGTCGGCAGGAGAAACTCGGCAAGTTCGATTGTACTGTTCTGGACATGGAAGCCACGAGCGACGAAGTGACCTTTCCCCGCACGATCCTCTGGGTGGACAACACGGATCTTCTGGTTCGGAAAAAGGAAGACTATAGCCTTTCGAACCAGCTCCTCCGCACCACGGCCATCCCCACCTACCAGCGGTTCCACAATCGGTTTGTGCCGGTCACGATCCATATCGTGGATCATCTACGGGGTCGAACGATGGACGGGAAGTTTCAGAGCGAGACGACCCGGATCACCATCTCCCGACCTTCCTTAGCACCGCAGCCCGATTCTCTATACACCAAGGGGTATCTAGAGCGGTTGGGCCGGTGAGGAGGCCTCTCGACTAGAATGTCCAAACAGGAAATCCTTCAGGAAATCCTAAGGTTTTGCTACGGGGATTCCCTCTCAGAACAATGGAACCGGAGCAGGACGGGCAGTCTACACGCGCCTTGGAGGGAACGCCTTCTTCTGGTT
>JAOABU010000146.1 GCA_026418195.1 Spirochaetota bacterium | reverse complement strand
CAAAGAGACTGATGGAATGGGAAAAGAAAGCACGTGAGTACCCCATCCTCCCTCAGAAGGGGTGGATTTTCCAGGGAACGAAGGATGAAGTGATCGATCACATGTATTCCATCCCCTTTCTTTGTTCAAAGCTGCCTGAGTTCCAAGTACGATACATCGAAGGCGCAGGACATGTCCCCTACCTACCTTCTCCTGCTGAAGAAGGGTTTATCCAGGAAGTGATGAGGGTTCTTTCAAGATACCCCTAGGAAAACACCCCTAGGAAAACAATAGAAAAATATATATTTCCTATTGAAATCTCGAAATCGTTGAATAAGACTCGATTGTAGTACGTAAACATACCACACAATAACATAACACTCATTCGTTCTTCAGGAGGGAACATGAAGAAACGGTATATCTTAGCTTGCCTATTGCTGAGTCTAGGAATGTACGGACTCTCTGGGCAAATGACAGTATCGGTTGACCTATACCCATGGATCCCGTACCAGGCAGGGGTGACGGTAGATTATCCCCTGAACAACGTCGTTACCGTTAGTGCGTCGGGCTTCTGGTACTACCGATACGATTGGTTATCTACTGCCCTGTCAGGGGCATTCGGCTTCAGGATTTATCCGTTCAACAGTAGCGATCTAGGCTATCGAGGATTCCCTAAGGACCTTCGGGACATTGGGCATTTTATCGCTCCCTATGTTCGGATGGACTTAGAACCAGCGTATATCTCTGTAGATAAGGATTCCTCGGTGAGTCCTATAGCTTTACTAGATGTTTCCCTCGGTGCAGGAGTGAGGTTTTTTCCTGTTCGCTGGTTCTATATTGTAGCTCCACCTAGGAAATGGTTCGGTTACCCATAGTGGATGACTTATTCCTGGATGTGTCCCTTCGGTATGCGTATGGGGTATCCCGAAACTTTCTACGCTTGGGGTGAGTTGGATACAGCCAAACGATATTTCAATTTTTCCATTATGACGAGCACAACAGTAAATCCTTATTTGCCATTGGTCTTATTTCGTATAGGGAGGGAAAGGTAGCTGAAGCTCTGAAATATTTCAAAATGATAAAGCCGGGGTTTATTCGCGCCCCGTACGATATCGATTACTATCAGGCTGCGAACACGCTGCTGGAACAATTCCCGATAATAGCAAATGTGATCTCGTTAACGAGGAATGACAGATCCGATATTCGGGAAAATGTTATCGTGATCAACAAGGGGAAGAATCAAGGAATCCTTCCTCAGATGAAATTCAAGATGTATCGAGTCGAGAACCCTATTCGGGATTTTCACAACTTTAAAGTACTGGGTTTACAGAGAACACAGGTTGCCGAAGTTTCGGTGTTCGAATTAAAGGATGAGCATACGGCATGTAAGGTGGACAAGGTGGAATCGGGATGTTTCATTCAGATCAATGATTCGGTCGAATCGATCATTGAATGAGGAGGTGTGTGTCATGAAATCTCTTGGAAACCGAGTATCTTCCATTTGCTTGGTTCTCTTAGTGTTACTGGGGTTCTTTTCCTCATTGTGCTTCTGCTCCCAAGCCAGCGAGGGATCAGAATGTTCCTGGATCGAATGTGGCATCAGATGGGGTTTCGAAACCCGCTTCTGTATCTTCTAAAAATCCTCCTTTGCGGGTGAGAAAAACCGCGAATCCTGTGACGATCCGTTATCGAGAAGGCACAATGGGATATCTAAACTTTGCTGTGCGAGCGTATTTGAAAAACGATCCTGAATTAGCCGAAAAGGAGGCGTTGAACGTACTGGAGTTTGAACCTCGATGCATAGAAGCACAGTGGTTGTTAGCAACCCTGTATAGTGAAAAGGGTGAATTGGGGAAAATGATCCAAATGCTAGAAAAGTTAGGGATTCGGGAAGCAAAGGAATCGTTATTCACCTCGGAGATTGTCGCAGCAGGTTCGAAGGGGTATGTGGTTGAGGTGCAGGATACAATGGTAAAAATAGACTATACCCAGGAAGATGTATTCATCATTTAGGATGAGGGAAGTGTTCTTCAACATCCCATCACCATGGAAATCCTTTTCGTGGAAAAGCGGCTTGTGGCAGAGGCAGAGATACGATCGGTCTATGGGAGTTACTCCATTGCCGAAGTAGTGACTTCTCCCGCTATTCCTGTGCGGCGAGGTATGCGAGTAATCCCCAAGGGAGAGTTCACGGAGTTTACTCAGAACAGGAAGTGAGCTGTCAGCCGTACAGGGTCGGACTTCTAAAAGAACATCTAGAAAAACTGCAAAGAAAGCTTCCTGGAAGGTCTTGAAGAAGCGGCTTCGTACCTTTTGGAAGGAACAAGGGGTCACTATACTTACCTCTGCATTGGTTGTCGGATTCATGGTAGGGTTTTTATTGGGGTACATGTTCAACTGTCGAAAAGAGCTCCCCTGTTCCCTCCGATAGAACGAGTTCTATGCTAGACTTGCCAAAAAGTCAAAAGCTTTGGCCTGTCCCCCCGGGGTTAAGTCCCTCCCGTCCTCTGAAGGGAGATACGGCAGCAAAAGAAAGTAAGT
>JAOABU010000092.1 GCA_026418195.1 Spirochaetota bacterium | reverse complement strand
GGTTATTGCTTGGGAAACCTGATCTTTCCATGATTCTAAACGGGTGGTTAGCAGGATTGGTCGCTATTACCGCACCTTGTGCCTTCGTCTCTATTCCAGCCTCAATTGTCATTGGACTGGTAGCTGGAATCTTAGTTGTAGTTTCCGTGCTTTTCTTAGATCGGAAACGAATTGACGATCCCGTAGGCGCTCTCTCTGTGCACTTGGTAAATGGAATTTTTGGAACCCTTGCTGTAGGGTTCTTCGCAGACAAAGAAATTGCAGCCAAGATTGGTACCGATGCGGAAGCCTTGTCCAATGGGTTATTCTCAGGTGGAGGCCTACACCAGCTTGGAGTGCAGCTTTTAGGAGTAGTGAGCGTAGGTAGTTTCGTATTCCTGGTAGCTCTTTTGGGATGGTACATCCTGAAGCGAACTGTCGGGATCCGAGTGAGCAGGGAAGAAGAGTTGATGGGCCTCGATATCGGGGAGCATGGTATGGAAGCATACTCAGGGTTCCAGGTATTTACCAATATGTAGGCAGGATCAAACTAGGAGGGAACTATGAAACTGATCATTGCGTATATTCAGCCATACAAACTGAACGATGTAAAACAGGAGTTGTACAAGCGAGAAATCTTCAAGATGTCTGTTACGAATGCTCTAGGATGTGGGCAACAGAAGGGGTACCATGAGTCCTACCGGGGGGTAGACGAAGAGGTAAACCTTCTGAAAAAGGTACGGTTGGAGATTGCGGTAAACGATGGGTACGTAAAACCTACCATCGAAGGGATCATTGCCGGTGCTCGAACAGGAGAGATTGGAGACGGCAAGATCTTCATCCTTCCTTTGGAAGAATGCATCAGAATACGAACCGGTGAGACCGGTTCCACTGCAATAGGATAAGCGATAAAGGGATTCTAGAATTTCGGGACTACAAAAGAGTTGGATGTTCCAGGCGTAGGCGAAAGCCCCTCTTCCACTCTTAAGGTTTGTCGACAACAGCCGTATTCTATTTTCTAGAATCCCTTCTTTCATTTCTACATTTTTTCTTGACAGCACTGATACCTTATAGTAGAATCATTGGAGATAAAATATTTATGGCATATTTATGATAAAGTGGATATTGTGTCTTTTGTTACCTTTACAAGTTGTGGGAAGCCTACATAGTATACCCGTAATCGATATTGCTGTGCAAGGCCGGGAGCCGAAGCTCACCTCCCCCGCTAGATCACCCCACCCTGTACTGGATAACCATGCTCATTTCACGTTGAAGTCCCTTACCACCTTTCCCGAAAAGCAACACTGGCTACATCCTTTACGCATGACCTTCTCCATCGATAGTATAGGAATCTACTATCGGAACCGTTTACTTCGAAGCTGTTTCAAACCTTTTTCAGAAACCAGTATGGAGACTCTCCCTTCATACGGACTTCTCCGGATCCAAGAGTTCACCCCCGTGTTTTCCCTTTCCCAGGAACCCTTTCAAATCCCAACATTGGTATCCTCTCTATCCATCACGTTTGCACTCCCTAAATAAACGAGTTCCTACGCTGGGTAGGAAAAATTTTTTTCACTTTTTTTCCCAAAATGGTGTTATACTTGATTTCATGGCATCCCCTGCAAAGAAACGATGTTCCCCACCCAAAACTCGCAAGGAAATCCTACTGAAAGAAATAGCTCAGATCGCTCCGTTATTGGCAGAGGAGAACTTGGAATTCCTAAAACATCAGGCTGAAGTTCTGCTTCACTCTGCCCGCATGGGATCATTGAATCAACAGGCAGACCTTACACCACCTGCGGGAATAAAACCTGGAGAGATTTCAGGAGTGTAGGGGTTTCATAATTCCCTGTACGCTTCCAGGAGCAGTTTTTCTGTCTCTTCCCAACCGATACAGGCATCCGTTATGGAAACGCCGTATTTCAAGTTAGAGAGGTCTTTTGGAATCTCCTGGCTTCCTTCGAAGAGATTGCTTTCTAACATGAACCCGATGAGGGAATTTCTTCCTCGAATTCGCTGGTTTAAAAACGCGTGAAAAACTCGCGCTTGCCGGGAATGGTTTTTCCCTGAGTTCATGTGGCTACAATCCACCACAATTGCCTCTGGAAGCTTGGAACGTTTCAGCATCTCCTCTGCCCGTTCCACATTCTCTTCGTAGTAGTTGGGCCCCATCTTGCCGCCCCGCAGGATTAGATGAATAGAATCATTCCCTCGGGTTCGAAGAATCGAAGTCATCCCTTCCTGATCAATTCCGATGAAACTATGGGGATTGAGGGAACTGGTCATGGCATTGATAGCTGATTCCAGACTTCCATCGGTTCCATTCTTGAAACCCACTGGCATGGACAATCCGCTGGCCATTTCCCTATGGGTCTGCGACTCCGTAGTCCGTGCCCCAATAGAAGCCCATGCGAGTAGGTCAGTGATATATTGAGGAACGATGGGGTCCAGTATTTCGCTCCCCGCAGGGAGTCCCATCTCATTGATAGCTAACAGAAGTCTTCGAGCTTCGCGTAGCCCCCTAGGGATGTCAGCCGAACCATCTAGCCCAGGATCAAATATGAGGCCTCGCCATCCTAGGACGGTACGCGGTTTTTCAAAGTACACCCGCATCACCACGTACACTTTATCTAGGATCTTGGTTCGAAGTTCCATCAACCTTCGGGCATAATCCAGTGCTGCTACGGGATCATGAATGGAGCACGGACCCACAATGGCCAACACTCTTGGGTCCTTCTGTTTGATGATCCGTCCAATCACCTCCCGCCCCTCTACCACCGTACGGTTTGCCTCTTCGGTCATAGGGAATTCCCGTTTAAGTTGACTAGGAGGAACGAGGGGAATCGAGGAAACGATACGAAGATCGTTGGTATTGATCATGCCTCTATATGTACCGAAATTCCTTTCTCTACTCAATAGTGCCCTTCTTCAAAGAGGCCGATCCTTTACCAATGAGTGGAATTCGGATTATAAGGAGTTTTAAAGCCGTTCTTACGATCCCTTTGCCTTATTCACTGGGCGAAGGTAAGCACCCACACACAGGACGCAGAATCCAAGGATACCCGCGATAACCTTTACTGTATAGAGAGTTGTTCCCTGCTGCACAGGAACAAGGATAGAGAGGAGAAACAGACCGCCACCGATCCCCATCACTGCCATGGCCTGAGTTTTGGTCAGAGTCTTCTTCTTGGAAACATCATTTTCTTCGCTCATCTTAGTACTCCTTAAATCATGTTAAATCATGAGATTGTATGTACTTTCATTTCATGACTTATTTTTCATGTTTCATATTTCATGATATAAGCTTCTTTGTCAAGTAGGTTTTTATTGATTTCTAACTGATAGAATAGTATGATTACTACAGCGCTGGATCGATGGGGTAGAGGGGATGAGAAAAGTAAGAACCAGGCTAAGAACATGGACTTTTATAACCAATCACGCTGTTGTGTTAAGCCTCATTGTTCATGAGCCGAATCTTACCGCTCGGGAAATTGCCCATCAGGTAGGGATCACGGAACGAGCTGTATGGCGCATACTTGCAGACTTGGAGCAGGAGCATTACATCACCAAACGTAAAGTAGGAAGACGATTAGAATATACTATTAACCTGAATCGTCCCTTTCGCCATCAAACTCATCAAGACAAAAAACTTATCGATTTGATTAACCTTTTAAAACCTTCAGTATCTAAGCGAGAACCATGATTTCCTCTTCTTTGGAAGCGAACGAGCTTCAGCAATTGATCCAGCACATGCAACAGGTAATCGTAGGGAAGCGCAGGGTGCTGGAACTGCTGGTAACAGCGTTGCTAGCGGAGGGACACGTTCTCCTAGAAGATGTACCCGGTATTGGAAAAACCCTCATAGGCAAAACCCTAGCGCATTGCATATACGGTACCTTCAAACGGATCCAATTTACCCCAGACCTCCTGCCTTCCGATATAACGGGTTTCTCCGTATTCGACTCGAGGACAGGAGCATTCTCCTTTCACCCGGGCCCAGTCATGGCGAACGTGCTTTTGGCCGATGAGATCAACCGAACCGTTCCTCGTACCCAATCGAGTCTTCTCGAGAGCATGGGAGAGTTTCAGGTTACTGTGGACAACGTTACGTATCCCCTTCCCCGGCCTTTCTTCGTCATCGCCACTCAGAATCCCATTGAAATGGATGGCACCTTTCCACTTCCCGAAGCACAGCTGGATCGGTTTCTCATGAGAATTGACCTAGGATACCCTACCCCTCTCGAGGAAACCCTCATTCTAGAACGATTTCAAACAAACGAGCCTCTCCGATCCTTATCTCCCGTTACCACCCCAGAAAGGATTGTAGAGTTACAGCAGAAACGAAGCCATGTGTATGTGTCTCCTTCGATTCGGGAGTACTTGAGTCTCCTCGTACAGGCAACTCGACTTCACCCCTCAATCCGGTATGGGGCAAGTCCTCGGGCAACCTTGAATCTGCTGAAAGCTGCCCAAGCCTGGGCTCTCCTTCAGGGTAGATCCTATGTACTACCAGACGATATACAAGAACTTTCCGGACCTGTTCTTTTACACCGGTTGATTCTAAAACCCGAAGAACGGCTCCGGGGTATAACTCCAAAGATAGTGCTAGACGAAGTACTTCGTTCTGTGCCGGTTCCCTTACCCCAGCATGAATACCCAAATGAATGACCAGAAAGAGCACATCGTATCGAGTTTCTTCGGATTCCCTCTGAGCATTCTCCTACTGGGAGCGCTCTTTTTTGTAGCCCTAGTGAACCGATCGATCGGATTGATATCAGTAGCCGGAACCACCCTCCTTTTGATGGTAGGATCGATACTCTGGGCCCGATTTGCCCCGTTCAAGGTGTTTCCGCATCTTCATATGGCCCGAACTAGGTTGTTCCCCGGTGAAGATCTCCACTTGGAATTGTTTATACGGAATGAGAAGCTTCTTCCTTTTTATTTTTCCTTGGAAGCCCCCTTCCACATCGAAGGCCAAAGTATCATTCCTCCGTTCTCTCAATTCCATCGTTCATGGAACATTTCCCTAAGAAAGCGTGGAGTATACCCCCTGGAGTCCTGCTCTCTTGCCTTCGGAGATCCCTTTGGGTTGTCCCTCACAAAGCAATCATTGCCTTTACCAGAAGAAATCATCGTGTATCCTCGAATGAAACCCATAGAAGGTCCCATCTCTCAGTTTCAAGAATTCTTTGGCCTCCATCCTGCAAAGGGTCTTGTGGAGGATCCAGCTTGGTACGCCGGAACCCGGGACTACACAGGAGATCGACCTGCTCGTTTCATCCACTGGAAAGCAAGTGCCCGCATAGGAACAGTGCAAGAGAAGATTTTCGAACCCACCTCCCATGCAAAGATTCTAGTGCTCGTGAAGGTCGAAGGGTTCACTCGAGCCCTATCGAAGATAAGTTCCGCTGATCCATCCCAGGGAATCCTTTCCCGGGCAGATTTGGAAAATGCCTTCGAGAACCTCCTGGAAACAGTTGCCTCCTGGGCATACCTATCCTTCAAGCAAGGAGCTTCCCTTGCGTTCGTTACCGATGGAGAACTCGTAGGGGATCCTGAGCCCTTCCTTCCCATGGGGTCCGGGTATGAACACCTTGGACGGTTGTTGGAAAAACTTGCCCGCCTTCGGTTTCCCCATTCTAATTTCTCTTGGGATGGATTCAACCGTTTAGCGTATGAAATAGGACGCTGGGGTACTGGTTACATTTATTCCTGTTACCATAGATCGGAAGGAGAACAGGTCAGGCAGTATCTCGCCCCTTACCGAAAGAATCGCCTTCTGATCCTCTCTGTAAGGGAAGAAGGGGAGTAGAAGAATGGTTCGTTCCTCCCTGCCTCGCCAGGATCCGTTGGTTCTCTGGTTAGGTACTGTTGGAAGCGCAATAGCCCTCCGGTCGATCGTTTCCCTCTTGTTCCTTCCCATTCCGGAGCGAATGCCTCCCTTTGGATTTTTCCTGATCCTTTCCTTTCTTTCGTTAGGACTTTTCAACCTTCTTCAACGGGTACGTAGGAGAAGAGTTCTAGACCTTGTACTTTCATTCGTTGGAATAACCTTCTGGAGTGTAGGGATCATTCGTTGGATCTGGCAAAGCTCGGCGAGCGTAGGTTGGCTTGGATTCCCTTCATCAATGGGGTTTCTGGATGGGTACGCTGTTTGTCTTATAGTGTTCTCAGGAGGGGCACACTGGTCGCTTGGTTTATACTTAAGTCGGATGGATACGTCCCATACAAAACTCCTACTACGGTTTGATGGTGGAATAGGAATGATGCTTTTCATCTCCTTCTTACGCTGGGGAATCAAGATGGAGGATCCCTATGTATTTCAATCGGTTGGGCTGTATATTTTGATCGGATTGGTAGCTCTCTATCGAGCTAAGAAAAGAGAACTAAATGACCCTTTTCAGCATCCTAAGTCCCTTCTGCGTTCAGTAGGAGTCTTTCTCCTACTGGGAAGCGTTACCCTTGGGATCGCAATCCTATCGGTTCCCCTGCTGACGTATTCGGCCGATACTCTATATCGAACAACCTACATTTTCTTATCCCCATTGGGACCATACCTTATCCGAATCCTACGGTTCCTCCTCGGATTCACTTTTGCCCGTCCTTCAGAACCTGTTGCCTCTAGTGGGGCAGCTGTTGGAGATGTTCCAGCAGGGATAGGGGAGCCTACATGGTTAGGACTCATTGCCAAACTCCTTGGTTGGGGCAGCCTGGGTGTCTTAGGGGTTTTGGGAATGGGAATCCTCGTTTTTCTATTGAAACTGCTTATCCAAACACTTTTCCAAACTCGAGGAGAAGGTCAACCCTTCTCCCTCGTTCTCAAACTTTTCTTCCACGAACTGACTACCTATGTACGGATCTTCCTCAATCGGATCCTTTCCCTGTTTCGGCACTATCGCTCAAAATTCGGCCAGTCCAGAAACGGAGTACCTCAAACCCCCATTTATGCGATGGAACCCTCCTTTCGTAGTCTCTACCGGGAAGTCAGTCGTTCCCTAAAAACCCTCTACAGGGTAGGTACGCTTCTGGGGATAAAACGTCAATCATCCGAAACTCTCAGGCAGTATGTCAGTAGAGTAGAAAAACGGTTCCCTAAAATGGGTAAACCGGGGGCAACAATCCTACTGGAAACAGAGCAGTTTTGGTATGGACCTCGGTCAGAATTAACCATGAACAGCACCAGCACTCAATCCTTGAAGGAACTAGGGCAAGCTAGAAGATCCCTGTGGATGCAGGTGCCTCCCTATTTACTCTCTTTTGGACGTAGAGACTCCTAGTTTCTTATATGTCCATAAAATCTTCCTACCTGGCAATCTTTCTTAACTGATCCCGGTTATAAGACAGAACGTCAAGAAGACTTCTCGTCCCCTCTTTACCAGGGAAATTTATAAAGGAAACTACAGGAGTCCCGGGTAAAGCTTGGATCAAAGGTTTGCCTGCATCGGTGTGCCAATTGTCCAGAATGAATCGAGGTTGTTTTCCAGCTAACTCTGCGATTTTTACCGCTTCCAACGGAGAAGGCCCATAGGTTCCTACAATATTCAAGCCTAATTCCTGGGCAATGGGGGATAGGAAAGCATGACACACTACAGAAGCACTGCTGAGACCGGTATTCTCCACCTCTTTCCTCCAATCCCTATAGAACTGCTCTATCTGTTCAATGTACTTGGTTGCTTCTTTCTCCGTTCCAAATAGTTGGGAGAGTTTTTGGACCGATTCCCGAATCACCTTAGGGGTATTTACGGTCTGTATCTGGACTTGGGTTCCCCCCACCCTGAGGCTTCCCTGCTTGATCTTGGGGATCATCGCTTCGTAACCTGCGAAAACAAAATAGGTACAGTTCCCCAGAAGCACCACGTCTGAGGGTTTCAGTTCATACTCCGGAGGATGTCGAAGATCTGTCCCCGCTAGGGTAACGATCTTGAACCCCCGCAGATGAGGAAAAGCGGCTTCCACGAACGAGGCAGTCCAACTGGTAGTAGCGAGAATTAGATCTTCCGCCCAAGAAACCTGGTAAAACACACTCACAAGGCCGATCCAGAGGATGGCCCAGACTTTCCATTTCAGTGATACCCTTAATGACCCATACCGACATATCGGTTTCATTCTGAGTTCCTCCGAATAGCTCGAATCTTTCTGAATCCAAAGGACAATCCAAACAAAACTACTGTGCACAACGTTACTGAAGAGCTAACCGGGATGTCAACTAGAATACCTACCAGGTATCCTAGCAGAGCAGCTACTCCACCCGACAGGGAAGCGATACGAAAAGAGCTACGGACAGAACGCCCTAGAGATAATCCAATCAACGCAGGAAGGAGAACCACCGCATCCACAAGCAAGGCTCCCAGGAACCGCATGGATAGGGAAACGGTGAACCCTGCCAACAGGACGATAATGGCTCCATGGAACGAAGTGCGAACTCCCGAAGTTTGAGCGATTTCCCGATCATAGAGAACCGCTAGGATCTCCCGATGCCATCCGAGAAGGTAAAAGGTGTTACATCCTACTATTCCTAAAAAAGACCAAACATCCAACGAGTCCAACGCATAAATACTACCCCACAGGAGGGCGAGGGTATCCTTTGCAGGAACGTTCGCTTTGTAGATAACGAGGAATGCTAAAGCAACGGTACTCACCATAAGAAAGGTAGTTACCTTCGATCCCTCCAGGGGTGAGGAACTGTTTTGCCCCATCAATCCTCCCCAGAGAATCAGAATCCCAACAAGAAGGAAGTTCACCCCCAGAGCAAGTGGTAAGGGATTGGTTCCCATCCAGAGAGCAAGAGCTCCTCCTAAAAGGGCTCCATGCATCATCACGAACCGAAGGGGTATCAGATGTAACCGGAGGATGAAGATTCCGGGTAGAGGGAATACTAGACCCGAAACGAACAGGATTATCCCTCCCAAGAGAATCGAAGGGTAGGAAAGAATAGAGAGTAGATTCACTCAACTCTCCTTCCGACACGGAAATGCTAGATCGAGGGTTGAAGAGGAGCGCGACCATTGGGATTCATAGGTGCGGGAGTCTTCAGGGTACAGTCTGCCATGGGAAAGAAGACGGTAGCGCCAACCGGGGAGATGGAAATGGATTTCCTCGTGACTCACCATCACGATGGTCGCTTTTCGATCCTCCGCGTACCGTTGTAAAACCTCCAACACCTCTTGCTTGGCTTTAGGATCCAGGTTCGTGGTAGGTTCATCCAGAAGAAGGATCGCGGGTTCTTGAGCAAAGAGGCGGGATAGTTCGGTTCTTCTACGTTCCCCACCAGACAGGCTGCGAAGGGTACGCTTACGCAGAGTATCCATTCCAGTGATGGAAAGGGCCCTTTGAATTCGTTCCTTCCTCTCTCTTTGAGAACAGCGATATCGGATAGTTCCCACCTCGACCGCTTCCTCCACCGAAATGTTTAAATCTATCCCTCCCCCTCCCTGTGCCAGGTACCCAATCCCTTCAGGATCCCTCGTGTGTTTTCCTTGTATCAGGATGGTTCCCTTCTCTATGGGAAGGAGCCCTAAAATCGCTCGCAAGAGAGTGCTCTTTCCCGAACCATTAGCTCCGCGGATCACCACCCGATCTCCTCGAGATGCAGCGAACGTAAGATTCTGCAAAATGGGCCGATTCTCCCGGTATACGAAGAGGGATTCTACCACGAGGGGGATTTCTCGATCCCTTCCAGCTCTACGAAGGATCACCAAAGCCGCTTCCTCGGGATCGTCAATGTTGGCAAGGATCTGTTCTGTTTGGCAGGCGATTCGAGGGATACGCTCATTCCATCGGAAGCACACTCCATAGCGCCGAAACACCTCAACCGCCAGTTCACTCAACAGGTGAGCAGACACTCTCGGGATTCCCATTCGGACAATGAGAAAGGCCGCAGCCTTTCCCACGATCTTGTCTTCCAGATCGAGATCTGCTGGATTCCATCCGTTCCGCTGGATCGCCTCTTCTAGATCTAGTAAAGGATGAAGCCACTTTCCCCCACTTTGGAACAGGACCTCCCCATTTCGACGTACGGTGAGCGTGTACTCCATGAGGGGTACAATACGAAAAATCGATCTATCTGGCAAGAATGTCCCGACCAAAGAGAGGATCGGTTAAAGGGATCGATAGAAATCTGCCAATACAGCGAAGGCTTGTTTCTTGGTACTACGATTCGAGTCGATCAACCCTTTCCGATTGAAGGATTCCTGATACCGGTTCAGTCTACGGGGACATCGAAAATCGTACAGGATCCAGGGACTCAATCCTTTGATGTAGGGGTAAGATCTCAGGATATTCAGTTGTTCCCGATAGATCCAAGCTTGCCGTTCCTCGGAGAATAGGTCTTCCACAGTTCCCCCCTGCCCCGCCCGTGCATCCCCTCCGAACTCACAAATTACAACGGGTTTCGTAGGTCGGGAATTGTTGAGCAACTGTCTAAGTTTGGTCAGATCGGGATCGTACCAGCCATAGTATTCGTTCAATCCGATGATGTCCAAATCCGCTGCCAACCGATCCTCGATAGCTAGTTTCACATGGTTTACTAAACAAGCAGCGGAAACCGGCCGACTTCCATCAAGCTCCCGCGCCCTCTGGGATAGTTTCCCCATAAAGGACAACCTGGGATCCGTATCTGCGTTCTCATTCCCTACTGACCAAATAATCACACTAGCCCGGTTCCTATCCCGAAGGATCAACTCGGATAGCTGATTCTCGGCATCTAGATACGTGATGGGATTGGTAAAATCGATAGCCCAATAAACCGGGATCTCTTCCCACAGCATCACCCCTTCTTCATCGGCAATTCTGGAAAAACGCGGATGGTGGGGATAGTGGGAGAGTCGCAGATAGTTTCCGTTGAGCTCTCTTAAATGACGGATAGTAGAACGCAGGATCTCAGGAGTAGTGGCTTTCCCCAGCTCCAGATGATCTTCATGCAGGCTTACTCCCTTTAGAAACACGGGCTTCCCGTTCAATAATATATTCTGTCCCTCCACCCGTATCTCCCGTAACCCAATCCGATCCTCCACCCGATCCCATCTACGAGTTTCACCATTCCCTTTCTTTTCCTCTTTTAGAAGCATCTCCACCGGATAGAGATAGGGATGTTCGGGCGACCAGAGTTCCGGCGCTGTACGAAGGGGAATACACGCATTCCCCTTTCCACCCTGAATAACTATAGGAACATCAATACCGAGCTTTGGGATCCTTAATTGCACGGATACAGGTATAGGTTCTTTTCCCTCATCTACCTCCACATTGAAGAGAAGGGTGGAAAAAGAACCGTCCCCTTGTAATCGTAAAAACCAATGCCGGATGAACCGAGGAGGTAGCCTAAGCAGGTACACATCCCGGTAAATGCCTCCATAGTTAAACCAGTCGGTATTCTCCATTGGTACTCGCTCTGGCCGTCTATAAGCTTCAACGGAAACAACAATCCGATTTTCTTCCCTGATCGTATCCGTAATTTCCATTGAAAAAGGAGTAGAACCACCGTCGTGAGTCCCCATGTGGATTCCATTAAGAAAGACCGTGGTTCGATAGTTTGCCCCTTCAAAATAGAGGAACACTCGTTCGGCTTCCTGCAAGGGTCGATACCGAAAGGTTCGGGTATACACCCCAGCCCCTTCGAAATAGAGCAGTTCCGGTTTTTGTAAATTCCAGCAGGAAGGAACAGGAATTCGTTCCCAACTTTCCCAATCGAAATCCAAAGGAAGAGGATGACCTTCCGAATCTTTTACCCGTTCCCTGTACCAGGCAGCCCGCCGACAGGTATCGTACCAGTCTGGTGCAAAGTTCCACTTCCCATTGAGGGATTCAGTAGTTCTATTCGTAGGATCGACCCACGAATTCCATCTACACATCCGTTGAAGAAAAGGATCCTCGTAATTCCTTCGATGGATATCTTCCAGAAAATTCTCTGTCTTCTCTACCATGATTCTACCCTATCCTTCCTGTTTACTGATTCCCTATCCCTTTACCCCTACCGCTGCCACTCCTTCCACGAAGTACCGCTGAGCAAAGAGGAAGATCAGCATTACAGGTAGAATGGAGATAAAAGAGGCCGCCATCTGGGGTCCCACATACGTGTACGTTTCTGTTGCGAAGTCCGCCATTCCTAGAGGCAATGTTTTTAAATGCTGACTGGTGAGGTAGATGAGGGGAGCGAAAAAGTCGTTCCAAAAATACCGAAAACTAAAAATCACCTGTGTGGCTAGCACGGGTTTTGCCAGGGGAATCATGATTCTCAAGAATATCGCATACTCGCTAGCCCCATCGATTCGGGCCGCTTCTATATAACTGTCCGGTATGGTCATAAAGTATTGCTTGATGAGAAAGGTGCCAAAAGCTGTGAAGGAACCTGTGAGGACCAAAGCCCAGTGGCTGTCGTACAAGCCCACATGGCGCACGATGAGGAATTGAGGAATGATGATGGCCTGAATGGGTACCATCATCGAGAGAATGTATAACAGGAAGAGGAAATCCCTACCCTTCCATCGCAATTTGGAAAAAGCATAGGCTCCTGTGCTGGCAGTAACGAGTTGAACTACCACGATCCAAAGAGTGAGCTTGCAAGAGTTCCAAATGTATCGGGGAAAGTTCTGTGCTAGTTTTACGAAATTATCCAATGTGGGAGTTCGAGGAATGATCCTCATGGGGAACTCATAGATCTGATCGTCTGGCTTAAATGCCGTGGAGACCACTACGATGAGAGGCATCAGGATGAGAAAGGCAGTGAAAAAAAGGGAAGCATAAAGGGAAAGTTTCCCTACCCAGCGCAGGATCCGTACTCTAAACGACATCATAGGTTACCCACCTCGTTTGACCCCTGTATTGGATGAAGGTAATGACGAACACCACTCCTAATAGCACCACTGATTCTGCCGCTGCATACCCAAACCGGAACTGGGCGAATCCATTCCGGTAGATGTCGAAAACCAATACCGAAGTGGCACCTGCAGGCCCTCCTCCCAACTGCCCCCCGGTCATGATGTACACCTGATCGAACACCTGGAATGCTCGAATGATAGCGATGGTAATGGAGTAGAACAGAATCGGAGAAAGACCTGGTAAGGTAACCGATAAGAATCGTCGAACAGCTCCCGCTCCATCGATTTCCGCTGCCTCGTAGAGGGAACGGTTAATCGTCTGGAGCCCCCCTAGGAACAGTACCATATAGTATCCAAAACTCTGCCAGACCGTTACGATGATGATAGTTAGGAGGGCCGTATGTTCTCCACTCAGCCATAATGGTGGATGGATCCCCCAATACTGAAGAAGCTGATTCAGGGGTCCCCGTCTTGGATCGAAGATCAGCATGAATGCCAGACCTACTGCAATCGATGAAAGAACATTGGGTAGAAACAGGGTACCGCGAAAAAACGTTCGAAGGATCACCTTTCGGTTCAATATGAGGGCAAACGCCATCCCAAGGATGATCTGGAACAAGACAGTCCAGACGGTAAACACTACCGTTATCCGGAAACTATTCCGAAAGGCATCCGAACCAAAGGCCTGCATGAAGTTTCCAAGCCCAACGAAACGAAACCTCGGTCCGCCAGCAAAGTTGGTCAACGAAATTCCGAAAGCCATCCCAATGGGAGCAAGGATAAAGATAAGGAATCCGATCAAACTCGGTAGAAGAAATGACAGAACAATCCACCAAGATGTATTCTTGTTTGAAGCCACGCTACCCTCCCAATCCGAGGCTATTCCAAATCATCGGATGATCCAAAGGAATTGGAGATGCCCCCGCTTCCCCATACAAAGAAACGAGGGCCTCTTTCTCATACCTAATTCGTTGTTTTTACGATCTCTTCCAGGCCTGCACGAAGTTTAGAATCGAACTCTCCGTCGGTTACCTTCCCAAGCAGGTAGGCATCCATCAAATCGTTCAAGAATGCCTCTAGCCGAGAACCATACCGGGTCATCAACATGGGGAAAGCCCTCTTGGGTTCAGTGAAGTATTCCAGGGACTGGGGATCAGGGATCGCTTTGGAAAGAATCTGTTTTACCTCTGGAGTAATCGTAGCAGGCAAAACCCCCGCTTTCGCAGCAATCTGAGCTCCCTCCGGACCTCCCATCCATGCAATGAATTTGAACGCAGGATCTTTCTTCTGAGCGTAAGAGGTTACGTGGTTGAACGTTGGGTTCCCTTGGGTGACGTACGATTTTGAATCGCAGGGTAGTCGGGTTACACCCCAATCGTTCCAGGTGAATCCTTTTAAAAGATTTTGATCTCTACCAGAAATCATGAAGCCAGGAAACCATTCTCCGATAAGAATCATCCCGACTTTTCCATCGTAGAACTGCTTTGAGTAATGAGTTTTGGTAACTTTCATATCGATCAAAGGCCACATGGCCTTTGCCTCTTCCAAAGACTTGCGGAGCTTGAACCATCGGTGAATCTGATCGTCATAATCGATCTTACCCTTTGAATCGATAATGGGCTTCAATCTCTGAGATTCCATGAAGAGCTGGTTGCTACCCCAGAAGTATACAGTAGTTCCGTAGATGGTCCCATCTCCCGTAGATAGTTTTCTCGCTACCTCCGCATACTTCTCCCATGTCCAAGTACCCTCCTTCACGTATACATCGGGGGTAGGGATTCCTGCCTTTTCAAATATCTTCTTGTTATAGTAGGTGTAGTACGCAGCCCCTCTCCAGGGAAACGCAACCACTTTTCCATCCATCGTCACTGCATCCTTATAGGAATCCACCGCCTCGCGATTCACACCCGGTTTTGATAGATACCCATCCAAAGGTTCGATAAACCCATTTCCAAAGTGTGCGAACATATCTGATTGTCGTTTCTGCATGTAGGCATCCATCTCCGCATGGGCTGTTAAAAGTGTAGTAATCTTTGTCTCGTAATCGGGAGAAGGAATGTATCGAGCATCCACTACAATGTCTTTCTGAGCGGTATTGAATGCATCCACAATGGGTTTCAAGGAAGGGTCATCCCACAGGTAATAAATGATCGTTACAGGCCCCGCTTTTTGCGCCGTAGTCCCCTCAGATTTACCACCTGCCCATACTCCTGCAGCAAGGAGCAGACATAGGAACAGGATCCAAACGGAACGTTTCATAAAAACCTCCTGCATTGAATGAAGTTCCGGCACATCCGTGCCATCCCCTTCATTGAAAACCCTTTCCTTTCCAATGGGTATCTCGAAAATGCAAGGAAGTTTTGATTTCGAAGGATTCATCGATTGTAAAATATGGACTTCTTTGGATAGAATCGACTAAGGGCATGACCGCTCGAGAATCTCCTCTAAGCACCTCATGCCTTCTCCCTCCGGTAACGGTCTCGGTACTCTTTAGGTGTATATCCGGTATTCTTTTTAAAGTACGTGATAAAGTAAGAATAATTCAAGAACCCAGCCCGATCGCACACCTCCCGAACCGATAGATCAGACGTTTGTAGTAAGTTCTTTGCCACCTCTAGCCTTTTCCTTCCCATGTATTCCATGAGGGAAATCCCTTCCATGTTCCTGAAGAGTTCCCGTAAATATCCAGAGGATAACCCTACTTCGGATGCGATCTTTTCCGTTCCTAGGGAGCGGTCGGAAAGATGCTGATCGATCAGGGTCTTCACCCGTCTTACAAGCTCCACCTTTTTCCGACCTTGATGAATAGAAGACCGTTCCTGCAACCTGTCTGCCACCGAGCGAAGGACCATACAGAGTTCGTCCAAACGATCACACTCTGACAGTGAAGTTCGAAAACCCCTCACTCCTCCTGGAAGAAGTAATTCGGCATCCTCATGCAGGATCTCTGGCAAACGATATCCAATCGCAGCCCGGATGTATCGGAACAGATCGGGATCTCGCGCGTTGCGAAGACATTCCTCTATGCCCGACACAACCTTTTTGGCGTCGATAGAGCTTCCGGTACGGAAAGCTTGCTCCAAGTCTTTTAGATCGAGAGGAGAAACGGGGGAAGCCTTTTCCTCAGGAGTAGTGTTCTCTTCAAGCAGCACAGGGATGAGCTCTCCCCTCTTTCGCAAATAATCTATGCGAAACGATTTCTGTAGGCACGCATACCCGTGAGGGAGTTCCTTCGCACCAAGAGTTCGCTCTATGTAGTATCCACCGAACTCGATTCTATAGGTAGTCTCCAGATCAACCTTCAATTTTCTAAAACTTTCTTCCGGATCGTCTATCCCACCGCCATAGATGAGGACAGCGCGTTCTCCCAATTCAATCACTTCAACTGCTTTCGTTCCTTCCTTTACCAATTTTTCTTCTACCAGCTCTACGAAGGAAAAGATCTCCTGATTTTTCCCCTTCCTAGTTTCTCCATCCCAGATCCCAATAGCCATAGCCAGAGGTTTTCTCCACCGAGAGAGAAAAGCCCTATGGAACATTTCTCCCTGCACTTCATTTCCTTCCTGATGGATCTCTTCTCGGAGAAAATTGAGAATCATCTGCTTTTGCTGTAGTTTCCGATTGACCTGTAAAGAAATCAGATAGGAACCGAAGATTGCAAAGACCAATAGTCCAAAGGAGGATAGGATTGCCCAATTTCGAACCCGAAGAATAGGACCAAAGAGCGACTCTTCTGAAGCGAGGGTAACGAACCGCCAATGGATTTCAGGATGGTCTATCCAGATAGCAATCCAGCGTTTTCCTTTTTCATCCTGTACCGTCCGAACACCCTTTACGTTCGGATCCTTGATTAGGGAAGCAAAGCGGCTATCCTCCTGGGCTAGACCTCCAAAGAACGAGGGTTCTGGATGGGAAAGGAACCGTCCCTCTCCGTCCAGAATGTACATGAGAGAGCTTACCGTTTGTCCCCACAAGGCTTTACGAATCTTTCGTTCCGAAAGGTTTACCACCAGAGCGTATCCAATTCGATGGGGCAATTGGCTGACAGATCCAAACGTGATGGTAAAGTAATTGCGGGGGGCAAGCTCCCCTCGTACCATCACTTTTCGAAGCCGGTAGAGGGGAAACCCCACATTCCCTACACGTTCGAGAAAACTCTGCAATGTGGGATCCGAAGGTTCTTCCCGTTCCAGTCCTGCACGGGTAGAAAGAACGCCGGACACGGTGCTATACAGATAGATTGAATCTATCAGTTCATTGTTCATCAACGAACGGTCCAAAACCTTCAACGCTTGCAAAGCCCGTTCTCGAAGGCTTTTTCTTCCAAACAGAAAATCCTGTACAGGTTCTTCCTCCATGATCGAGAGAAACGCAGGGACACTGCCGAAATGGATCTGGGAAAAAAGCTGAATCGCTCCCCGGATACGTTCTTCCTCCTGGACTTGTAAAATGTTCCCGAACTGCTGGATGTACAGCATCGAGAGAATGAGGGCAGAAAGAATGATAGAGAACGCTGCAATGGCAGCGGTAGGAAGAAAAAGAGAAACGATCCGATTACCTCTGGCTCTCCGTAACGGGACCATGCGGTAACGCTACGAAGTATACTTGTTTCTATGCACCCGACCCGGAAGAAGGGTTGGAGTATGCGGAGGTTTATTCTCTGCTGGAAATCCTAATGCGATAATCCCTACGGGAATGACCTCCTCTGGGATGCTAAAGGTTTTTCGAACCCCTTCTACCCGTTCTTTTACGGGGTATACCCCTAGCCAGACACCCCCTAGGCCCAGATCATGGATGGTGAGTAGCATGTTCTGGATAGCTGCAGCTACATCCTGCTGGAGATAATCGATCCGGTTCTCGAACTTCGTGTTCCCGCAACACACGATTCCCACAGGAGCCTCTCGCAACATAGCCGCATACTGGTGGTAATTGGGCACTTCATCGAGAAGGGATCGTTCAGTGACTACGATGAACTCCCATGGCTGTTTGTTGCTCGCAGAAGGGGCAGAGAAACCTGATGCTAGGATCTTTTCGATCCATTCTTCTGAAACCGGTTTTGCCATAAAACGCCGGATACTCCGACGACCAAAGATGACATTCTGTAGTTCCATGACCCTATTATGCGTCCATTTCTTCCTTCATGCAACATCGGATTATAAGAATACCCCTACACAGAAGAGTCGTTTCTTCAAACCCTCGACTTTTGATACTGTTAGAAGGGAAACCCCTTCTTTTCCGGTTCTCGTGGTAGGGAATGCAAGGGCTTCCGTACCTCTGCGTTTCCATGTACAGCCAACCCCTCAACGAAAATAGCCTTCTGGGGAACGGGACATGCATGCTCACAGCTTCCACACCCTATACAGAGGGCGTTGTCCGTAGCAGGAAGATCTAGATTGTTTCGATAGGGAATCATTCCCACTGCGTGGGTAGGACACACTTCCGCACAAGCCCCACAGATCGTTCCCTGAGTGACTACCACACAACGGTCCTGCTCAAATTTGACCCGACCGATCTGTATCGTCTTTTTCTCTTCTACCGAAAGAGGTAGGATCGCTCCCGTAGGGCACACCTCCCCGCAGCGAGTACACTCGTATTCACAGAATCCCCTCTGATAGTCCATCACAGGCTGGAACAGTCCCTTCATCCCATACTCCCATAGGGAGGGAGAAAGTACCCCTGTAGGGCAGTGAGAAACACAGAGGTGACAGGAAATACAGAGGGAAGTGAAGCGATGAATCCCCTGTGATCCCGGAGGTGTCGAAGGTAGATTCGGTTGAAGGGATGGGCTACTGGCACGTTTCTTTAAAAGAAATCTACCAGGGGCAAGTCCATACGTAATCACTCCTCCTAATACTGTAAGGGTAACGTAGGCAACTAGACCCTTAGAGATCCTAGCTGCTTTGCCTAAAAACTCTCGCCGAGAAGGAATATAAGTAGACGAGGCTCCCTCTGAGGAAGCTACTCTAGCTGCTTCAGTTCTTCGTCCGTACCGTAGGGCCCCTACTGGACAGGCCTCGATACAATTCATGCAGAGAACACATCTCCCTGCCTCGAGGTGAATTTCTCCCGAAGATCCTCTATTCAGCGCCCCAACAGGACAAGTGTTTATGCAAAGGCCACATCGGGTACACTCCCTCCCATCCATCTGGATCTGGAACAAGGAAACTCTCCCGCCTAGGCCAAGAACGGTGCCTACAGGGCAGAAAGAACCACAGTATATTCGACCTCGTTTCCGAGCCGCCACGAACCAGGAACCGCCTAGGAGGAGGGTAGCGAAGAACACAGGAAGATCTGGTTTATAGGAAAGGAGGGGGACTATCAGTTCGAATAAACGAGAGACTTGGAACAGAAGCCAGTTTAAAAACACGATAAGAGGGAAAAACAGGTCCCGGAGAATCCGTCCGAAAAGACCATAGGGGTCCAGTAGATCCAGCACTACCATAGATCCACTCCACCCCGCAATGCTTGTTACAGTCACAAGAGCGGCTACTAGCCCCAACAATCCGTACCGGATAAGGTCGTCCCATACAGGATGCTGAATGAGTCTTCCGCCTCGAATCATTCTCCTGGGGCTTGCGATCTGTTGGATTGTACCCAGGGGACAGAGGAACGCGCAGTACCACCGGCCAAAAAGAACCGTGCTTCCCAGGATGAGAATTACGATGATAAAAGCATCGCTCCCAATCCCCTCCTCCAGGATCCTAAGGAGGGATGGACCTATCTGGGTTCTAGAAATTAGAGTAGCCAAACCCTTTGAGAGGGCACCCCATCCGAGAAACCCATAGGCAAAGAGAAAAAGAATCAGCATCCCCAGGATTCTGCGGATCCAACCGATGGGAGGTTTCCCTTTTCCCCTATCTATCGGATCCTCCGTTTTTGAGGTGATTCCCATGCTTGATTCTTCCCCACCTTCGTCCTAGAGGGTAATCCGCTGGACCCTCAAATTCGAGAGATCCTTCCGACCTAATCGCAGATCCGACGCAATGGGAATGTATTGGATATCCTCCGGCGCATGTCCTAGAATTCTGGAAGCCGCTGCATCCGCAGCCACAATATCTACAGATAGGATCTGCATTTTTCTAAGCTCCAAGGCTGCTCGATAGGAACTGCCTTGAGGCCCACCGCTGGTCATTACCGTATACGCATCGATCACATTCAGAGTAGGTTTTCGGAGTAAGGGAAACTCAGCTATACACTGGCTCAACCCCGAATAGTGATAGAACTGCCGATCCCACACCACTCCCATCAGATTCTTCAATGCCGCCGTCATCCGGGTACTAGCGTGGTGCTTGAGAATAGGAACATTGATGAGCACATCCGCTTCCAGCATCAATTCATGCACTAGCGCCTCTTTCAGAATTTTTGCTCCAGGAATCACTGCCTTATGATAGTAACTGGTGGAATGGGCTGGAGCCATCTGAGCCCCTGCAGCCTTAGCGGCTGCTTCTGCCCCTGTTTCTCGGTAGCAAGCTTGCCAGGAACTGATGGTGTTGTCGAATACATACACTCGTTTTGCCCCAGCTTCTCGGCAGTGCTCCACGATGCGACGGATCAATTCTGGATTCGTAGTGGCCCCTCGCTCAGGAGGAGCGCTCCAGGAGATGTTTGGCTTGATTGCTACGGTCTGGCCAGGTTTTACAAAGGATCGCATTCCACCTAATGCAGCAATCCCGGCATCGAACAGTTCAGATGGCCTCCCTCCCATTACAGCCACAAGGTCGACTGTCGTATCTGAGGGAGCAGCCAATATCCGTTCTACCGGTCGCAAGAGGGTAGCTCCTACGGTAGCTGCTCCATAGATTACACACTTTTTTAAGAACTCTCGTCTATCCATCGGATCCTCCTGATTTTACGATCCATTTTCCTAGGAAAAGGGTTATTTCAAAGAGAAGGTAGAGGATTCCTCCTACAAGTACCTGGGAAAACACATCGGGGGGGGTGAGAAGGGCTGCCAGTAGAAAAATCCCTACGATGGTATGCCTCCGATACTTCCTCAATGTCTCCAATCGAAGGATCCCCACCTTCAACAGAAACAATAGGAACAGGGGGGTCTGAAACACTCCTGCAAACACCAGAATCGTGAAAAACACCAAATCCACATACCCTTCTATACTCCAATAGGGAAGGATTCCATCGTCTGGGTTGAAGGAATAGAAGAAGGTACAGAGGAAGGGAATCAGGAACTGGTATGCAAAGTAGATCCCTCCTAGGAATAGAAGTAGCATTCCTCCCAGCAATCCCATAAAGATGGGTCTCTCCTTTCCCCGCAGGGCTGGGAATACGAAACTCCCCACTTGAAGAAGAAGAACGGGTATGGAGCATAGAAAAGCTCCGTAGCCTGATGCCTTCAGGTAAGCCATGAACTTTTCTGCAGGTTTGAGGAAAACCAGAGTAATGGGTATTCTACGGATTGGAGAAAGGAAGAGGTGAAGGATGGGCTCGCTCCAGATAAGGAACAGGATCAACAGGATGAAAAACATGAATAGAGCAACCAGCAACTTTCTTCGGAGCACTTCCAGATGATCGAGAAATCTCATCTCCTTCTGCTGGGAATCCTTCACTGTCTGCACAGCTTAAGGTTTGTCCTTTGAGTCTTTCTCTAACTCCACTTCTTCCCGTAGCTCCCGAATCTCCTTGCGAAAGGCCTTGAAGGCCTTGCCAAGAGACTGGGCTAACTCAGGAAGCTTGGGAGCGCCGAACAGTAACAGGAATAGCCCCAACACGAATAGAATCTCACCGTACCCGATTCTCATACTATACCTTCCTGGTAAGCATTTAGAAAAAAGTATAACCCGGTTTCCTTGGACGGTAAACCCCTACCTATGAGAGCCAAGTTCCGACTGGGTACCACGGGAAAGGAACTGGAATGCGCAAGGGATAAAGGACTCTGCTACTCTCCTTTTTCCCGGGAACTGCGGATGGCATTGTACTCCTTCAACATGTACTGAAGCTCTTCTTCTCTCAGTACTGCCCCCTCTTGGGTAGGCTCCTGAAAGAATCGAGGAGGGAGGGTATCTGTTTCGGGACCAAGACCTTCCCTCAGATTGTAAGAACGAGCTAGTTGAGTAATTCGATTCGCGATTCTTTCCAATCGTTCCTTGTCCAGATCCATCCCAGTAGTTCCCTTTATAAGCATCGATAGTTCGTCCCAGAGAAAGAAATCCCGAAAAAACCTACAAAGAATCATGGAATCGAGTAAAGCTGCTCGGTCTTCGTAATCGATGAATAGCTTTGCTTTCCCCTCTATCTGGGAAGGATCGATTTGGCCCGAGAGTTCTGCCTTGTAGAAAGTTCCCCGGAGGTGACAAGCTCCCCTCACCGATACTGCATAGGCTAATCCCATGCCTTTCAACACCCTAGGATCGAAACCGGCCGGTTCCAATCCCTTCACATGAATAGCGAAATCTTCCAATCCCCATTCTCGGGCAGCATAGCGGATCCCCCGAGCAAGGATTTCTCCCACCCCCTCCCTTCGAGCGATTAAATGGAACAGATCCGCCATTCGATCTGGTTGATTGTAATCAATTGGGAAATCAGTCTTGCCTGCTTTGACCGCTTCAATGGTGAAAGCGGAAAGGTTCCCCGCTGTCATGGTGTCGATACCCAACCGATCGCAAAGATCATTTAGATACACTACCTCTTCCAAACTCTCCAAGGCATTCAACCCTCCGAGGGCATAGATAGTTTCGAACTCAGGACCATCGATCGTGAGTCCTGCATGTCGACCATGCTTTACTCGAGAAGCGCGGGTACATTTAAGGAAACAATTGGGACAGGGATGATGGGTGATATCAAAATGGGTCCGCATGTATTCGGCTGATAGATTTTCCCATTTGTCGAAATACCCTGACTTCCAGTAGTGATTAGGAAAACACCTCGCCTGGTTGGTAGCTGCCACTTGCATAGGGGTTCCATAGTTCTGGTAGTTTTTAGTAACGGGTGACTGATTCCCTTTCTGGGCTACCCTTCGATTGAGTTCTAACAGTAGCCCATCATCCTCCCATTCCGGCTTCTGACTGCCATTGAAAGAAATTCCTTTGATGTTTTTAGAACCCAAAACAGCTCCCAGCCCTCCCCGCCCGAGGCTACGATACTTGTCATGTTTGATACAGGCACAGATTACCCGATTCTCCCCTGCTGGACCGATTACCATAGCCTTCGCTCCAGGAGGAGAGAGGGAAAGAAGGTACTCTTCCGTTTCATACGTTTCCTTTCCTGCCATGGGAGATGCATCCTGAAAGGTGACTCCCTGTTCGGTAATGATCAGAAAGGTCAGACGATCTGCCTTACCGGAAAGGAGAACTGCATCTACCCCACATCCCTTAATTTTCGGAGCGAGGGTGCCCCCACAGTAGGATTCGCCGTACCCACCCGTAGCTGGACTTTTAGATACTACACCAAATCGGGATTGGCTCCAGATTCGGCTTCCCGTAGCAGGCCCAACATGGATGATGAACAGATTCTCTGGTGCAAAAGGATCTACACCCACCGGATTGCGATGGTACAACAAATACGTACCTAGCCCTTTACCACCAAGGAATCCTTCGAACACAGAATCCGGGATAGATTCATATTGGTAGGATCGATAGGTGAGATCGATGTTCAGCAGTCTATTAAAAAAGCCTTTCATGAGATCATTTAACTAGAAAGAGATAGGAATGACAATCGTCGTGTGCATAGACTCAAAGAAAATCCCTTAGCGATTCATCAATCCCCTTCCGGACTTCGAACCAGTACTGGAGGGAAGCTTCGTGTTTATCCTTTTGGAACTGTTCAACCCAGTAGCGAAGCTCTGGGGTATCCTTCTTTTCCTGGCTAAGCACCCGTTCCAGGAAAGTCTGTACGAAGTCGATGTTCCGTTCACTTTCCCAGTAGATACTAGCGTTGCGGGAGTTGATACGACTAGCAGCTACAGAAATAGCCGAACGGTACGCCTCTCCCTTTCCATAAAGCGCTTGAAAGATCTCGGGAATCATGTCCTCTGCCCAACCTCGATGGAACCGACAGATTCCCCCATTGTCCATAATCAGTTCTTTTTTCAACCGTTCTGCACAGATCTGACCCAATTTCCTCGGCGGATGAAACTCCGGTCCATAGTGCATGTAGTACTTCCCCATGATGGCCATGGGAGCGAGGACCCCTGGCGTCCAGTACTGATTGGGCACCATCCATCCCTTTCGTCCGTTAGCGGTATGCACGAAGGTGTCGAGAATCCGTATACCCTTCATGCGTCGAACCCGTCTACCCCACTTCCGAACCCCTTCCGAAAAATCTACTATTCCCCGCTTTTCTAGAATCGAATCGATCAGCTCGCACCCGAGTTCAGCATTGTGCATCGAATCGTTCACAATATCGAACCCCTGCAGGTTCCAGTGGGGAGTACGGGTGACGCCTAACTCTTCCGGGGTGAGAGCTCCCGTATCGAGGCAATCCATTAGCCATGCCAAGACCCCTCCTACTGAAATAGCATCAAAGCCCGAGGCATCCGACTTTCGATTCAATTTTTCTGCTGCTCGCTGATCAAATATGCCGCAAAGGGGGCCCAGAGTCTGGTAGGGTTCGTAGTCCTTCTTAAACTCCCCGTAAGTCTTCTTACAAACCGCTGCGCAGGGTTCCCCACAAGTATGTTGTTTTTTAGCCTGGATGATTTCCTCGTTGAATTGTTTCAAATAGTGACCTAGGATGAAACGCTCGTGCAGGGCCAAACGCTCCTCTTCCTTCCAATAAATGGTACGGTAGTTGAAAGCGAGAATCCTACCCCCGATAGTGGCATAGTTTACCCCGAAAGTACCTCCAGTCTGGAATTTTGGATCGAACCGGTATTTAGTGGTAGCCTCGAAATCCTTTACCGCCAGCTTCTGTTTGTACTTTTCTTCAAACCATGCATCCGCGACCTTTCGATCTCGGAAGTCTTCATCGATCACCGTGCCTCCATACACGATAGCGGCAATCCCGTGATCCGCTAACAGTTTTGTACCGAAGCCACCTCGACCTGCCCAAACGTCTACCTCTGTGGCCTTCCCCTCTTTTACAGGGGCTGAAAGAACTCCAGCAAAATCACATACCAGAGCCGCAGGTCCTATGGCGAGGGCCTGGTAACCTCCCTGATACCTTGGGCCGCATCGCTCCAGAGCATAGTCCAAAAGAGCGTATGCTCCACCTCGACCCTGTTTCCAGATCTCGTGAATGTTTACAGGGATCAGTTCCACCGTGATCTCCTCCCCATGGTTCCGGTTAAGGTACAGGATAGAAGGGGTACAAGCTTTATTCAGGATAGAGATCATGTTGATCCCCAGGTTGTCGAACACTAAGCCCGCTCCTCCCATGCTGGAAATGAAAAATCCCCTCCAACAGGGTGAAAACCCATTGATGAAAAGGCGGTTAGACCCTGGCAGAATCGAACCCGCCAATAGTCCTGTACCGATGTTCACGCACCAGAGTCTTCCTGATAGGTGCAACCCTAAATCCACAGGGCCAAAGTATTCGTTCAGAGAATACTGCTTCATCCGATAGAAACCACTTGCCGCATCGATGAAAAGGACCTTTTGATACTGATTCATACCTCCATTGTAAAGCGCAGAAAAAAGAATTGCCAGCTTCCTTCGGTTCCACAGAACAACGAGAAAATGGGAATGAGGGAACTATCAGGGGGTCTGGATCTGGGGTGAGTGCCTTGGAATTAGAAGTTGTCTTGGCAAACGAAATCTCTACGCAGGAAGAAGAGGGGTTGGAAGACTTACGAGAGGAAGAGAAACTCGCCCATGGTATATTCCTCTATTTAGGGGAGAAGTTCAGCACTCGAACTTTCCAAATCCAGCAGGGAAGTGCATCTGTAGGGGAGATATATGAGTTTCTCCAGTTAGGAGAATGCTTAGGAGAGTGGGAGTGTATCTGTTGTAATTCCGGGGTCCATACATTAGGCTGTATAAAAGGAGATTCGTATGAGATGTAACCAAATCAGTAGAATCCAGATTCTCCTTCCCATTCTTATGTTCCTGCAATTCCATCCTCTGACTGCCGAAGAAGAATCTCGAGAGTTGGTTTGTATCGATTTAAAGGGTGTGCCCCTCTGTGGTGCTTCCTCTTACCTGAAGGAAGGAGAAGATTGGAGCAAATACCACATGAAGAATCTATTCGACGGAACGAAAGACACTGCCTGGGTAGAAGGTGCAGAAGGGGATGGCATCGGGGAAGAGGTATGGTTCGAAATTGAACCCGGTCTCAAGGAACTAGTCCTCGTGAACGGCTACGCTAAAAATCAGAACCTGTTTCTCCGGAATAATCGAGTCAAGAAACTGGAACTGCGTATCTGGGTGGGAGTGCAGGAACCTGGGAAAATCACGGAACTCGGTCCTGTATTCAAAGCAGTGCCAGCGAGTTCTCCATGGTTTTTCGAACTGAAGGACACTTCAGAGGTACAGTCGATCCCCATCAGCATTGCTTGGGATCGAGTTGAGCAAAAGATGGAGTCTCTCCTTGCTTCCGTACAAGCGATGGATCGGGCTTCCTATTTTCTTATTCTAACCATTCGCGGTGTTTACAAAGGAACCCATTATCCTGACACCTGTTTGGCGGACATAGCTTGGAAATTGGATCCAAACTATTCAGGCCCAGAAGGATTAGGAAAACTGGATATTCGGGGATCATGGACGGTCGAAAAAGGTTCACCCTGGGAAAGCATCCAAATTGAATGGATGCCACCCAGCTATCAACAATGGTCGTCTTACCTGCACGGAAGGCTCTTCGATGCAGGTACCTGGAATCTGGGGAAAGGAGAGTTTGCCGTCTGGTCAAACGCGAAGAATGGGGAAGAGTTCGTTTTCACTCGAGCCCGAAAAGAGAATGAAAAACTCTTCCTGCAAGCACAGGATGGAACTCTCCACGTCTGGCAGAAGGAAGGGCCCTAACACGAATGAATCGTCCCCCTCCCATTGCCAGATGGTTCCCCAATACCTACCGACAACACCACCTTCTGTACAACCTCCTGGTGATCCTTATCAGTTTAGGAATAGGGGTTTTGAGCTTTGTGACACTCTCCTTCCTGTCTTTACTTGGTTCCTTTTTATTGGCTGAACACTTTCGCGCAGGCATGGCGGGTATGTCCATTCTACTGATTTTCCAGGCGATGGCGGCTCTTGGAGGGCTGGGAATATTCCTATTCTTCCTGATTTGGAATATCCGCAGATTCTAACCTGTCCTTAGGGGTGAACCCTAAGCAGAGATGAGGAACCGTTCCTTTGTAATTTCCCACTGAAGGGGTTCTCCCTTGAGGTACCTGGATAGTTCTTCTACCATGTACTGTCCCATCCGGCGGCATTCCCCTCCCAACGAACCAGCTAGATGAGGGGTAAGGAATACGTTAGGAAGATCGTACAAGGGAGACTCAGGGATGGGTGGCTCAGGATGTGTAACATCCAGTACAGCCTGCACATCTTTTCGTTCTTGCAGGAACCGGATCAGTTCTGGTTCATTCACCACCGCACCCCTGGAGGTGTTGATGAAACCTGCCCCCTTTTGCAATAAACACAGGTGGTGGTATCGAATCATCCCCTCTGTTTCAGGGAGAAGGGGGGTGTGGAGAGAAACCACAAGAGAGGAACGAAACAGGTCCTCCAAGGAACAAAGGGAATCTACCCCCAAACTCTTTGCATCCTCTGATCGGACAAAGGGATCATACGCGAGGATGCGAACCTCCAGATTCCGCAGGAGTTGACAGACCCGTCTTCCCACCATCCCTAAGGATACGATCCCCACCGTCGTACCATAGCATCCTGGTACATCCGGTCCAGGAAAGTCCGATTGATACCTGCGTTCCTTCGATACTTTCCGTTGGAAAAAGAAAGCTTGTTTCAGACAAAACACCACGGCGGCGAAGGTGAACTCCGAAACAGGAATTGCATTCGCTCCGTAGGCACTGCAGATCCGTATCCCTCGTTCCCAGAAAGCATCCGAGACTATGGGGCGCACAGAGCCCGCCGCGTGCAATACAAGCTTGAGCTTAGGTGCTTTTTCCAGAAACTCCTCATCGATTCTTGGTCCACCCCACCCAGAAAAAAGGATTTCTACCTCCCGGAGAATATCGGGATGTCGTAACGATTCTTCCCGGGAATGAAACACCCCTTTCACTGATACCTGCGATTCGATCGCCTTCCGTTCCGATGGCCCGAATACAAGTTGGTAAGGGCGTTCACTCAAAATAAAGACGGAAGTTTTCATGGAAGTTCCCCCGTTATCACTACTCACATTACGGCTAAAATCCCCCCGTCCACCACAATCACCTGCCCATTGATAAAATCTCCTGCAGAAGACACCAGTAACAGGAGGACTCCTGTCAGCTCCGAAGGATTCCCCCATCGACGGGAAGGGGTTCGATGCTCTACGTACGCATTGAACTCCGGATCCTCGCGGAGCGGGCGGGTTAAATCCGTAAGGAAAAAACCAGGAGCGATTCCATTTACTTGAATGTTGTGTTCCGCCCATTCCGCGCACATGGCCTGGGTCAACAGTTTCAATCCCCCCTTTGCGACCGTATACGGACCGATCCCTTTTCTGCCTACAAAGGAAGCGAGGGAACATACGTGAACGATCTTCCCATTTTTTCGTTCGATCATTCGCTTTCCTACTATTTTGGTAGTAAGAAAAGGACCTGTCAAATTCGTTCGAAGGACTTCTTCCCACGTGCCCATAGGAGTCTCGATGAGGGGAACTCTCCGCTGTATGCCCGCATTGTTCACGAGGATATCGATTCTGCCAATTCGTTCTTCGATCTTAGCAATCCCCCGCTCCACCTCTTCCTCTACCGTTACATCAAAGGGAACTCCATGAGCATCGAATCCGTCTTTCAACAGGGCCTCCACCGCCCTATTAACCCCCTCAGAGTTCCTGCCATTTACGACGACTCTTGCCCCTACCTCGGCCAGGGCCTTGGCCATCACGAATCCTAACCCTCGGTAGGATCCTGTAACGAGGGCGGTCTTCCCCTGTAGCACGAACTGCTTCAGGGCGTTAGGTAAGGTATCGAACAGAGGCTTATGGCCCTTCATTCTTTTTCTCGTAACCCCATCGGTCTATCCTGAAAAATTCGTCCATCCATTGGTTTCAAAGGATCCGCGATATGGGGCTTAAAATCCATCAGTGACAGAACGTCTTTCTGTAGATCTACTCCTGGTGCTATCTCTATTAGAGTAACTCCTTCTGGGGTCAAGGAAAAAACCGCCCGTTCCGTCACATACAGTATCCGTTGATTCCTATGCCTTGCATAGGATCCGCTGAAGGTCACATGTCCCACCTTGCGGACGAACTTACGATACTTTCCTTCTTGGACAATCTGGATCCTCCCGTTTCCTACTTCAACTCGAAGTCCTCCAGCCGTAAAGGTCCCACAAAAGACTACGCATTTAGCGTTCTGGGAAATATTGATGAATCCACCGCAACCTGTGAGTACACCAGAAAATCGACTCACATTTACGTTTCCCTCTTGATCGATCTCCGCAGCCCCTAAGCAAGCCAGATCCAACCCCCCTCCATCGTAAAAATCGAACTGAGAAGGTTCATCGATGATCGCTTCTGGGTTGGAGGAACATCCAAAGATTACTCCTCCCTGCGGAATCCCTCCGATGAGACCTTGCTCGATGGTAAGGGTTACAAACTCGTCCAAATCCTCTTCCTCCACAATGGCGGCGACTCCATCCGGCATCCCAAACCCGAGGTTGATCACCGAACCAGGTTTCAGCTCCAATGCCGCCCGTCGAGCGATTACCTTACGCTCCGTCAATGGAAACGGTCCCATGCTTGCCTTGGGGGATCGTATCTCCCCACAGAGGGTAGGATCGAACAATCGAGTACAAACCTGCCACTGTTCCGGATCCACCACAATGGCATCCACGAGGAATCCGGGAATTTTTACCAACCGAGGATCCAGGGTTCCTGTTCGGGCAAGTCGTTTCACCTGCACGATCACCTTTCCACCGCAGTTGTGCACTGCCTGGGCCATCGCGGGTCCATCCAAAACAGCAGGTTCGTGTTCCATCGAAATGTTTCCCTTTTCATCCGCTGTAGTGCCTCGGAGTAAAACGGCATTCAGATGAAAACTCTTGTACCAAAGGTACTCTTCACCTCCTAGATTGATTACCTCTACTAGGTCCTCCGTAGTGCGAGGGTTCAACTTCCCTCCCCCTAAGCGGGGATCCACGTATGTTCCAATCCCTACCTTCGTGATTACCCCCGGCCGCCCTGCTGCAATTTCTCTATACAGTTGAGTAAATACTCCTTGCGGAAAATTGTACGCTTCTATCTTGTTATCGAGAACCATCTGGGTCAATTTCGGAGACATTCCATAATGTCCGCCTATCTCTCTTTTCACCATCCCCTCATGGGCAAAGTAGTTCAGCCCTGTTTTTTCCCGATCCCCGATTCCCGTAGAATGAACAAGCGTCAGATTCCTTGGGTGGGAAGTAGATAGGAATCGAGCTTCCAGTTCCCGAAGTAACGTAGTAGGTTCGGTAACTCCTCCTCCGCTCCCCCCAACTACCAGCACATCCTCGTCCTGGATCAAGGAGACAGCCTCGGAAGCTGTCATCACTTTCTTCATGGCTCCCTCCCCTGGTTCCTTGCAGCAGTGCTTTCAATCACGAAGGCGCACTTTGACTAAATGCACGGATCGAACCCATCGAATAAACTTAATCGATTAATATATCGTACCATGACCTACCACGCATGTCAAAGATTTTTAGTTCTGAATCCACTTCTATCACTCGACAGCCTCGTTGGTTGGATGAATACTATCAAGATGAATACTATCAAAAAGAACCCAATTGCCCTTGTCCATTGCCATTACTATGTTTTATCCAGGAGGAAAATATGACTTTTTTAGAACAGTTAAAGAAGGTTACCACTGTAGTAGCCGATACAGGGGATTTTCAACAGATCAAGAAGTATGGCCCCCGGGATTCCACAACCAATCCCACCTTGATTTATAAAGCCGCCTCTCAGCCCGAATACAGACCCATCTTAGAGAAGGCTGTACGAGATGGTGGTTCCAAAGGGATCGATCACGTTTTGGACCTTCTGGCAGTAAGCTTTGGAGAAGAGATTCTCAAAATCATCCCCGGCCGAGTAAGTACAGAGGTGGATGCCCGACTTTCTTTCGATACCGAAGGCACCATTGAACGAGCCCGAAAGCTAATCCACCTGTATCACGATAGAGGGATCGAACGAGAGCGGATCCTTATTAAAATCGCATCAACTTGGGAAGGGATTCAGGCAGCCAGAATACTGGAACAGGAGGGGATCCACTGCAACATGACCCTTCTCTTCAGCCTTGTACAGGCCGCTGCTTGTGCGGAAGCAAACGCTACCCTTATTTCTCCTTTTGTGGGTCGGATCCATGACTGGTATAAAAAAGCGTGGAATGTGGATTCCATTCCACCAGAAAAAGATCCCGGTGTGGAATCTGTCCGAAACATCTACAACTACTTCAAGAAGTTCGGATATCCAACCGAGATCATGGGGGCGAGTTTTAGAAACATGGGGGAGATCCTGGAATTAGCCGGCTGTGATCTTTTAACGATTAGCCCTGCCCTTCTGGAAGAACTGTCCCAAACAGAAGGAGTACTTCAGGTGAAGTTATCCCCTGCAATCGCGTCGTCCTCTAACGTCCAGCGGCTCCCCACGGATGAGAAGTCGTTCCGCTGGCTCTTGAACGAAGATGCCATGGCCACAGAGAAACTATCCGAAGGGATTCGACTTTTCGCATCCGACTTACAAAAACTCAAGGGACTGGTAGAAAGAATGCTATAGTTCAGAGAGGAAAGGCCGCCACTGTCCAATAACGGCGGCCATCACCAGATCCATCAAGCCTGCATTTTAAGGCCGCTATACGCTTGTAGCCAAACCTATAACGCCACCTTTGTAGCATAAAACCCCTGTTCGTTATTTTGACTTAAGGTTTTGAATCCATTCGGAAGCATACTGTCTTAGTTGCGGAGCAGGATGAGTTTGGAGTTTTTTAAAATATTCTAGCGCTTTTTCATTCTCCCTCAACATCACATAGCATTGCCCGATATTGGCTATCACCACCCCATCCGTAGGGTCAAGGGCTTCTGCCTTAAGAAGACTGGAGAGGACTTGGGGCAAGTCACCAACCTCACGGTAGTACCCTGCTAAGATATTCCACCCCCAAGGATTCTTTGGATAAAGAGAGGTTTCCAGTTCCGCTACCTCTTTCAGGTATGACCCTGTTTCGGCAAAGCGATCGAACCATTCCCCTAAGTATTCCTCTATCCCAGCGAACATACTTGCCTCACCCTCTGTCAAGGGGATACCGGATGTCCACATCCATCGGTTTCCATTTTGTATAGACAGCCTCAATACGGTCACAATAGCCTCTTTCTGACCTTTGAGGTCCCCTAGTTCGGCCAGAAGCCTTACTTTCCCGAAATGGATATCCAATCGGTTTGGCGCTAGGGACAACCCTGTATCGATATACCGTAAAGCAGCTTTCGCATGTTCTGGATCGTACTCACGCTTCGTGTATACAAGGTGCCGGCCATCCGGAGATTGCCCCATCGTCTGGATCAAACGCCGTCCTCTATTGAAATGGTAATTGAAGTAGGCTATGTAGAGTTCCGGGTTGGTTGGCTCCATCTTTTCCCATTGGCCCAATAAAGTGAGCAATTCTTCGTACTGCTGATTGTTCAGGAGGTTCAGGTACTGAGCTCTATAATCATCCCCCATAAGACGAAACGGTAGGACCAACAGAATCATCAATACTGCGAATGGAACATACCTCATCTGTAAAACCCCCTAGTTACTTTAAGAATGAAGGGAAGATCTTCCCGAATAATGGAAGGAATTTCCGTTCTGACTACCCCCTCATGTTCCAGTAGAGTAGAAATCCGCAGTTGTTGAGCGATTTCTTCTGCTTCGTCATCTTTCTGTTGGTAGAGATAGAAGAGAAAAAGTTGTAACCCCGCATGGAGTCTATCCAGGGGTTGAGATTTCCTATCCTCATAGATCTCTTTGAGTACAGGAAACACCATCGTATCGTTTTTAGGATTCTCGTCTCGCAAGTAGGAATCCGTAAGATTCAGTTTTGCTCGAATCGTTTTGGCCGAATCGAGGGAGGGGAGCTCCCCACTTGTGCGGGTAGAAGAAGATACCAACCCATTCCCCTGTACCATGAACAGGTACGTCCCATCCGCCTCCAAATATCTGTTTCCATTCCTTCTCTCAAATCGAGGGTACGTATACGTAGGTCGTAATTCTTGTGCCACTTTATAGCCAAACTGATCGATCACAGTTCCATTTGCATTCAATAGGACTAGGATGACCGGGTATGTCTTTGCTTTATCCTGTATGATAGTGGTGTTGATCTGAAGGATGAGGGGAGAACCCTCCCTGTACCATCGTGGAATCACGATGTTCCGAAGGGGCGCTCCATTGGGATTATCCGTTGGTATCCGTTCAAAAACGGCTCGGATGAATTGTTCCGACTCCTCTTCATCCAATACACCCCGCAAGCCTAGATGCCGAAGAAGGAAGACTCCCTCATAGCTCATCCGCTCATTGGAGAACCGAAGGGTTTGTTCATCCCGTTGAGGGGTCCGCAATTCATCCACTAATAGACCATTTTTTAGTTCCCCATACCTGGAAACTCGCTTCTGTTCCTCCTCGTTCAGTAACTGCGGTTTGAATGCTCCCTTTCCCCCCGGAGATTCCATGGTACTACATCCTACCAAACTAAAAAACATCACCCCTAGTATCCATACGATCCCTTGTCGTTTCATATATGCACCTCCTTTAAACTGAATACTTGTTAGGTCACCAATTACCTTTCTTGTATCCAGGGCCTTGAACGAAGCGGTTACGATCCTCCAATCGGGAAGAGATCACGTATCCTCTAGTTGCTCCCATAGCTTTGAGAGCAGTCATTAACTTTTTCATACTTTCCTCTCCCACAGAAACGATACATCCATCGCTCGTTCCATACCCCGTGTAGTGGACCAACCATTTCCCTTCAGCCGGATGATCTTCCCCAAACCCGCTGGACAGAATCCGTTCCCCTGAAATGGTTTTCGTGTCGGACATGATAAGAACTTCTTTGAAATTTCGGCTATCATTTTGAGCCCATCGGAGATTCAATGCTCCGGCTGCCAGAGTGTTTCCTTGGACTAGGGGGCCTCCAACCAGCTGGTACGGCTGGTGGACCCCGATGGGATTCCCATTCCAATCCTTCTGTCCATAGCTATTATCCACGGAATTCCAGGATCCCTCAGCTCTATAGGTTTGCACCACTTTACCCGAATCCAGATTCCATTTCCGGACAAGGATACTGGTATTCCCAGATCCCACGTGTCCAGGGTTCCCATCCATCCACACTGAATACGCCCCCTCCTGTCGAACAATCTCGGAAGTGATGCAAAACCGTTCGTACTCTTTGCCTCCAAGGGATCGGATGGCTGCATTTCCGGGGAGGATGGAATCTGTGATTCGAATACCAGTCCCCTCTCCTTCCCAAACTCTCTTTATAGCATCCCATCGAATTCCCGCTCTCTTCATCAGTGCCTCCCCCACCAACTTTTCCAGTTCCGCCGCTCCCATTCCCTTCAGTCGATTCATTGCGTATGAGGGATTCCTCTGCATCAGTTGGATTTCCTGGTCACTCACCTTCAGAACGTCTTTCAGCGTTTGGGAGTCATAAAGATCAATGTTAGATGGGTCATTCCCCAAAAGTGCTAAGGCGCGTTCCTTTCCCAGATAGTGCACCAGACCCGCTGCTACGCTGTGTTCCTGTTCACTCCCCTGAACCAGTTGCCAACCTTGGGTTCCATCGTCATTCAGGATTTCCATCAAGAGATGACCCTTGCCATCATTGATCAGTGTCCCATCCCGAAGAAGCTTCCAGTAATCCTTGCTGCTCTCATATCCTTGGGCAATGTAGGTTTGGAGGGCACGGATGGATCCTGAGGCAAGAGTAGCTTTGAAAAGCTCAACTTCTCGTTTCAACTTCTCATCCAGCACGTCTGTTCCGTACGATAGCGCTACTTGGGTAGCAACCGCCATATGACCTCGCACTGCTCGTTCGGTCTCGTATTTCTGGAAATCCTCGCCATCTACCCAACCATTCCTAAAAGATTCATGACTCAACACCACTCCCAATGCTAGGTCTGAGTTTTTTCCTCCGTTCGAATAAAGGCCTTGGGAATTGACTCGCACCACCCGTACCTGATTTTCCGGATCCCACTCGGTGAACGCATCATATTCGGTATTCTGTTCCTGCACGATTCTGCTCGTTCCATTCAAAATCTCTTCATACAACCGACGCCCTTCGTCTTGGCCGCTGGAGTAAAGAACTCGCATGGCAGTGGCGAGATCATCCCGAATCCCTTCTTTCACCATTCGAAAGTTTTGGTAGTACGCGTCCACACCTTTGAGACCTTGAGTGAGAATGCCAAGACTGATATCGGTGCCTCCTTGACCGAGACCAAAACAAGGCCCTCCCTTTCCACCTAGGGTAAACTCCAGGAGACCTCCGGACACATCTTCCCCGAACATACGGGCATTGATAAGATTGAACTGGGTAGTACCCTTAAGAGCGTACTCCGTCGCATTGGCTGAAAGGTTTCCCACCAACGCGTTCAAGGAGTTCCCATGGGATAGTGTTTGACCGACGTACCCTCGAAGGGTTGCTTGAAGTCCACTCTGAACTCCCGTACGAACCAGTTCGACTCCTAATGTACTTCCCACATCGTTCCAATCCAGATTCACTTTTGTTTTGCCTGCCCAGAGGGCTTCCATGGTTCCAGTACCATACGATTGGGCGATCGTTTTCATCGAAGCGATCCCCAGATCCGACCCCACTTCTAGCAAAGCTCCTTCAAACCCTTTCCCAAAATCCAGGGCTCGATCTAGAGAAGAACCCGATAGTCCGATACCCATGGTAAGTACATCTAACCCTGCCTGTTTTGCCAGGTTTTGCATCCCTTCACCCCAACGGATTCTCCAATTCCCTGCATCCATGGCCGTAAACAGGGCATCATCCACCAGGTTCAATGCAGAAGCTGCCCAGGGACTCATGCAAGTCGTCGAAGCTATTGAAACAGCCAAGTTCGTTAAGCTCCGAATCGTAGGAGAAGATAGGACTCCATCGCTCTTCCCATCATTGTCCCGATCATCATCCCAGAGTTTACGGCTGTACCACGCCACATCGAAACTAGCTAGTCCCCGTTGTTGCCGAGCTTGGTTGCGGAAAAAGAGGGCAAAGATCCGTCCCATCTCTCCATACCCCTCCTCTTTCACCACTTCAGGGTTGCCTGGATCCATTAAGGGTACGAACCCTACATGCCAGTGAAAGAGGCCGTCTGACTGGTTTAACAAGGTCCCATCCAATCCCTTTCGTTCATACCCTCCCGAACTCTGATACCTTTGCTCTGCTTCTAAAAATAGTTCTTTAAGATTTTCCACCCCTTCCCAGCTCCAGCTTGCATTCCCCTTCCGTCCAAAGATTAGTTCCAGGTACCTAGATAGTTCTCCCTGAGCCATCTTTACCATGGCTTGGATGTGATCCCCACTTCTTCCTTCCAGTGCCCCACGACTCAAGTCTACCTTGCCGTGAAAATACGGGGCCTGAAAATACCGGTACCCCTCTATTTTTTGCGTTTCTCGTTCAATGCCCCCAAGCAAGGTCTCATCGATCACCGCTCTCCGGATAAAGAGCTTCCCATCCCGCTGATACCCCGCACCTCGTAATGTGTCCGTAACGTTCCTTTCCACCCGCTGGTTGGCTTCTAGGATCTTCTCCTTCACATCAGTCTGCGCATCTTCCACGATTTTACCCATTTTCAACGCTGCCACTAAGCTTGCTTTCCGATAAATTTCGTCTCCAATCCCTTCTGCAAACCGTTCTGCTTGCTTTAAAGCTTCTGATGTGTCCCGTAACCTCGGTAAAAAGGCTGTAAGAATAGGCTTCTCTTTCCCGATTCGACTTGTAATCCAACCTGCCTGCATTAAAACTGTATCCATCCCCTGTCCACCAAAGGCATCCTGAACGATCCTACACAAGGTGTCCTGAGGGGTACCGTACGTTTCAAATGATAGGTCTGGGATCCGAACTTGATCGATCTCGGACAGAAGGCGGCTTCGTTCTATTCCATACAGTTTACCCATGCCTTCGATAGCTGCAGCAACCGCCTCTCTACAGAGTAGCTCTACCCACTCTTTCCGGTTCTGAACAAGGAGAGCATACTTTCCCTCCCAAAGACGTTTTCGTGCTTCGAACTCAGCAGCATACTCTTCCTGCCACCTCTTTCGCATCCCATAGAGTCGTACTGAATGCTCTTTCCATTGGGCTGTTCCGGTCCGAAAGAGAGTTTCCATCTGCGATTCCCACTGTTGCTGTTTCTCTTTAAGAAGAGAGAACTCTCTTTGAGCCTGGAACCGTTCCTGATCCTGGATCGTTTCCATCCGTCCCTGAAACATTGCCAAAGCCCTCTCGGTTATTTCCTCTAATTTGATTGTCCAACCTGCTCGGGTAGGAGCCTTTACTGTTTCCACCAATTGGAGGCTCGCGGCATAATGATCATCCCAACTGAAGGATGGATTCCCAAACAGGGACTCTAAGAGGTTTTCCAGTTCTTCTCTTGCACGAGAGCCGGGTATGTTTCCGGTTCTTACCTGTTCTAAAAGCGTACGGAAACGATCGTAGATAGCATTCCTCTCATTGGATAATTGGATTGCACGATCATGGGTTACCTTTTGACTGTACTGAATCCGGAACAGAATCCCCTGCTGTACAGCTTCAAGAAAAGAACGAGTCTCCTGTTTCTGTCCTACATCCACTGTCTGGAACAGTTCTGCAATCGTGCGACCCAAAGTGGGATCCACAGGGGAACCTGCCTTTTCTTCCAATAGAGCGAGGAACCGATCTAGGGTTAGGTCCTGTCCATGGGAGGTGATGTGGTTCAATAGAGCCTGTTGGGAAGACCGCTCCATTTCCAAAGACACAATTGCCTCCATCCTTTGCGCTAAATCTTCCCGTTCCCCTTGTCCAGTATCATGAACCTGGTCAATGTCCTGACGAAGAGCTCGGATCCTCCGTCCTTCCGCATGGGTCCAGAACTTCCACCATTTCAGATAACTTTTCTGTTTTTTTTCCGCTAAGGTGTCTACATGGGAGAACACCAGATCCCCTAAATCCTTCCCGATATAGGTAGTCCCCACCTTCATATTGTGGGTAGCCATCATCATTTTATAGAAGGAATATAATGGCCAAAGTTCTCCGTTCGTTCGAATACCCTGGTAGAACTCCCTAGTCTTTGATGCTATATAATCCTCTACAGTCCAACGATACTCCGGGTAGTAGATTTCATACCCCACCTGCATAGCATCATCTCCTGAGTATTCGTAGATGGGGATAGAAACAGGGCCTAGATCTACATAATCTTCTATGAGTTTGTTCCAACTAGGATCCTGTAATAAGCTCGAAACAATGGGAGGTGCTCCTTCGATCTGGAGATCACCTTGCACAATCGTATCGTAATAGTAGGCAAGGCCAAATTGCCTAAGCAATTCCTTGGTATTCCCCTGGCTTACAACCCTTTTGATCCAGTTCACTACATCGGTGGAGAGTCGTTGGGATACTTCTAACGATTCGCATCCAAAATACTCGTTTACCCTCTGAGCGAATAAGGCCTCATCCTCTGTTCGTAGATCCATGAAGAAATGGGATGCTTCATAGCGAGGATCTACGATGAAGGAAAGGGGATCCTCCCCTTCAGATTCCCGGTACTGTCGAAACTCGAACACCTTACGAATTTGGTAGTCCATACTGGACACTACTTGAAGGATTTTTCTCTGGAGGGAAGCAGATTCTTTCTGAATTGCTTCCTTTGCTTTCGTGAGGTACTGGATGCATTCCATCCAGGTTTGTTCCTGTACCATGGCAGCCCTATAGGTCGGGTCCATTCGTTCGGCAAAAGGATCCTGTCCTAGGGTGTGAAGGTCATTCAACTTCTTCAAAACCCACCGAAGCTCTTCCACTCTGTTGGTACGTTCCGCCAGAAGCTCTTCAGGTGTAAAACCAGGAAGTACATACCCCGCGGAAGCATATTGGTAGATCGCTTCTGCTCGATCCCGATCATACCGGGCTTCCGTGTACCTAGCTTTTGCATCGTTTGCATCAGACAGAAGAGCTTCGTACACCTTGGAATCCTCGGCACACGTCTTCAATGCATCTGCGTACCTTAATCTACTCTCTTCAGCAAACCGACTAGCTTGATTCAGTTCCTCCCGTTTTCGATCCAGCACTTGTTCCCTGTATCGTTCCCTTCCTTCCTGAAGAATCTTTATCTCATCCATAAGTCTTGCGTATGCGTGCTCCCAGTTCAGGATCTCCCTCTCTCCTCCCAGCGCCACCTCCCTTCTAAAACGGGCTTCTTCCATCGTTAGAGCCTGGATCGACCATTCCTGGGCAAAGACCCTAAGGGCTATTTGAAGAATGTTCCGGTACGCAGACAAGTCCCCCATGATAGAACGGGTAGGTAAGGAACAACCATGTACTGTTTCTCCGAGGGAAAGGCTTTTAGCCGCCTCCTTCGTGTCCTCGAGGTAATCGATACCTGAGCGATCCAAAGATCCGCTTTCGTTGAAGGAATTCACCATATCCTGCACAAGGGAGAAAGGATCCTGCCCATGGATAAAAATCGATAAGGCAGTCACCCTCGACAGCGCTTCGATTAAATAGGAAGGTAAACGCTCATGATTCGGAAGGGATAGAAGGAAAGCTGTCAATCCATTTCTAGAAGAAAAATCCACTCCCTTGATCGCCTCTTGAATTCTATCCGACAGTTCTTTTCGCTCGTATTTTGCCAGAACTCTGGACAGATGCGCATACCCTCGAGCTATCTCGGATTGAATATGAGCCTTTTCCCAGTCAAGCCATTCCCTTCCGCAAAACAGTTCCACTAAATCTATCCCGTGGAGACCTGTCCCGTAGACCCCCGTACCATCGGGCCTGTACGCTTCAATTCCTACTCCTTCCGCTTCCGCTCCTTCCCAAGAAAATGGAGATCGGCTTCCCACCTCTTTCAAGATCTCCACGTCCAGATAGCCTTTCTCCTTCACCAGTTCTAGTATCTGTTCCAATTCTTGTAGCCGATTCCTATCACCCTGATACGTACATCCTCCATAGGAACGAATCAGTAAAGATAGCTCCTTTGCTTCCCATCCTACTCCGGAATCCGCATCCAGAATAAAGGATATAGCTTCCTTTTCCTTCCTTAACCGGGACACCCAATAGGAGGCTTCCGCATCCTTTTCATTTTTGGATAGTTCTTTCAGGTATTCTGCTCCTTCCTCCGCACAGAAGGGATCTAGAAGCAGGAACTGCCGGATCTGTTCGGCTTGGAATAAAGATAGGGATGCTTCCTGTTTAACCCCTTCCAGTACCGCCTCTGCTTTCCATCTGGCTAGGGCATTTCCCTCTATCCCTAAGCGGTAAAGTTCTTGTATTGTCTCTACCTTTTCTTTCGATACCCCTTCCATCGTCAACTGAAGGGCAAAAGTAGATGGATCGATCCCGCTATCCCAGGGAACGAAAAGGTCTTTAAGCACCTCCACTCTTTGACGAAGAACCTCTAGATCGGGGAACTCATCGAAATCCCCTTCCCCTTCCAGATCCCGGATAATTTGGGTCGCCTGCTGGAATACCTCCTGCCTATGAATGTATTCCATTCCTGCTATATAGCGTTCCCACGCTCCCTTCCTGCTTCCTTCCCCATCGCCATAGTAGGTAGAAATGTTCCGACCATACTCGTCGATCAACGTAGAGAGGAGCGTGATACTCCCCGAACGATACACAGACAAAGCTTCCTCGTAGGCTTTTTGTACCTCTTTCAGAGCGTTCAGTGCTTTTGTCATTTCTTCCTTAGCCCGGGAAGCTTCCTGCTGGGCTGCTCCGATGGTTATAGACAAGTGTCTTTCCAACAGATGTAATGCGTTCCTGTACTCTTCCTCTGCCTTGGAGAATCGCTCCTGAGCCTGCTCCAAAGATCGCGCGGTTTGGGAATCCGTAGGTCGATTCGAGCTAGAGTCCTGCGCATACGTAAATACCTCCTGAACTATAGCAAGCTGCTTTTCTTCCAAACTCAATACCTGCCGAACCCTATCAATCTCTCGGTCTAAGGGGGAATCTTTCACTTGATTCGAACCATACCGAGAAGCTTCGAAGGCAAGATCATAGAGGGATCGAACGGCTTCCATCCTCGTAGCTTCGAATCGATCCCGAATTCCTCCCGAACCCATCCAATAGAAGAGATCCTGCTGTAGAGGTGGAATCTTCTGGTGTTGGATTTCATCCCGTTCTGCTATCCTTGGATTCAACTCTCGATCCTGCAACGCACAGATTTCCATCCGCAGGGAAGACAACTCTTCCTGATGAACTCCTTCATTGAACAGACGCACGGCAGCCCAGGGGATGCCTCCTTTCACGGCAGGCTCGTAGAATGGATAATCCGATCCATCACTTCCGGAAAGCCAGATCAGTTCATATCCCGAACGTTCTAGGAACTCGATGAAAGCCCCATACCATCTTCGTGTATCCCAATCATATTCAAGAATCGTGTAATCTACCGCGTCTGCATCCGTACAGGAACGAAACTTGGTAGGCAGTTGTAAAAGAATGGATTCGATTTTCGACTCTTTCAAAGACACCTCTGACTGGAACATGGCGATTTCATTGTTCAAGCTATCCACCCGAACAGATAACCGGTTTAACTCATCCTGAATGAGATTTCCATTCTCCTCTGCCATCTCCACAAGTTCTAGACTCTTTTTGTATATGGATAGCTGACTCTCCGCTTCTTGTTTAAACTTTCCTAATTCACTATCTACCGAAAATCCCACTATTTCTAACTCTCGCTTATACTCCTTAAGAAAGGAATCCTCCTGTTCCTTCCATGCGTTTCGTCCTATCTCCAATAGAGAACGCATCTCCTTTAACCAGGTTTCCCGCCTCTTTCCAAACTCCTCGAAGGATCTCTCCCAAGCTTTCTCGGATTCCAGGTAACTGGCCTGAGCCTTTTCTTCCCAGAGAAGGCGCTCCTGTAAAAACCGTTCTTCCACCCGTTTCCAGGTAGCCATCCCCTGCGCGAATTCCCGTTTGAACTCCTCCTGCCATTGGGTAGAATCCAGATGAATCTCGATCGATCCTTCCTTTCCCTTAGGCAACTCTCCAATCAACCGTTGGGTCACAGTTCGCAGATCCTCTTCAGTCTTTGTAAGGAGGGATACGGCCACAGCCTCTGCAGTTGTTCCCTCGCTCTTCCGACGAAGAGAAAAATTGTCCTGTAATCGACCTTGGAGAAACCGGGTTGTACCCTGTTGGACCAATCGATCGAACTCCCGTTCGATCCCTTTTTTATACTCCGCTAAGCAAACGGAAAGGTGCGTTTCCGCAAGATCTTTCAGGTTAGGAGAGAAGGAAGAGAGGAGTTCTTGGCATTCTATACGGGCCTGATGTTCCCACTTCGATAGAAGGGCTTCTCGTTTCGTTTCTACCTGACCTTTCCAAGCCATTTCATCCGATTCAAATCCATCCATTCCTTTGAATAGAGGGTCCCCTTTGTCATCGAATAGAGTTCTTCCTGTTTCATCCGTCCTTAACGTGTATGTGTGATTTGCCCAAGCTACCTCACGAACAAGATCCTCTAGGGGAGCTTTCGGTACGTTGCGTTCCCATTCCTGTTGGATCCAGCGACTAAACCGTTGTTCATACTCCGCGAGCAAGGACGTTCGTTCCCATTCTGGTTGCATGGATAAAACCTTTTCCAGAGACTGACCCCATAGCGCGGGATTTTCAGAGCGTTCAGTTGCCGTCATGAACACTAGGAACTCTTGTCTGCTAATTTTGCTCCGTTCCTGCCACAGAGTAGAACGATCCCAACTCTGGATACGAACTAGTCCCCAGAACAGTAGCACCACCCAGATGTACCACAACCTTCGAACTACCATCTCCTCCTCCAAACCACCTAGATGCACCCTTACAAAGGGTGTCTCTGCTCTTATCTACAGAAAAGAAGGAGGAGTTGCTTCAAAAACTTGAAAAAATTTATTAGGAATACGTCAACTCGAGAACCAACCTTCCGGTTGTTCGCCGTATTTCTGCAAGGCTAGATTCGAAATATAGATAATTGCGGTAGGCTTCTTCGTCTATTTCACTCCTCTGTAACGCCTCCAGGACAGCACAACCTATTTCATTCGTATGGGAGCAATCTTTGAATCTGCAATCTCCGGCCAAACGCTAGCGCCCGGTGACTGGTAATATACCGACCTTTCCTCGAATGCTGGCTGATCGTTTCGATTCTGCTTCGTAGGGTGTCCAAGCCGTGTCCAGTGACATTCCTTATTGGTTGGATTCTCTCCATCAGATCTGACAGTTCATCTGTCTCGATCTGATCGATCTCACTCAAGACCAGGATGGGACCTGGGAAGTATTGCAGATGGTGAGGTATCGCTCCAGCCTGTTCAGGTTAAAATCTCTGTCTGCCGCTTGGATCAGGAATGCGTAATCAATATTTGCAGCCATCACCTGGACTTCTCCGACCTTTCCGACAGCCTTCCGTTTAAGCAGGGAAAATCTGGGAAAAATCCGATGGATGATGGCAAGCCCACCCTCGTATACGGTGATCGACACCCAGTCTCCTACGAGAGGGAAATCCTCCCTACGTTCGGCGGTGAACCGCAAGATACCAGTAACCTCGGCCTCATACTCTCCTCTGGCTGTCCGTACAAGGTTCCGTTCCTTGTGTTCCTCCTTTATCCTGGCAGGTTCAAAGCCTTCAACCTCATTCTGCTTCCAGAAGCGTTCCAGTGTATCGTTTTTATGAGTTGCACCGAGACTGAATCACAATGCTTATCTTTTTCGCCAAAGCCATGATGGTAAGAATCGGCGGACCGCCTGGAGATTTTGGCAGAAGGGTAGCATCGGCAACGTACACATTTTCGGGTAATCCAGCAGGCCGGAGCGAGACAGCTTCCTTTTCTGTTAAGGGTAGCATCCCCCCCGGATGCCCAGCATTGAGGGTTCCCAGGAATACCTCGTCCCTCTGTACACCCATCTTTCCGAACAATTCAAGGCAGAGGTCCATCCCTTCTGTAAGAGACCTTTGATCCGGCTCAGTAAGCCCCTTATGTACCTTCCTCCCATAGATCGTTCCTTCATTCCTGTCGGACAATTTGATCATCCAACTTACGATCCGGGATGCAGGTTTACGCCAACTTTTATTGAAGAAGAAACTTAGATAATCGAAATAGGGGGACACCATGAATCGATCCTGCTGGAAGTAAAAAGGCATGGCGAGCTCTGTATGTTGGTTCGCTTCCCCCCATTCTGCAGCTACACACAGAACAGGGTCCACGAAAAGTCGAGGTTGGCAAGGGATTCCCGAGCGCTCCAGTATTTCGGGGGTCCCTAATCCTCCGGCGGATAGCACGATCAGATCGGCAGGGTAGAACTGCGAAGCGAATCGATTCCCTGCAATGACTCCCTGCGCTCGAGCGTCCTGTATCACGATCCGTTCAACCCTCTGCCCTGTATGAAGCTGGGCTCCTTTTGCAAGTGCATCGTGAAGAAATCGTCTGCTGTCCCATTTGATTCCATAAGGACACCCGAACACACAGCGGCCGCAATGGCGACACTGAGCGTAGGTTCCCATCTTTGGAGTAGGTTGAGGATCTAATCCAAGGTCTTTACATAGCTGGAACAGGTACTTGGTCGTGGGATTCCAATGATGCTCATGCTCGGTTGAAATGGGAAGTTCCTGAGAGAGCTCGTGGAACTCCGGATCGAGGTCTATCCCCAACCTCTTCAATTCCTCGTCAAGACGAATCGCATTACCCGTAGCTATGGGTGTCGTACCTCCGGTACCAATTCCATTCACCAACACCATGTTTTTGGAAGTCCTTCGGACCTTCATCGCGGGGAATACCCATTGGATTTCCCTCTCGTCGAAGAACAGTCCGAATGATCGGAGATGTTCCAGGAAAGTTACAGGGAATGAAAAGGGCCTAAACTCTTTGCCTGCTTCAAGGATAGTAACCTCGAAATCCCCCTGCAGTTCACGGGCAACGGTAGCCCCACCTGCTCCACTTCCGACTACGATTGCTCTTTTCTTCCTTTGCTTTTTATTCTTCATGCTTCACCCGCCCTTTGGAAGGTCGCTCGGCAACAGGGCTCCCCATCGGTGATCCGCTCGTGAAACGTGAGCCTCCCCCCGCCCGAAAGTCCGGCTGCCATTCCCTCGTCTAGCGAGGAAAGAATGCGACACACCCCCGGTGAATAGTAAGAACTGAAGAAACATTTTTTGATGATCCATTCACCTTGTTGATTCGTCGTGCACTGGATCCGGAGAATTCGGTACAGGATCTTACTAACCCATAAAAGATCGTTCATCTTCTTTATCCCGAGACTCTTTCTGAGGGATTCCCCCATTTGGAAAGCGTTTCGGTACAATCTAGATTTTATCGACTCGATCTCAGCCGGTCGCGTTAGCACCTCCCCTGCGTTGATGGCACTGAACCGGGCATATTCCTGCAAGCACTCCTCGTACCCAAAACTTCGAAGGGGAGGTAGTTCACACTGAAACGCGTCCGCCGTAAGTTCGAACAATTCTCGAAGCTTCCGTTTCTTGAAACATACAGGAATGTACCATCGGCACAGGAACAGTATCGGCTTCATGATCCTTTCTTCCGTACGATACGGTAGAGATACAAGGTAAAGAGGCCGATCGCACCATCCACGAGGCCATTCACTAGGAAGATTAAATAGGATTGCCTTAGGATGAAGAATCCAAAGGACACCACCGCGCTTACCAGCTTAGCGTGCATCAAAAACAGGGGAAAGGAAGGATCCTCTGGATATTGGTACATGCGGAAAGCCAGAAGAGTTACTAGGTACATGTAAGAAACAGCGAGGATGAGATAGAAGGAAGAACCTATGACGGGTGCAGGCTCCATGCTGATACGATGGGATAGCAAATTGAATAATTCCAGCACTTTGCCTGGGAAGATAAGAAACACACCCCCAACAAGGGCGAAGAGGATCGCCATCCCTAACGAAACGATTCGATACGCTTTCATTCCTGTTCCTTTCATCCGTAATACAATTTGGAAAACTGGGAGAACGGGCCGAACCGAACTTCCCGCATCAACGCATAGGAATCTTCTTCGGTAACGATGGCTCCTCCATGCATGTACTTTTGAAACAATGGATAGTTCCGATGGATGAAGCAGCTTTCCTCCGAGGGGAACTGTTGTTTCATACGATGAAAAAGCTCTTTCACCGGAGTTTCCTGCACGTTCCCGAAGGTCATGGGGGTGAACACGCAAGGACTCACCTCTCCGAACGCGTCTATGTACACCATCTTGTGCCCCGCGTTGCAACCAAAATTCTCTCTTCCCTCGAAATGACCGAGATAATTGACCGTGATTTTATGATCTTTGTTGTATCTGTCCTGAAGTCCGCACAGGTACCGTCGGTCTGCCTCGGTAAATAGCGTTTTAGGGTCCCAATACACAGGGACAGCCGGTTTCACCTCGCTCAACCAGGCTTCCTGAACATTCAACCGGATGAGGAATTGTAAAAACTCCTCCACCTGCCCACTATGGATCATTTCCCAGGATATCACCGAAGATACACTCACATGTAGATCAGTCGTTTCCTTGAATAGTTCGATCGCTTTTAAAGCTGTCCGAAAGGCGCCGGAGTACCCCCGCGCTTCATCGTGTTTCCTTTCCTCCCAGTGATCCAGACTTATACTCACGTACTGCAATCCCGCCCTTTGCAAGTCCTTTGCAAGTTCTCGCGTCAACGTGCAACCTGTGGTGAACAACTTCAATGCCACAGTTGTTCCGGCACTCTCCGTGATCCTTACGATTTCTTTGTTTAGGAGGGGTTCGCCACCAGTAAATCCGAGCCAGATCATCCCCATCTCTTTCAAGTCCCGGATCAAGCGGATGATCGTTTCGGTATCCATCGGCGTGCCCTTTCGATTCTTATTGTAACAGTATCTGCAGTTCTGTGGGCAAGCGTTGGTCAACCCGATCTGCGCATGGGAAGGCCCCTCCGTCTTTCCTAACAAGTGTTCTTTCACGAACCGGGTATACGCCTTACTGTTCAAAGGGGGAAGATGGGAATGGAGGATCAAGGTACCCCCGAGGTTCATTACCCGAAACTTCCGCAGGTACCGCAGGAGGAATAGACTCAATGTAGGTTTCACCTTCAGGATGCAATAATTGGATAGGAAGGACTTCACTAATTGGGGAAAGATCATTCTGGTTTTCTTGCACATAAGCACCTCATAGCCTACAGGTTCTATGAGGTGGAAGGATGTTAGTAAGGCACAGAACGTATAGGTAATGTATTTAGACAGTATACCAACAAAATCGTTCGATGTATACGGATAAATTATGTCACCACGGTCAGGGACGAGATCTTATAGGAATACGCAAAGTTAATTTCGCGCTCTGCATTTGGAGAATTAGACAAGAAATTCATTACCGATGGATTCAAAATACTTCGGGACGGATTCACTTTCCAGGTCGAAGCGTACCAGTCATGTGCGTTTCCCAGAACCTAATGGCCTCCTCTATCCAGCCTTCTGCAGGAGTGCCAATTCCAAGTCCAAACCCATGTCCTAAACCCGGATAGATTCGTAGTGTCGCATCGATGCCAATCTCTTGCATCCCCCGGATACGCCCTTCCATGGTTACCGGATAGGCAATCCGATCGTTCTCTCCCACCACAGCAAAGGTAGGAGGATCCTGTGCCGAATACTCTGTATGACCCGTATAGGCCATTACGATTGTCGCGGGTTTGTGAATTGGATCCCCTCCAAAGTATTGCACTCCTCGAGTCCCAATATTCGCCACCATCCTCGCTCCCGCAGAACTACCCCAGAGGGAATAGGAATCCCTTGCTACAGAAAAAGCCTCCGAGTTCCTTATGATATAGGAAAGGGCCGCTGCCAGGTCCTCTGTCGCTTTTCGCTCACTCCCCGTCCGATACTTCAGCACGAAGGCGTTGTAGCCCTTCCGGCTGATCGCGTGCGCGTAGGGGAACCCTTCGTGCAAAGAGCCGACGTACAGGAACCCTCCTCCCGGACAGACGACCGCAAAGGGAGCTCGGGGGTTCCCCCGAAAGAAAAAGAGTCCCGAGTGGTGCTTAGAAGGATCTTCCTGCATATCCCGTGCCGTGTAGAATCGATAGAACACAGAGTTCCCCGCTCGGACATCCGCTATCATCCGATTCAGCGATTCGATCACGATGCCCACATGGACATGGGTATGGAAAGGCAACAGAAAACGTACCTGCTGCATGGTCAGATTCGGATCATACTCCCGATCGTCCCACGGAAAGAGCAGTCGACCAAACCCCTTGAACGCAGGGTGCTCGATCACATCCTTCACAAGATCTTTGCTCGTCACGTCCTTGAAGGGATTCGTCATTCCTTGATCTGCTCCTATAGGTCCAACCCCCAAAAGTACCATGAGGGCGATAAAACCGCATACGATCCAGACAGGAGTCACCCGCTGGGAGCTACCACCTTGTTCAGCGCCTCGTTTCTCGATTGTTTTCCCGCAGGGGTACCTGGAAATGGAGGATAGAAGATTTGGGAATCCTTTGTCGAGATCCACCTTCTCCCGAAAGGATTTCGTTCTATTGAGCATAGTTCGCTCCTATCATCGGCAATACGAACCGAAACTTGGTAGTCTTTCCACTTTCGAACGTAAGATTCCCTCCGTGTCGATTCACGATGATTTCCCGCGCGATGCTGAGGCCTAACCCTGTTCCCTTCCCTTCGGGCTTCGTGGTGAAGAAAGGTTCAAAGAGCCTGGATCGGTGGTTCTCAGGGATCGGCGGACCATTGTTCTCGATTTCGAACAGGACTCCTTTGTCTACTGTTCTTGTCCGTACAACAATCTTTCCCTCTCCCTTTTGAATCAGGTTTCGTTCCAACCCTTCCTGCACCGCGTGTATGGCATTGGAAAGGAGGATCAGGATCACCTGATTGATTTCTTCCCCCCGGCAAGGAACGAGAGGGAGTTCCGTTTTTTCTCTCTCCACCACGATGGAATGCTTGTATTCACTGGAAGCTAATCGGAGTGCAGTCTCCACACCCTCGTTCAGGTCGTACGGTTTAACTTCATCCTCCAAACTCCTTCTTGAAAAAGTCAACAGATCTCGAATGATGTTCGTGATCCGATGGAACCCTTCCTCCGATTCCGATAACGTTCGCCGTGCCTCATCGAGCAAAGCTCCGAACCGTTCTTGCTTTCCTTGCAATTCCCGAATCCGTTCCAGATACTGTCTGATCACATAAAAATTGCTCTTCAGGTATGCCAGAGGATTGTTGATTTCATGGGCAATGCCTGCTGCCAGCTGGCCAATGGCCGCTAGTTTTTCCTGCTGGAGTAGTTGTAGTTGAACCGTTTTCAACTCTTGATTGATCCGTTCCAATTCCTTCAACAGCTTCATTTTCTCTTTTATATACGTTACACGATCCGTGATATTCGAGAAGGTGATCAAGGTACCAACCGTGGTTCCCGACGAGTTGCGCACGGGATCGATGGAAATACCGTAGTATTCATCCCCGTACTTGCGTTCGAAACAGGTTTCCCAGAGGATGGGGTTCTGGAGGATTTGCTGCGGGATCCACGTAGACAGGATGGGATGGGTGCAGAGCATCGCACCCAAATCCCTGTCCTCCAGGGCAAAGAGTTTCCGAGCCCTCCGGTTGAAATCCACGATGCATCGATCCTTATCCACTACCAGGATCGCTCGGTCCATATCCTCCACGATGGTGTTCCTCGCGATGGGTACCACCCGTAAAAGGTGATGTTTGAATACTCCGATGAAAAAACAAATTCCCGCCAGGGCGAAGGATACAGAGGTGAAATCCTTCCTCAAGAAAGGCAAAAGCCGGAATACGTAGATGAGGTTGAACGGGATCGGGAAGAGTACCCCATGAACCACCCAGAGGGATTGGTTACGGTAGGTCTTCTTACTCCCCAAGTACGAGCGGAGAATCAGAAACACTCCCGCATAGATCAGTAGATACGTGTACGCTCCATAGATCCAAAAGAACGGACCGTACTGCGCTTTGAACGTCAAGAATCCTTCTACCTGGAAGAAAAGGACTTCTTTCCAGAAGAACCGGTGGTACGTGCCATTGGTGAGCACGATGAACACGGTGAGAAAAGGAACGATGGTGATGGGGTACAATTTTTTGAATGAAACAAGATGATCAAACCCCGCATACCGCAGGGAGAAAGCTACCCATGCCACCGGGACAAAGGCGAGAAACACGTGTTGCATCCTACCCCAGAATAAGGTTCCCTCGCGGGTACTGGAAAAAAGTTCCGCCGTGTTCGAGAGAAGGAGAGCCACCACCAGCCCCAGATACCATAGGAGCGTTCTCCCTTGGAGTATGTGCCTGAACCGCCAGATGGAGAGGAACGTAACCAGGAGAAGAACGGTCGCTATAGGTGAAAGGAAGGAGAATACGAGATAATCCAAATAACCTCCTCAATAAAAAAGTTGACAACCCCAATCCAGGTAACTACATTATATCGTAACGAATGCGATCCACACCATCAAAGAATTGGAATATTCTGATCGTGGACGATGAACCACAGGTTCTGTCCGCCTTAAGACGGGAACTCGTATTGAGTCTCCATCCCCATACTTTCAACATCATTACCGCTCAATCCGCAGACGAATGTATCGAAAAGCTACAAGAGTTCGAAGAATCGACGTTTCTCGTCATATCCGACTTACGAATGCCGGGCATCAAGGGGAGTGATCTTCTGGTGTACATCAACACGCATTACCCGGATGTAGTTCTCATGCTTCTCACTGCGTACGGAGATTTACCGGAAATACAGAAGGCCGTATCCGCTTCCATCTTCTCCTTGATCTTCAAACCCTGGAGCGCCGAACACCTCGCTTCAGAGATTAAAAGCGCGTATGAACTATTCTTGTTGAGAAAGAGAAACCAGGCGTACCTGAAAGAAATCCAGAATCAGATCGAAATCGCGAGCGAGTTTCAGCGGAACCTCATCGCTTCAGAGTTCCCCCGCTTCGAAGGGTTCAAGATCGACGTTACCTATGAACCGGCGCCAGGCAGCCGCTGCAGCGGCGATTTCTTCGACATCTTCAAATTAGGGGAACATAAAGCGCTGATCCTACTAGCCGACGTCACAGGACACGGGATCAAACCCGCCTTCATCACGGCTATGTTGAAGGTCCTTTCCACTGATGCAACAAAATGCACCAAGTCCTCCAAAATCTTGATTTCGGACTTGGTGAATCATCTCAATACAAGGATCTGCGCATCCCTCAGCACTACACCGGATGTTCTCGTCACCTTCCTTGGAGTCATTCTGGACCTGGACCTGATGAAACTCACCGTATCCAACGCAGGACATCTACCCGTATACATTCTCCGCGGTACCGAATGCCTCTCCGTCTATACCCCAAGCACCGCCATGGGATTCGACCCATCGATTCAATACACCGAAGACAGTTTTTTCCTGGAAAGAGGGGACACCATCGTGTTCTTCACGGATGGTCTGATCGAATCCGAAAAAGAACACTTCAAAATAGCCGACGACGAAGTGAAGTTGATGCTCCAGTCTCTTCAGCAAAGCGATAACCTGAACCGCGACATCTATACCCTATTCAAAAGCTACTACAAGAAGGAAGAAGACTACTCCGACGACGTGACGATCATTTCGATTCGAGTATAAAGATATAAAGACGTTCTATCGTAGAGAACAAAAATCAGAATTCTCTCAGTCTTGCAACCCGTTCTCGAATCGATATTCGATGTTGCTCCTCCGTGATGGATGGATCTTTTAAACTCGTAAACTTTTCACATGGAAGGTTTGGACATTGCCCACAGTTCTTGTATGTATGGGTGAGGATCGCACACTCATAGAGAAGACAGATTTTTTCGGGTATAGCTTCTTTCGCCCAAAACGTCGAACCTTGCACAGCATAGCAGCCTTGGCAGAAGGTACGAAAACAATTGCATCTATCACAGAGGAATCCACAAGGGGATACGAATTCCTTCATGCTTAAAGTGTAATCATGAAAGAACGGATATGGACGATCCCGGATACACACCACACCATTGATCTTTTGCTCAACGAGCTCTACTCTACAGGGAACTTTACTTGCACCCAGGTACTGGAGCAGACGCAACAATTTTCGAAGCTGCACAAACTGGATACAGGGGCGGACCCGAGTGTAGAGCCCTTTATATCTGCTATGATCCGGGAACTGAAGCTTAAAGGATACAATAGAAGGACAATTATCTCGTATGTTCGGCAAGTACGTTTATTTCTGCAACGAACGGGAATTCCACCGGTGCAGGTAAGGAGAGGGGATATCGTTCTGTATCTGGAGAAGCTTCAGAGTATTACTGGTCATCTAGATAGAAGCACTATGGCCCATATCATCAGTGGATTGCGCGCGTTGTTTCAGTCTATTCCACTGGCCTTCGGGTGAGCGAGGTGGTTACCTTGAGAGTAAAACACCTGGACTTCCAACGTAACCTGATCCATATCCGGGAGGGGAAAGGAAAAAAAGATCGATTCGTCATGCTTTCTCGGACACTGTCAGAAGAATACCGGAACTATCGTTCCCAGCACCTGCTTCGCGAGTAGCTGTTCCCCGGTGCAGATATCAATACCCATCTTTCTATTCGAAGTGCCCAGGCTATATTTTACAATGCTGCAGAGCGTGCAGGAATTAAAAAGAAGGTAAGCATCCATTCCTTGCGTCACAGTTTTGCCGCCCATTTACTGGAGGATGGGACGGATCTGCGGTACATTCAGGAACTTTTAGGACACAAAAGTTCCCGCACAACAGAAATCTATACCCATGTAAGCAACCGAGATATCCGTAATATCCGGAGCCCGTTGGATGAACTGTACGGGGGGGTGAAATAATACTGGAGCGAGGCGGTTATATGCATGAAATGCAGGAGAACATGAGAATGTACTGAATATATGCATGTTCTACATGATTTGAAAAGGAGTTAACCGCCATACCCCTCAACGCTCACTGACCTAAGCAAAGAAGCAACAACCGGATACGATTTGAAAGGGATAGATTGATTCCATTATACTTATTCCAGTGGAACAGAAAATTTTTTAACCTAGAAAAAGACACTCACAATCAATACTAAGGAAGGAGGGAATAAAGACGAAAAGGGGGAGGATAGATGAGGAGGAAAGAA
>JAOABU010000084.1 GCA_026418195.1 Spirochaetota bacterium | reverse complement strand
ATCCTGTATGGAACTCTGAAGGTAAAAGACCTGCCTAGAATTTGCTTGAAAGCTTTCACTACTTCCAGCATGATTGCCTTAATCATTGCGGGGGCTCTCCTTTTCGGCAAAGTGATGACGATGATCGAGATTCCCCAACTTCTAACAGAATGGATCATCAAGAACAATCTGACTCCTATGGCCTTCATCCTCGCGATGAATGTGCTGATGTTCTTTCTGGGGATGATGCTGGAAACCATCTCTATCATCCTCCTTACCATGCCTCTTGTCGCTCCTGTTCTCTCTTCTCTAGAAATCGATCCTATCTGGTACGGAATCATTCTTACGGTGAACCTTACCCTGGCGCTGGTAACTCCGCCGGTTGGAATGGATCTGTATGTGATTGCCGGCTTGCAGAAGGATGTGCATATATCCGAGGTAATCGAGGGTGTGTTTCCTTTTATTCTCTTGATGATCGGAGTACTTGCCTTGGTAATCGCCTTTCCAGCATTGAGCACTTGGCTTCCTTCCGTGATGCGATAAGGAGGTCCGATGCCGAAGAACTCAGATTCCCATGGATCTGCATTCAAGTCAAAAACTGCTAGGTTTCGGCAACGCCTGTTTCATGAACCTGGAATCGTGGTGTCTGCAGGGGTGTACGACGCCTTGAGTGCACGAATCTGTGAGTTGGCAGGGTTCGAGGTAGTACACCATTCAGGTTTTGGTACAGCGGCGGTACAGTTGGGCATGCCGGATGTGGGACTTCTGTCTATGAATGAGATGTCCCGTCAGGTGGCAGCCATCTCTCGTGCAGTGCAGATTCCTGTCTTAGCCGATGGAGATAACGGGTTTGGGAATGCCATTAATACCTATCGCACAGTTCAGGAGTACATCCGATCTGGTGCGGTGGGAATGTTTCTGGAAGACCAGGTTATACCCAAACGTTGTGGACACATGGAAGGCAAGCAGGTGATTTCCTGGGAAGAAATGGCAGGGAAGTTGCGGGCAGGGATGGATGCCCGGGATGAACTGGATCCTAACTTTCTAATTATCTACAGGACCGATGCCATCGCGGTGAATGGCTTTGAAGATGCTATGGAGAGGGCGGAGCGGGCAGTCGAACTGGGGGTAGATATGGTGTTCGTTGAAGCCCTTGAAACCCTTTCTCAAATAGAGCGGGTAGGGAAGGAACTGGGAATCCAGAAAAAGATCCCTCTTATGCTGAACTTGATCGAAGGAGGAAAAACACCCCTTGTATCGTATCGAGAAGCTGAAGAAATGGGATACCGGTATGTGGTGGCAGCCCTTACCTGTTTGTTTACTGCAACCAAAGCTATGCTGGAACGTATGAAGCAAGTTCGCCAAAGGGGCGTGTCCCTCGAATACGCGGATCAAATCGTTTCTTTCCATGAGTTTACCCAAATTGTACATCTGCCGGTGATCCAGGAGATGGAGCGGAAGTACCTTCCTCGGGTATATTGACAATTCGCTTCTGTTGATAGACTATCGGTATTACGGTAATAAAATACCGATATACCTCTGGGTATACAATACGATCATATGTAGGTGCGATATGCCCGAAAAAAATAAGAAACTATTGGCCTATGAAGTTCTGAAAGATCGGATTGTACGAAACGAACTGAAACCTTTAGAGTACCTGAACGAGAAAACCCTTTGCGATGAATTGAACATCAGTAAAACTCCCATCCGAGAAGCCTTGCAACATTTAGAACGGAATCGATTCGTGGTGATCATTCCCAACAAGGGATGTTTTGTGTCGAACATTGGATTGGATCTCATCCGGGAAGTGTTCGAGTTGAGGGAAATTCATGAGTGTGCCGCTGCCCGGATCGCTGCTACCCGACCGAATCGAGAAATCTTTCGCGAACTCCTCCAAAGACACGAATCCTTCGATCCAAAAAACATGGAAAATGCCCGAGAGAACCTACTATCAGGGTACCAGATTCATAAGCGTATTGTGGAGTTCGTAGGGAACTCCTTGTTAAGCGATTTCTATCAAGTCATACAGGACCACATCGTTCGGATTCGAATCTACTTCCTCAACAAGTTTGATAACCGCAGGTTGCAAGAAACCTCCCAGGAACATAAAAAGATTCTCGAAACCATCCTTGCAGGAGATCCGGAAGCAGCAGAAGCTGCCATGCGGGAACATCTTTCCAACGCTCTAAGCGCCGTTAAACAAATGATCTAAGTAACACTCGTTTCCAACCCCCGGTACAAAATTAAGATTGACAACTTAGAAATACTAGCTTTAGAATTATGGTGGTATATCGGCGATATGCTAATCTGATATCCGATTGGAAGAAGGGTAGAAACGGGATTGAAAAAGCTTGACAGATCTTAGATGCGG
>JAOABU010000083.1 GCA_026418195.1 Spirochaetota bacterium | reverse complement strand
ACGATTAGTTCCTTCCATCGAGATTCCAACTGGGCGTAGAGCTGCTGCCATTCCCCTTTATTCTCCTCTTTACGAGTTGCATCCGCTCGACTAAAGAGAGTTTCGTACAGATGGTGAAACTCCTGGTGTTTCTTCTCCAACAGCGAAAGATCTTCTCCGAAGCTATGATCCTGTTTTAATGTATGAATCCATCCATCCAGAGGACAGGTCTCCCGAGGATGGGGAAAATGTTTCTTTTCCAGTCGTCCTTGAAGAAAGGCTTTTGTGCAATATACCATGCGCTTATGATTCAATATGATCTCTTTCAAGGTGAAAGAATACTCATTTCCTTCCAATAAGCCGTTTTTCTCCAGTCGGAAGTATTTCAATTCAGTGGAAAGGGTATTGATATGATCTAAGCTTTCTGCACCGATTCTGGAAATGTCATTTTCCAGAGCTTCAATCGTTTTAAGTTCTTTCCCAATGGACAACAACTGGGAGTAGGATTCCCGGGCGAATTCTCGCAGACTCTGGATGGAGGAATGTATTTCCCCAACACTTCCTCGCATCGATTCGGAGGCAGTTCGAAGAGATTCGGCGCTGGTACGAAGGGCTGTTACCCCAACGAGCATCTGTTTCCCTCCTGATGCGGCCTCCTGGGTTCCACGAACGATCTCGCTGAAAGCATCTACAAACTTCATGATTTCCTCGTTCAACTGAGTGATAGTAGAAAATGCGACTTCCGCTGCCTCCTTCAAATATCGCATCTTTTCTGTAAAGTCCGATAAGGTGTTGCTTACTTTCTTGGTATGGGAAGCGGTGGATTCTGCTAGTTTTCTGATCTCCGCTGCGACAACCGCGAAACCCCTCCCATACTGTCCCGCATGGGTAGCTTCTATCGCTGCGTTCATGGCTAACAGATTCGTCCTAGCTGCCACATCATTGATAAGTTCCACAATAGTGCGGATCTCTTCTATACCCTGGGCCATTTGATTCATCGCAGACATGGCAGCGGAGACCTTTTTTCCTCCCTCTTCAGAAGTTCGTATGAGGGTTTGGGTAGTTTCCTGTTTGGATAAAGCGATTTTCGCAACAGATTCGATGGAAGCTGTCATTTGTTCTACAGATGCAGACGTTTGCTGGATAGCTCCAGACTGTTCAGCAATCTGATTGGCAACTTGCTGAATGCTTTGATGCAAGCTGGAAACGATCCCTGTCATCTCTTCGATGCGATAGTTGAGGTCCATGTACCGTCGTTGCAGGCCTTCTACCCCTTCCACCATTTTCTGGGTATTCGTCTGGGAAGTTTCTGCAGACCGTTGGAACTCCCGCACCAACACCCTATGATCTTCCAAAATATCCTTCATCCCAAGGAGCAGGATCTGCAGGTTCCCTACCAACTGGTTATCGAACTGATGGACTACCCTTTCCAGTTCCCGGATCGGAGAAGACAAATCTATCCGAAATGTGAGATCTCCCCGTGCCACATCTTTCATTCCTTGCTGTAAACGAAGCAGGGTCTTCCCCAAGGGAACTGTAAATATCCAGGCGAATCCTCCTCCTATGAGGATAACGATTCCAAAGCCCCAAACAGGTTGTAATAGATATGTCTTCAACAAGGAGGTGATGAGAACGATTACCATCCCCAGCAAGAACATATAGAGAGTAATAGGGAACCTCCAAACCTTCCACATGTGTACCACTCCTTCCGAGAAATTAGAGGTAATGACAGTATAGCACGATTTTTCATAAACTTAGCAATCTAAATTTTATCTACCAAAGGAACGAATCGCACACCCATTAGGGTACGGGATACTACGTTCCCTGATTCCTCCTTCTCTATCAGTACGAGATCCTGGGAAAAGAAAGAATCCCCGACAGGAATGATCATTCTCCCCCCAGGTTTCAATTGTTCGACCAGTTTTTTGGGAACCTTCTCTGCGGCAGCCGTGACAATGATACCATCGAAAGGAGCCTCCTCTTCCCATCCCAAAGCCCCATTTCCAACCCGTATATGCACCGATGGGTATCCCAATTCTTTCAATCGGGCCTCTGCGAATCTAGCATGATGCTCCCGAATTTCTATCGAATAGACTTCACACCCTAGTTCAGCCAATACTGCAGCCTGATACCCGCTTCCGGTTCCCACCTCGAGAATCCTATCCCCAACCTTGGGGTTTAAGCACTCAGTCATGTATGCCACAATGTACGGTTGAGAAATAGTTTGTCCTTGGCCAATGGGCAAGGGTTGATCTGTGTAGGCCGCGTACCGAAGGTGCGAAGGTACGAAACGATGCCTAGGAACCCGGCGCATCGCTTCTAACACCCTAGCATTTGTCACCCCTCGTCGGATAATCTGGTCCTTCACCATCCGGTCCGCTTCCTCTGTCCAGTCCTTCATCCGTTTCTTTCCTCCTGGAAAATCAATGCTTTTTCCAACCGTGCACAGAGCGAATGCACCAATCGTAGGTCCGAAGCAGAAAGCAAAGCCAGTCGTTCCAACAACCGTTTCCCTACAAGATTCTCTTTGCCCAAACCGATACCTTCTAGAATCCGTTGGACCCTGATCTTCAATGCATGGTAAACAAACTCATCCGAAGGTTGATCGAAACGATCGGAATGCTTTGAGTGAGTAAACTGAATGGGGGATAGTTCATACGCATACACTAACACTGCCTGCGCAAGGTTGAGGGAAGGATACGTTCCTACCAAAGGAATCGAGGAAACACAGTGAGCTAAGGCTAATTCTGCGTTGGTAAGACCGGATTCTTCTCGGCCAAAGAGAAGCCCTACCTTGTGGACTATCCCCTCCTTTTCCTTTAACAGTTTGCATAATTCTTTCGGGGTATGATAATCGTGGTTCAAGGAACGTTTACGAGCAGTAGTAGCCACTACAAAATCTAGATCCCGGATTGCTTCGTTTAACGAAGGATACACCTTCGCATGTTCCAGGATCTCCCCTGCACCATGAGCCACCCATTTCGCTTTTTCTTCTCTGTGAATCTCACTATGTACCAACGCAAGAGAATGGAATCCAAGAGTTTTCATTGCCCGAGCTACCGATCCTACATTTTCTGGGACCGAGGGCTCTACGAGAATAAACCGAAACTCCATATGTATCACTATACCTCCAACCGATTCGTAAGGGAAGAATAGAGAGAAAGAATCGCAAGCTGGACAAAAAATCACCGCAGGAGTACAAAGGAAAACGAAATGAAATATAGGAACAGTGTATCCAATGCTACACTCCCCTATATTCTAGGAGGGATTCTAGCTCTCCTATGTGCATGTACCCAGAAGGGGAACCCTGCGCCCCTGCACCCTCATTTTACTCTCTCGATGAATCAACTCTTGGATTTGATCCAAAATACTCCCAGAGAAACAGGTGTGAAAATCAAAGATAATCCCCAACAGTTTCTGGAACTCCTCGATGGAATCCTACACTCGGATAGGGAACTAGTACTCCTCGTGGATAAGCGACATCCCCTCCCCAAAGAGTATGAACCCAAGGACCTCGTTTCTCTCGATTCCTACGAAATCAGAACTTCTAGACCCGCGCTTCTACTCAGGAAAAAGGCTGCTCAAGCACTGTCCCAAATGGCGAAGGAAGCTAAGAAAGAAGGAATTGAACTTCTTGTTTCCTCTGCGTACCGATCTTTCCAGTACCAATCTACGGTTTACAAACGGGTAGTACAGGAATTGGGACAAGAGGTAGCTGACCGGGAATCTGCGAAACCTGGGCATTCTCAACACCAGCTTGGAACAGCTGTGGATTTCGGATCTATTTCGGATTCATTCACGGGAACCCCAATGGAGCGGTGGTTGCGTACACGAGCATGGGAATTTGGTTTCTCTCTATCCTATCCTGAAGGGAAGGAAGCGGAAACAGGCTACCGGCACGAGAGTTGGCACTATCGTTTCCTTGGAAAGGATGCTACCCAGTTGGAGAGAGAGTTCTTCTTTGGAAATCAGCAACGGATGCTAGAGTTTCTGCATATTCATTGGGAAACTCTACAGAAGGTCCATAGATTTTCCTCATCGAGCCATTGATCTTCGAACGGATAGGATACGGCGATGGAATAGGTGCCCTTCCTCCACGAGACTTAACACAGCCGATGCAATGCCCTTTCCATCCAACCCATACTGTTCCAGCAGTTCTTCCCTACTAGCATGGGGAATAAAGGAATCAGGAGATCCCAGGTGCTTGTAGACTCCCTTCCATTCATGGAGGAGGGTACCGATCCGCTCACCCATACCTCCCTGTCGAGTCGCTTCTTCCACCAAAAGAATCGCTTTATAGGGGGCTATTAGGTATTTAAAGTGTTCTTCATCCAAAGGTTTCAAGAAACGCAGGTTGTATAAGTCCGTATCAATCCCTTGTTGAGTGAGTAAGGACGAAGCTTCCACGGCTTGAGGAAGAAGTCCTCCTACCGACAGAATTAGAATCGAAGCGCCTCGTTGTTGGACAAAGACCCCTCTCCCCGGAACCAGAGGATCTCCCAATCCCGCGTAATCCTGTCCACACTCTGCTTTGGGGTACCGAATCAGAACCGGGTGATCCTGTAACAGGGCATACTCCAACATTCGATCCAACTCAACCCCCGACGCAGGAGATAGGATCGTTAGGTTGGGAACTGAACGAAACAGAGCCACATCGTACAACCCCTGGTGCGTTTCCCCATCTTCTCCCACGAATCCCGATCGGTCCAAGGCAAGTACCACAGGTAGTTTTGGCAGGGCGATATCGTGAATCACCTGATCCACCGCTCTCTGCATAAACGTTGCATAGATGGCAACTACGGGACGCATCCCTGCATGAGCCAATCCCGCTGCAAAGGTTACTGCGTGTTGCTCCGTGATCCCTACATCGAAGAACCGGTCAGGGAATCGTTCCTGAAACAGGGAAAGCCCTGTTCCCTTGGCCATGGCAGCCGTAATCGCCACTATCCGTTTGTCCTGTTCTGCTAATCGTACCAGACTTTGGGAAAATCGTTCGGTAAAACTAATCGAAGGTGACTTTTCTACTATTCCATCTTCTATGGAAAAGGGAGCTACACCATGGAACTTCGAAGGGTTATTCTCCGCATGTACATAGCCCTTCCCTTTTTGGGTGAAAACGTGAACCACGATCGGTTTGGAAAGTGTCTTTATGTTTCGGAACACTTCCCGAAGAAGGGCAACATTGTGACCATCCAATGGTCCTATGTATTCGAATCCCAGATCGGAGAAAAGGTTCTCCTGCAGTATTGCGGCTTTCACACCCTTTTTTGCTCGATCAATGAGATCCATGAGCTGAGAACCATACTTTGGGACCCGCTTCACTGTCTGATCGATCCGATCCCGGATATCCTGGTATAGTTTGGTTCCTGTGATACGGGATAGGTAAGAGGACAAAGCGCCAACATTTTCAGAGATCGACATCTTATTGTCGTTAAGAATGACAATAAGATCCTTCCCTAAATGCCCCGCATGGTTTAGGCCCTCCAGAGCAATTCCACCACTCAGGGCACCATCCCCTATCACCGCAATCACCTTTCCCGGAAGCTTCTGCAGATCTCTGCCTACCCGGATCCCTAACGCTTCTGAGATAGAGGTAGAAGCATGCCCTGTTTCTACCGCATCATGGGGGCTCTCCGAGCGTTTTGGGAATCCACTTATACCTCCCTTTTTCCGGAGAGTTTCGAACGCTGTATACCTTCCCGTAAGCAGCTTATGAGGGTAGCATTGATGCCCTACATCCCAAATAATCACATCCTTAGGGCTCTCGAACTCAGCATGAAGGGCAAGGGTAAGTTCTACGATTCCGAGATTCGACGCTAGATGCCCTCCATTCTTACTCACTACCCGAATGATCTCACTCCGAATCTCTTCGGCTAGTCTTGGGAATGCTTCTGAAGGAAGGGATCTCAGATCCATGGGGTCCCGAAGGGTAGGCAGAATTCTGCCCTGACGTTCCATAGGATCTCCGCGCTATTTGTTCTTCTTTTTGTGACGGTTCTTCCGAAGCTTTTTCTTTCTTTTGTGTGTAGCGATTTTTTTCCGCTTTCGTTTTCTTCCGCAAGGCACGGTTGAACGCTCCTACAAGATAGATTCCTGATTTCTAGATCGATAGGGGCACATTATGCATGAAGGGTTATCCCGCGTCAATAGCTGACAAGGATGGTATTACCATACCCTCTTGCAACGCGTTACGCAAGGACTCAAAGGATGGGCTATCTCCCTCAAAGATTGTATATCGAGTTCCAATGAGTTCGGGAATATGGGCATCTGAGTTTGTAACAAATACTTGGCTTTTCATGTCTACAGGTGGAGGCCAGCGAGTCACCTCAAGGGCAGAATACGGTAATTCAGGGATCCGTCCTAACTGACTCAACAAGCTGTTGACAGGTCGATCGATATGGGAAGGAATGAAAAGTCCACCCATCGATTGGACGACAGATAAAAGTCCATCTAAAGAGAAATGGGTGCCTACTCCCAGATACGTATCAACTTCTCCAAGAATTTCTTCGCTTTCGTTTACATACACTTGATCCCCGTGACGTTCAGGATCATACGGCACCTTTGGCAAGGATCGAGCGATCTGGGTACCCAACTCCAGTGCTTGTTCCACCGTAGGGAATAAGGCGAGAACATGAATCTCTTCAATTGTGGTGACCTCTATCCCAAACAGGGCCACGATCCCTTCTTTCCGACAAGCCTCTGCGAAGGCAGGACAATTCAATGCACTATTGTGGTCCGTTAATGCAATAAGGGAAAGTCCAATTCTAGCGGCCTCTTTTGCAATACGACTAGGAGACATAGATAAATCTCCACACGGGCTCAAGCAGGAATGGATGTGGAGGTCAGCAATGCATCGCATGATCTTTTATCGAGAGGAACTCAATTGAGCGTATAATTTACCCGAAAGGACAAACTGAGACTCCTTTGAGCGAAAAATTGCGATCTTTTCCTTCCGAGCGGCCTCTACCATATCTTCCGGTATAGGCCTTTCGTTGGCTACAATAATGGCGAGGATTCCCACAAGCCCTGCTACGGCAATGGTATTCTTGTGGGCTTGAATGGTAATAAGAACGGAACCAGAAGATGCGTGAGCCATTACATCCGAAAGAAGGTCTCCCGTATATCCATCTAAAATCTCTGTATCCTCGAACTCTGGCTGTATCAATTCTATCCCTAAGGCTTCAGAAAGATCCCTTACCCTCATGTAGACCTCCTCATTCACCTTCCCCTACAGTATAGCTATCGTACTGTAGATCCCCTTTTTCTTTTTAATGATAGACTACTTGGGCAGGTAGATAACTGCCCGTACCGTTGTCCCCTCTCCCACCCTAGAATCTATTGTGAACTCATCCGATACCCGCTTTGCATTGGGCAATCCCATCCCGGCTCCGAACCCTAGGGAACGAATCCATTCATTGGCAGTGGAGAACCCTTCCTCCATTGCCTGCTCTACATCCGGAATCCCCGGTCCTCTATCCTTCGCTTCGATTTCCACCCGATCTTTTTCCATTCGAAAGGAGAGGGTGCCTCCCTCGGAATGAACGACGAGATTCATTTCTAGTTCATAGGCAGCCACGGAAATACGCCGAAGGGTCTTAGGATCCAGATTCCGTTCCAATAACAGTTTTTTGATCCCTGCAGAAGCCTTCCCTGCATTCTCGAAATCGTACTTCCGTACATGGTATAAGAGTCGGGCTTCCTCTCCGGGTCTGGAAGGAGGCTGAACGATCCGCTGCTCTAATTTTTCAACCTCCTTATTCACTTCCACCAGTAAAGCGATGATGATATCCCTGCTAGTGATTATACCTACTAGTTCACGATCCTTATTCAGAACCGGGAACCTCCCATATCGGAACTTATCCAAGTACGAAATGGCAAACTGAAGGGGCATGTCATCTTCCAGTACAATTAGGTTCCGACTCATCCATCGTTCAGCAGGATCTTGGATATACCCCCCATCCAACGCTCTAATGATATCGTCCATCGAAACGATTCCAAAGAGCCGTTTTCCCTCATCGTCCGTAATGGGAACTCCAGTTATTCCTTTCTCTTTCATGATATACTGGATTTGTCGTAGGGGGGTTTCCCTTCGGGCAGTGATCACCTCATGGGTCATGACATCCTTTACTTTGAGGCGATAGATTAAATCCAGTAGAAAGGGCGGAGATTCCTGTGTATTGATGGGAATAGTACTCATTTCGATTCCAGTAGACAGCCTAGAAGATAACAAACTTTGTACATAGACAAGGGGGTAGACAGAAGGGTGATGCCGAACTCCTCTGCCAACCGAACCATCCCATTCTGAGGTTGCTTCCCATTCACGAGGAGCACAACAGGTGCCCCAACGATATCGGCTGTTCGGATCACCTGTTCAGAGTTTAACGAGGTTACAATGAGGAAACGATCATCTACAGTAGTAAGTACATCACTCATTAAGTCAGAGGCCACTATAGAGCGAAGATCTAACTCCTCGAATCCCTTTCCTTTTACTACTACTGTGCAGGGGATCCTTTGTAGGATTGTTTCTAGTTTCATACTCATTCCTTTCTGTTTGATTCTCACAGACAAGTTATACCAGTTCGAAAGGTTCTGCTAGGCGATCTGCCAATTTGACCAGGTAGAAAAGGTTCTCGATCTCCAAGCTCAGGTTCACATTGTGAATGAGGCACCCTTTATGATTGCACTTTAATTCTACGGGTGCAAAATTGAGAATTCCCTGTATCCCTGCATTAACCATCTGTTCCATCACTTGAGCAGCGGCAGTGTCGGGCACAGCGATGACCCCTACGGTTATCTTGTATTCTTTGATAAACGCAGGCATCTCTTTTACGTCCAGGATAGGAATACCTGCTTTCGGTTCCACCTTGCTTGGATCTACATCAAACCCTGCCGCAATATGGATCCCCTCTTTGGCAAACTCCTTGTACTCCATCAACGCAGAACCGATCCGCCCACAACCCACAATGATGATTTCATGAGGCTGATTTTTTCCCAGGACATTGCTCAATAGTTCAATAAGAGTATCGATGTTGTACCCCCCCCGTTTGTTTCCTGGTATGTTGATGATGGAAAAATCCTTCCGAACCACCGCGGGGGTAACACCAATGGCATCCCCTAGGTTGTTAGAGAACACCTTGACGAATCCGAGAGATTTCAATTTTTGCAGAACTCTAAGATACCGAGCCAACCTCAATATTGTGCTTTTATTTAAATTCTTTATCATACTTATGCACCTTAATTCACAATATCCAGAATATAATAATCCTAACTGAGATCTTTTGCAATATGTAGTTCCCACTGTTGATTTTTTTATCGATTGTTTATAAAATCGCGCCATACTATTCCCAATATGGGAGGAGGAATTTTCATGACGACTGCAACAGAACCTGTAAAACTCACCGCAGGACTCCAACAGTTCATTGCGGAATGGAAGGACCGACCTGGGAACCTCATTATGATTCTCCATAAAGTCCAAGAAGAGTATGGGTATGTACCTCGACCCGTAGCCATTCAGCTTAGCAAAGAATTGGATGTACCCCTGGCAAAGATCTATGGGGTAATCACCTTTTACCACTTTTTCAAACTCCGTAAACCTGGAAAGAACAAAATCTCCGTTTGTCTCGGCACTGCTTGCTACTTGAAGGGAGGCGAGGATCTACTCCATGAACTGGAAACTCTCCTAGGTACAGGCGTAAACTCGACTACAGACGATGGGATTTTCTCCATCGAAGCGGTACGGTGTGTTGGTTGTTGTGGCCTTGCACCCGTACTGATGGTCAATCATGAAGTATACGGAAAAGTAAAGAAAGACCAACTGGCTGATATACTTGCCAAACACAGGGAGTCCTAGTGCATTACACCATCAGCGATTACATACAAGATATCGTGGAAAATGCTCTAGAAGCCGGTTCTGTCTATACAACTGTGGAGATACAAGAGCAGGACGGTTTCCTTACGGTACGAGTCGCCGATACCGGCAAAGGAATGAGTCCCGAAGAGGTTACCAAAGCCCTCGATCCCTATGGAACCTCTGAATCCAAACATCCCAACCGAAAGGTCGGACTGGGGTTACCCTTTCTTGTGCAATGCATTGAATCCTTAAAGGGAGAGTTCCATATTCATTCCGAACCCGGGAAGGGCACTTCCGTTTATTTTCGAGTTCCCTTGACACACATCGATGCTCCACCTATCGGAAATCTAGCGGAAACCTTCCGGCAGATACTCACCTATCCGGGCACCCATGAAATCCGTATTCGGCGCAGTCGGGACAAGGATTCCTATACCTTGCTCAGGTCTGAATTGTGGGAAGCATTGGGAGACCTAGAATCCGTAGGTTCTCAGGCTCTCTTGAAAGAATACTTAGAATCGCAGGAAAGCGCCCTCATAACAGAGGGAGTTCCTCAATAGAAGGAGAAGGCTATGGCAAAGATGACCCTGGAAGAGCTAAAGAAGCTCCGCGAATCGAAAAAGCGGGAACTAGAAAAGAGGGAAATAACCGGTAAAGACATTGAAATCATCGTAGGGATGGCGACTTGTGGAATCGCTGCAGGAGCAAAACAAACCTTAAGCGCCTTCCTCAACGAGCTAGAAGCACAAAATCTTAGCAACGTACTGGTTCGACAAACGGGGTGTATGGGATATTGCTATGCGGAACCTACCGTAGAAATCCGCATGCCCGGTATGCCCGATATTATCTACGGCAAGGTAGATCCAGAAACGGCGGTAAAGATCGTTCGAAAGCATATTCTTGGAAAAGTGCTGATCAACGATCACATTTTGGATAAACCCGCTGCAGATATCATGAAAAAATAGACAGCAGAAAAAGCCAGAGGAATGGAGGAATACAATGGCATTTAAGAGTTATGTCCTAGTCTGCGGTGGAACTGCATGCCAATCCTCGAAATCGGACGAAATATACAAGAATTTCATCACCGAACTAGAGGCCGCGGGCATCAAAGAGGATGTTCAAGTAGTAAAAACGGGATGTTTTGGATTCTGTGAAAAAGGACCCATCGTAAAAGTACTGCCCGATGAATCCTTCTATGTAGAAGTGAACCCTACCGATGCAAAGGAAATCGTAGCAGAACACCTGGTAAAGGGAAGACAAGTCAAGCGGCTCCTCTATCAAGGGGAAGAAACAAAGAAACACGCCAAAGTAGAGGATATTGCCTTCTACCAGAAACAGTTTCGTATCGTTCTACGGAACTGCGGAGTCATTAACCCAGAAGATATCAATGAATACATTGCTCGGGATGGATACGCAGCACTGGAAAAGGTTCTTTTCGAAATGACTCCAGACCAAGTAATCAATGAACTAAAAATATCGGGTTTACGAGGTCGAGGAGGCGCAGGGTTCCCTACTTGGCTCAAGTGGAACTTCACCAAACAGGTAAACGATTCCCCCAAGTACATTGTCTGCAACGCGGACGAGGGAGACCCCGGAGCATACATGGATCGTTCCACGATTGAGGGTGACCCCCATAGCATCTTGGAAGCCATGATAATTGCAGGGAAGACAATAGGTTCGAACAAGGGATACATCTATATCCGTGCGGAATACCCCTTGGCCATTCATCGTCTCGACATTGCCATTAAACAAGCAAAAGAACTCGGGTTACTTGGAAAAGATATCCTAGGGAGTGGATTCGACTTTGATATTGAGTTACGCCTTGGTGCAGGAGCCTTCGTATGCGGGGAAGAAACAGCCCTGTTGGCTTCCATCGAAGGTGAGCGTGGAATGCCGAAACCACGCCCCCCTTTCCCAGCGGTAAAGGGGCTCTGGCAAAAACCTACGGTTATCAACAATGTGGAAACCTGGGCCAATATACCCGTGATCATCCTTCGGGGTGGAGCCTGGTTTGCCAACATCGGTACAGAAAAATCCAAAGGCACCAAAGTCTTTGCTCTTACAGGGAAGATACGGAATTCCGGCCTAGTGGAAGTTCCGATGGGTACCACTCTGAGAGAAATTATCTACGACATTGGGGGAGGGATCATTAACGGTAAGAAGTTCAAAGCTGTTCAGACTGGTGGGCCCTCTGGTGGGGTGATCACCGCAGAGTATCTCGATACCCCCATTGACTACGAAAACTTGCAGAAACTCGGTTCTATCATGGGCTCTGGTGGGATGATCGTAATGGACGAAGACGATTGTATGGTAGATATCGCAAAGTTCTACCTGGGGTTCACGGTGGATGAATCCTGTGGAAAGTGCGCTCCCTGTCGGGTAGGGGGGAGACAGCTTCTGAATTACTTAGACAAGATTTCAAAAGGCAAAGCGACCCGGGACGATATTACGAAAATGAGGCAGATAGGAAATGCCATGAAACGAGCATCTCTCTGTGGTCTCGGGCAAACCGCACCGAACCCAGTGCTTTCTACCCTCACCTACTTCGAGAAGGAGTATCTAGCTCACATCGATGACCGAACCTGTCCGGCGGGAAAGTGTAAGGATCTCATCACCTACTCGATCCTGCCAGAAAAATGTATTGGGTGTGGACTTTGCGCTCGTAGGTGCCCGGTAAATTGCATCACGGGTGAAAAGCGTCAACCCCATGTGATCGATCGATCTGCCTGTATCAAGTGTGGAGAGTGTTACTCGGTATGTAAGTTTGGCGCGGTAGTGCGCAAATAACACAATGGAGGATAGATCCTGTGAACGCGAAAACAGTTAGTATAAAAGTGAACGGGATGCCGTTCTTTGTCCATGAAGGCACAACAGTGCTAGAGGCTGCGAAACTAGTAAACGTGAAGATTCCTACCCTTTGCTACCATCCCGATCTTCCCGCATGGGCTGCCTGTGGAATCTGCGTTGTAAAGGTGGAAGGCTCTCCAAAGATGTTCCGGGCTTGCTCCACCCCTGTGGAAGATGGGATGAGTATTATCACCCACGATCCAGAGATCGTGGAAGTACGGAGAACCGTGATTGAACTAATCCTCTCTACCCATCCGAACGACTGTCTCCAATGTCTTCGAAACCAGAACTGCGAGCTACAGAGGTTAGCTGCCGAGTTCGGGATACGGGAGATGCCCTTCGAGTACAATATCAACCAGATTGCTGTTGACGATTCCACTACATCCCTCATCCTCAACCCTGAAAAATGCGTAAAGTGTGGTCGATGCGTGAAGGTTTGTCAGGGAATGCAGAACGTCTGGGCCATCGAATTCCTCGGAAGAGGAGACTCTACCCGAATTGCACCTGCAGGGGATGTACTACTAGCAGAAAGCCCCTGCATCAAATGTGGGCAGTGTTCCGCCCATTGTCCGGTAGGAGCTATCTACGAGAAGGATGAAACTCAGAAGGTATGGAAGGCTCTCCAGGATCCTACCAAGCATTGTGTGGTCCAGATCGCTCCTGCAGTCCGTGTCGCTCTAGGAGAGGCGTTTGGCTTAGAACCAGGCACTCTGGTAACAAACAAAGCATACGCTGCTCTCAGGAGGTTGGGATTTAAAGGGGTATTTGATACAAACTTTGGAGCAGATCTCACCATCATGGAAGAAGGCTCTGAGTTCGTGGAACGCTTTGTCCATGGGAAAGGGGATTTACCCTTGATTACCTCCTGCTGTCCTGCATGGGTAGATTACCTAGAAAAGTACTACCACGATCTCATCCCCCTCTTTTCCACCGCAAAATCACCCCAAGCCATGGTCGGAGCTCTGAGCAAGACCTACTATGCGGATAAAAGCGGGATCGATTGCCGAAACATCTTCATGGTATCCATCATGCCTTGCACCGCGAAGAAGTACGAAATCGTTCGAAGTGAATCCATGTATTCCTCCGGTTGTCAGGATATCGATGTATCGATCACTACAAGGGAACTTTCACGTATGATCAAATCCGCAGGAATCGACTTTCTCAATTTGCCGGATGAAGACGCGGATGCTCCGCTGGGGATTTACACAGGCGCAGGTACGATCTTTGGAGCCACCGGTGGTGTCATGGAGGCAGCCCTCAGAACCGCTTACTTCCTTGTCACAGGCCAAGAACTGAAAAATGTAGATTTAGAGGACGTACGAGGAATCGAAGGAATTAAGGAAGCTCGGATCCGAATGGCGGGCAAAGAGGTCCGGGTAGCCGTAGCTCACCAGATGGGGAACATCGAACAGGTCCTGGACATGGTTCGTGAGGCCAAGGTTAAGGGGAAAGAATTGCCCTGGCACTTCATCGAAGTGATGGCTTGTCGAGGTGGATGCATTGGGGGTGGTGGACAACCCTATGGAGCTACAGATGAAATTCGGAAAAAACGCCTTGCGGGAATCTATAAAGATGATTCTACCCGCAAGATCCGCTGTTCCCATCAGAACCCTGCCATCAAACAGCTCTATGCCGAGTTCTTGGGGAAACCCCTGAGCCACAAATCCCACGAACTCTTGCATACCAAGTATACTCCAAGGCCGCTCTATACGAGGTAACTAGGGTTTACAGTTTGCATAGGGGCCGCAATGAAACGGCCCCTATGTAGTTAGGTCAACTTCATGTCGATGCTACTTCGATTCAAGTAGAAAAAGGATGTGGGTAGGGATCCTCCCCTTTCCCAATGCTTCGCTTGAACTCCTTTGCAGAGATTCCTACAGTCTTCTTGAATACGTAACTGAAATAATTTGGATTCCTAAAACCCACTTCATAGGCTATTTCAGTAATAGTTAGCTTGCCTTCAAGTAAAAATTTTTTAGCCATCTGAATCCTTATATTCGTTACATATTCACTGAAGGTGATGCCCATCTCTTTCTTGAACAGATGCAAGAAATACGATGGACTTACTCCGATGTACTCTGCTACCTTTTTGAAAGTGATCGGGTATTTATATTTCTTTTCTATAAACTCCCTTGCTTTCGAAATGTATAGGTTTGTTCGTTTTTGGTATTGATTCCTTATGGCAGTTACTACAGAATAGGTCACCTCCCGTAACACTCTCTCGATTTCTCCTATTTCCTTTGCATTGCTGATGTTTTTAAAGCTTTTTTCTATTAATTCGTTCAATTTGTCCCGCTCTCCACTCTTAGCGTCTATGATGGTTACCAAAGATCCGATCATTTCATACGCTTTAAGCTTCATTGAAGAAACGTTTTCCATAGCCCAAAGTTTCAGCTTGCTAATAACCTCTTCTATCAACCGTTCGATTTGATGGACATCCCCAACTCTCAGCTTTTCTACCAAAAGTTGTTTTTCCCGATAAGGATAAGGGCGTTGATCATTCTCGCTCTGTTTTATGTTTCGATAATACACAACCCCTTCGATTTGATTGTTCAAAGCGTACTTTTTTGCTAACATGGCTTCATAGAAAGACTCCCCTAGGAACCCGATTCCACTCTTTATGCTCCCAATGCCTATCACGATCGATTCTTTACCCATCTCTTTTATACGCTCACCGACCCGTTCAAATAGTTCTATATTCTTGTATTCCTCATGAAGCTTGTCTACTTTAAATAAAACGCCTAACGTATTCCCAAATATGGGGAGAGTGAGAAGGCACTCTTCGGGATAGTATTTCGACAACTGTTTTATTACCATTTCTTCGAACTTCCCATCAAACATAGATACTACACGATCACTTGGTATAGGGTTTATTTGAATCACAGCAGCGCAATTTAGTTCGGTATTTTTCCCAATACAAGTCATGAGTTCTACGATTTCTTTTTCCCCACCATCGTTGGAAAATAAACGATTCACAATTTCATGCTTTAGCAAAGGAAGGGTCTTCTCATGAAAAATATTCAATTCTTTTATATCGTAGAGTACGCTACCCCCAAATAGCATCGAGATCACAATGGATGTCACATAGTAGATCCACCATTGTTTTAGGACAGATCCAACAATAAAAGAAAGAGCGAATACTAGTATACCTGAATTGATAAATAAGTTTTTCTTGAAAAAGAAATAATGTTCTGATCTCTGTTTCGTCAACTTGCGCAATCGCACTAAAGAAAACACGAGTAGGACGACTCCGATCGAAGTTTGCGCGATCAGGGTAACTTCCCTTCCATAAAATGGTGGGATTCGTGAGGGAGTTAGATTGTCGTAGGCTGTCAATCCATACAGTTCGAAGAGAGTATAGCTATCCTTCGTTCCTAAGGTGTTGAACACTACGTAGAGAACTCCTAACAGAATACAGAAGAGTATCACCCATCTATTCGTTCTCTGTGTTTCATTGTCCAGAACTTGGGACGCAAGGATGATCAAAGGAGCTACCACAGCACAGAGTAAAAAGACTCGAATATTCACAATAACCAGGGGCCATGGGTATGGGCCTGTCAGCAGTTGAAGAGGTCTTCCTATTAGAAAGATAGTAAAAAATACAAGAAAGAGTTGAAACAACCGTAAACTGGACGATTTGACATACGATGATACTGAGAAATAGAAAATGTATACCACTAGGAAAAGGCTAGACAGGCAGGGTACAATAATATTCGTAAAAAAAATCAGTATCGGCGACACAATTCTCTCACTATTCTTTCATGACCCCTGAACCTTATCAAGTCCCGAACACAAGATTCGGCAGAAAAAGAACTAATTGCGGTACAAAGGTCAATAGGATCAGCAGGAAAATGACGGACAGCACAAACGGGATAGACTCCTTTATATATTCGTCTGTTGGACATTCTAATAGAGAGCATACGGTATAGAGGACTACCCCTACAGGCGGCGTCATACTTCCCATAGTGATCATGGTCATCATCAGGATCCCAAAATGCACAGGATCCACTCCAGCAGCTTTTGCAATAGGGAGGAAGATAGGCGTCAACAGCAGTGTGTTGACCGTAGGTTCCATAAACATGCCCGCGATGAATAGAAACCCAAGAATGATGAGAAGCAGAAGAGTTGGATTTGTGGTGATTTTTGCTAAGAACAGGGCAATAGCTTGGGGGGCCCGATTCACAATGATCACATACCCGAAAATCGAGGAGCAAATGATGATCAACATGATGATTCCATTATCGATCGCCGTTTGATAGAGAGCTTCGAAGAACTTCTCCCATGTCAGCTCTCTATATACGAACTTACCGATCACAAAAGCATACACTACGGCAAACGCACCCGCTTCGGACGGGGTGAACACTCCAAATCGAATCCCTACGATTAGGATAACAGGGAAAATCAAGGCATAGATGTTATCTTTTGTACTCTGAAGGATCTCTTTTACTGTAGCTCGTTTCTCCCGTTCCGGTTGATAGTCCCTTCGATATGCGATGATGGAGGCTACGATCATCATGAAGACCGCCATCAGTAAACCGGGAATAATACCCGCTACGAATAGCTTTCCGATGGACACTTCCCCCACATACCCAAACAGAATCAATCCGATACCGGGCGGAATCGTTGCAACGATCAAGGAACTCAATCCAATCACTGCAGCGGTATATCCTTTGGAGTAGTTCTTTTTTATCATTGTAGGACCTAAGATTCTTGACTCCATAGCTGCATCGGAAGCTGCAGAACCTGAAATTCCTCCCATCAGGGTACTAAGCACAATGCTAACATGGGCCAGCCCCCCCTTCATGTGTCCGGATAATACACTGGCATACTGCATCAATCTCTCGGTAATCCCGCATACATTCATTAAATTCCCAGCCATCACGAAGAACGGGACCGCAAGTAGGGGAAATGACTGTGTGCTAGCCACCATATTAGTCACTGGAATGGTGAGGGGCAAATCAGGATTCCCCACGAAAAAGAGGATGCTGGAAATGCCAATGGTAAATGCCAGGGGCATATTTAGAAGGAGAAGAACAAAAAAAACGATGCTTACCAATACCATACTCATCTCCTGATTTGTTTCACGAATTTCTTTACCAGTGTGCGAATCATCAATAGGGAACCCACGGGAACACTAGCCGTTGCCCAAGAGTAGCTTAATTCCAGGCCACTGAACTGTCGTCGATAATTGATGATGGCCAGATACGCACCATACCCTCCAACAATGGCAAGAAACAAAATAATCGCTCCTATCAAGGGCAAGGCGAGAGTCTTTTGAACCCGTTGGGGAAACATTCGCACTAAAATATCTACACCAATATGTTTATCTTGTTGCAACGCAAGATCTGCCCCTAGAAAACAGACCCACACGAATAGTAGTTGAGATAGATCGATCGACCATACAAGGGGATACCCAAACCAGCGTAGCAATGCAGCACAAAAAACGAACAGGATGATGAAGATGAGAAAGACCTGGCAGATTTTTTTTTCCAGATTGGTAATAAGGGGATCAAAATTCTTCATAGAACTCCTCTGAATGTATAGAACAATAGGGAGCCCAGTGTGGGCTCCCAGTGGGATTCCTTGGAAAATCAGTTTGCTAGCACTTGTTCAACTTGTTGTTTCAACGCTCGGTACCCCTGGATCTTGTCGTAGACTGTGTCGCAAGCCTTCTTAAAGGGTGCGATATCTACTTCGCTGATGGTTACTCCCTGAGACTTCATGAACCGTTCATTTTCCGATAGTCCATCAATGGTGAGTTTCGAAGCAAAATCCCCTGCTTTCAATGCTTCTTCGAAAAGAATGTCCTGATACTCCTTGGGTAATTTCTTGAACCATGTCTCACTACATACCAGCGGAGTGATGAGCTGGAAATGGCCTGTCTTTGTAATAAACTTAATCACCTCATAGAGGCGGGCCCCAACCACTGCAGGGAATTGGGCTTCGGCTCCATCTATAACTTTCTGTTGGATACCGGGGTACACTTCTGCCCAGGCTAGAGCGGTAGGGCTAGCACCCATAGCTCGGATCGTTTCTTGCCATACGGTGGCACCCGGAGTACGAATCCGGAGACCTTTCAGATCTTCTGGTGTCCGTATGGGTTTATTCGTCAAGAAATGTCGAGCACCCTGGTACCAGTTGAAAGATAGGACACGATACCCGTGTTTCACAGCGAGTTCATCAGTCCATCCTTTAAACAATGGCGATGTCACCAACTTTCGTCCTTGCTCAAAATTGTCCACGATATAGGGAGCCCCAAGGATACCTATAGCCGGCACACTCTCCGCTAGACGTGCTGCATCGGTTATTACTGCAATATTGGCCCCTGCTTTGACCTGTTCCTGCATATCCTTCGTGTCCCCTAACTGAGAACTCGGGTACACTTCTATTTGAATCTTCCCTCCCGTCCTGGCCTCCACGTTCTTCTTCAGTTCCATTGCACCTTTGAACATGGGGTCATTCTCAGTTACCACCATTCCCACGAGTAGCTTAAAGGATGGCCCTCCCTCTTTCTTTGCTTCCGTGGTTCCACCCCCAAACGTCATAGCAATCCCTACTAGAAAGAGTACTGCCCAAGAGAAAAGTTTGTTCTTTACTTTCATCGTTCTACCTCCTGAAATAGTGAATTTTCTCTTTCCAGTTAAAGGCTAATAGGAAAAATCTGCATTCGAATTGTTGCTATTTTTCTTCGAAGATTTACGGTCTGAACAACGTGACAATAGGATGTCTTGGGAATGGGTAGAAAAAAAAAAGATCTGGGCTTTCATAAACCCAGATCTTTTCGTTAGGGGCTAGCCGGATGCGGGGAGCAGGAATGATTCTATTCTGTTATCCCCGCAAAGGAATCAGGATTCTGTTTCTTGTAGAACTCCCGAGCTTCTTCGGCTATCTGGACAACTTTCACGATCCATCTAGCCAGAAGAATCCCACCGGCCAAGGCGAGAATCCACTCAAGGATTGCAGCAACATTCATAGATCCCTCCTACTCCACGTGAGTAAGTGCCGGTTCCTGTCCGATCTTCGGCTTTCGGCTGGCTGCAAGGATGTGCTCCACCAATTTGAAGATCCCCACCAAGGTTGCTGTAATCACAATGGCCGAAGCCGCAACGATTAGCCTTGCTGTGAATGCACCGATCATAGTAACCTCCTAGTTACGATATTTCGTTCTACGATGAAGCAGTTTCTTTTCCTGCTTCCCAACAATTCCGAGTACAATGTATCGAAAAGGGTATAAAATGGGGTTAAAAATTCATGCCCGAGGTGTAAAAATTTTGTAAAATTGTATATTCTTCTTCCATGCAAAAGAGGATCCTTTCTTACGACTTAGGTGACCCAATCTGTGCCTTAGCTACACCCTGGGGAACCAGTGCGATAGCAGTCATTCGAACTTCCGGAGAAGGATCTATAGAACTGGTATCGAAGATCTTTTCAAGGCCGGAGGCACTGAAAAATAGTAAAGGGGGACGTCTCCATCACGGGTTCCTCATTTCAAAAGACACCGGGAAGCCTATTGATGAGGTGATGATTGCTATATTCCGATGCCCCCATAGTTATACGGGAGAAGATAGCGCAGAAATATACTGTCACGGTAGCCTACCAGGAATACGATCTATCCTGGAGACTTTACGGAATATGGGCTTTAGGCCTGCAGAGCCTGGAGAGTTCACATATAGGGCTTTCATGCACGGAAAAATGGATCTAACCCGTGCAGAAGCAGTGCATGAAATCGTTACAGCCAAAACCCAGAAAGCTCACCTACTAGCCCTTCATCGCCTTGGGGGAGCTTTGGAGAAAACCCTTCAGGGTATCCGATCTGTCCTTCTAGACCTCCAGACTTCGATTGAAATCCAACTCGATTACCCTGAAGAGGATGCCCCTACCATTCCGATTCCCAAAGATTCCATCCAGAACTGCATTGTCTCCCTAGATCGTCTTCTTCAAACTTATCAAGAAGGGAAACTCTATCAGGAAGGAGTGCAGATAGCGTTGGCAGGTAGAACCAATGTTGGGAAATCAAGTCTGTTCAATCGCTTTCTTCGGGAAGAACGTTCCATTGTATCGGAAATCCACGGAACTACCCGCGACTACATAGAGGCTACCGTTTCTATCGGAGGAATTCCAGTGAGGCTCTACGATACGGCAGGAATTCGGACCTCTCTGGACCCCATAGAGGCAGAAGGAGTAAAACGAAGCCTTTCCCTCATTGACTCCTGTGCGTTGGTGCTGTTCCTGATCGATTGCACAGATCCGTATTTGACCGACGAAGAGGAACGGTTCATCGCTCGTCAAGGGAACCGTGTGCTTCGAGTATACACCAAGATCGATTTACGGAAGGATTGGTATTCTCAGTTGAATACTCAAGCACAGATCGGTGTGAGTGCTCTAACAGGGGAAGGCTTCGATCGTCTGTTGAAAGAGATAGAAACGAGGTTGAAAGAAGGCTTACAGGGAGGGACCGAGGAAGTACTAATCGAATCGGATCGTCAGAAGGAGCTAATAGAGCGTTGTAGGAATGCTTTGATTGGGTTCCAAGAAGGCATCGAAAAACGTCTCCCCTTAGATGTAGTGGCGATGGATATTCAGGATTCTTTGCAAGCGATAGGCGAATTGACCGGTGAGATTACCACTGAAGAGATGCTCACGAGGATGTTCTCCCGCTTCTGTGTAGGGAAATAAGCGCAAGGACAACAATTCGTTCGATTATAGCAATACACACCTCGGATGCGTATAATGACCCCTATGGATTTTGATGTAATCGTCATTGGAGGAGGACATGCCGGGATTGAAGCAGCTTTAGCCTCTGCTCGAATGGGATGTGCTACCCTCCTTATCACTCAAAACCTAGACTGTATTGGGAAAATGTCCTGTAACCCTGCGATCGGCGGATTATCCAAAGGGAATCTCGTACGGGAAGTAGATGCATTAGGGGGAGAGATGGGTCGATTGATCGATGCTTCCATGATCCAGTTTCGAGTCCTAAACAAGAGTCGGGGGCCCGCTGTACAGGCACCTAGAGCCCAAGCGGACAAAGCCTTATACGCGGCATTAGCTAAACACACCCTCGAACTCCAACAGGGGTTGACATTATTCCAGGACACGGTGGTGAACTTTCTCCTGAACGCTGAAGGAAGCCGTGTGCAAGGTGTAGTGACGGAGCGAGGACGGCAATTTACTTCATTCGCAGTAGTACTTACCACAGGTACGTTTATGGAAGGGACCATATTCATAGGAGAGTATACTGCCCCTTCTGGAAGGCTGGGAGAACCCGCTGCACAAGGCCTAGGAAAAAATCTTCGAACGATGGGCTTCGAAGTCGGAAGACTCAAAACAGGAACACCAGCTCGAGTACATCGGGCATCCTTAGATTTCAGCAAGATGGAACCTCAACCTGGCGACCCAGAAGTGTTACCCTTTTCATTTTTTACCGAAAAAGTAAATCGACCGAATGTACCCTGCTGGATCACTTATACGACTGAAGAAACTCACCGAATCATTCGAGAAAACATCCATCGCTCTCCTCTGTATGGGGGCAAAATCGTAGGGATCGGTCCCCGTTACTGTCCCTCCATCGAGGATAAGGTCGTGCGATTTGCGGATCGAACTCGTCATCAGATCTTCGTGGAACCAGAAGGGCTAGGAACAGAGGAGATGTACCTGAATGGAATCTCCTCTTCCCTTCCCGAAGACGTGCAGGAACGATTCCTGCGAACCATCCCAGGGCTGGAACATGTTCAGATTCTTCGGCCTGGATATGCGGTGGAATATGATTATATCAATCCTACAGAACTGTACCCAACCCTGGAAACAAAGAGAATCCAGGGACTCTTCGTAGCAGGGCAGACGAACGGAACCTCAGGGTACGAGGAAGCAGCGGGCCAGGGAATTGTGGCAGGGATCAATGCAGCATCCCAGGTGAAAGGACTTCCCCCGCTGGTCTTAAGTCGTGCAGAGGCGTATATCGGGGTTCTGATCGATGACTTGGTAACGTTGGGTACGAAAGAACCCTACCGAATGTTCACCTCTAGGGCAGAGTATCGGTTGAACCTTAGACATGACACAGCCGATTTTCGACTTTTCCCAAAAGGACGGAGCCGGGGGCTCCATTCACAAGAAAGGGAGGAATTGTTCCAAAAGAAACTCGAAACCTGCGAACAAGTGAAACATCTGTTACGGGAACGGAAGGTTTCTCCAAAAGATATTCCATCACCTGTCCTACTCCGACATGTGGGAAAATCCTTTTACCAGGCCTTGAAAGACCCAGATATTACTCTATCGGATCTGAAACCCTACGTCCCTTCCCTCGAAGAAGTGCGTTCCGACTGGCTTTCTGTGGTAGAATTAGATATCAAGTACGAAGGATACATCCAACGACAGAACCAGGAGGTTGAACGATTTCATAAATTAGAGAACCGACGAATCCCAGCCGATTTCGACTATGACACGATAGAAGGGCTTTCCAATGAAGCCAGACAGAAGCTGAAAGCAATTAAACCCCTGTCGGTTGGCCAAGCATCCCGCATCTCTGGTATCCGAGTCTCGGATATCGCCCTTCTAACCCTATATTTAGATCGAAGGCCCTCGAAACAGCGGTAGTCCTCGATGGATTTAACAGAACTGATCCTTTTGGAAAAAGGTCTGGAACAGCTTGGGCTTAACAGTGCACAGTTACAGACGAACCTTGAACGATTTCTCTACGAATTGGAACGATGGAATCCCCAATTTGGGTTCGTTCATGCCTCGGGTAAAGAGCTCATCTTGAAGCATGTGCTGGATAGTCTTTCAGGAGCATCCTTTTTCCGTTCCCTGGCTCCTTCTAGAGTGGGAGATTTAGGTTCGGGAGCGGGATTCCCAGGGATTCCCTTAGCCCTCGCGTTACCCCATGTTCATTTCACCCTTATCGAACCCTCTCAAAAGCGAGCCACCTTTTTAAGGACGGTACAGAGCATACTGCAATTAAAAAACCTCCAGATCTGTGACAAGGACTTGGGGTACTTAGTCCGGCATCTATCGAAGAACGATCTTTTTCCCTGTATAACCTTCAGGGCGTTCCAACCCCTAACCCTGAAAGGATTAAAACAGATGCTCAACATTCTTCAGGAGGGAGGAAGTATTGTGGCGTACAAAGGGAAACGGGAGCACACCGAACAGGAAGCTTCCGTCGCGAAAAGCCTAGGGTTGAGTGCCCAGATCGTGAAGGTCTCTGTTCCTTATTTAGAAGAAGAGCGGAATCTGCTCTGGATCAGTTGGTAGTCATCAGGATCTTGTTCAAACCGCTTTTATCCACCAGATCGATCAGTCGAGCTTCTACGAATTTTTGGGCTTCCTCGCTGAACTCTCCTGCTGTAAAACAGTAACCCCTTCCCGCCTTCGCTTCCTTAATGCGGGCATGGAAGTCTCGCAACATCAGTTCTCCCACTACACCGGTGGTGCGGATGAAGCGATACATGATGAGGTCTTGCCATTTAGCTGTTTCCACCTCGGTTAGGATATCGGCGTATTCGTTTTTCTGGACTGCAATATTGAGGATCTTCACCTGCGCCTGAGGGATAAAGGTGGCAACGATCTTTCTACAAAGGGTGATGAAATCTGCGGGGGGAGCAATGAGGTATGTCTGAAGGTTTTTGTTGCTGTTCAACTCCCGAAACTTCAAAATTAAGGCCTCCACATCCCGGTAAGATGGCTGGACATTGTAAATTTCCATGAGAAGGGTCAACGCCTTCCCTAGTTCCTGCTTCTGCGCATAGGCAGAGGATAGTCGATACTTTAATTCTAGGAGAACCTCCGGTTGGATCTCCTTATGTCTGAGGCCTATTTCAAAATCCATGATTGCCCGGTCTACTTGACGAATCCGTAGGTTTGTCATTCCACAGAGCAGAGCTGCCTGAGGCCCATAGGTAGGATCCGGCCGAAGGTGAGTAAAAACCCGGATCGCTTGATCATTTGCTCCGAGTTCATAGTAGCATTGCCCCATAGCATAGATGGTCTCTTTGTCATCCGGTTGGTGCTCGAAAACCCTTCGAAGGTAGGGAAGAGCTTCCTTTGCCTTTCCCGTCTTATATAGGGCATAGCCAAGATACTTCAAGGTTTCTAAATGATCCGGCTGTTTGGAGGCAGCGTGTTTCAGGAGGGGCACTGCTTTCTCGTAACTCTTCCGTTTGAACTCCAGGATTCCCAAATGATAATTCACTTCGAAGGATTCCATATCCTTTGTTCTAGCAATTAAAAATCCTTTATACGCTTCCTCGTATTTTCCAGTCTTCAACGAAGAGATCGCGTATTTTAAACTGATTTCGTACTCGTTCAAACTCATATCGACGCCGCATAGATCCATCAGCAACCCGTAGGTGTGCATTGCCTTGTCCCAGGATTCTTCGTTGTAGTACAGTTCACCCAACATGAGGAGGGCTTCCGAATCCTTCGGGTTTTGGGCTAGACGTTTGTTTGCCTCTTTCAAAATACTGTTTCGATCCTTTAATTTCTTGGTCTTTTTTTCTGAGGGATTTTTCTTCTTTCCTGTGACAACCGAAAACACTGCAATTCCAACAATCACCACCAATGCGGCTGCCAGGAGAGGCAACATGTCCAGCATGGATGCATTATGATAGAGGCACGTATCCCTGTCAATGAACTAAAGTAAGGTTGACAAAGGGGCTTTCCCCTTATAGGCTTGAATACGATTCATATGGAGGGAGGTGCGAAAGGTATGATCGGCCTGAAACTGGCAAATGGCCGATTCTTCCCGATTCTGGAGGAAACGGAACGGATTGCGAAACGTGTCATCCTTACTACAGTCCAAAAAGACCAAACCCAGGTAAAAGTTGACCTGTATAGAGGAGATGTGGAAAGCGATCCCAATTCGTGGGAATACATCGCTAGCCTCGTGCTAGAACACATTCAGCCTACTTCGAATGGCATGCCAGAATTAGAGCTAATCCTTCGATTGACCGATACCAGCACCTTAGATGCTCGGATTCAGGATGAAGGTTCAGGGGAATACCAGAGTCTACGAATCGATATAGAAAGCCTGGAATATGGAGATTTTTCCCTTCCAGAGTTTGAACCCCCTATAGAAGGATCTCTACTCAGCCCATCGTTGGATCAAGGCGCCCTTCTAGGAAATGAAGCTACAGAGGGGATGCAAGCCGTACCCGCCCCAAGACGCCCGTTCCTGTACCCGGCGCTGATTGCCTTTGTGTTTCTTTGTCTCCTTATCTTGGGTATCCTTGTGTATTTCATTTTTTCTGCAACCAGAGGGAATCCTCCCCCATCCCTAGTAGGGTATCCGTTCGATACTGCTTTGTATCAACTCCTTATTTGAACCGAGGGAACTCATGACGTACTTACAAGCCATCCTCTTGGGAGCTCTTCAGGGCCTAACCGAATTCCTTCCTGTATCGAGCTCTGGGCATCTGGCATTATTGCAGGACCTACTAGGTGTTCGAGAGGTACCCTTATTGTTCGATGTGCTCCTCCATGTGGCAACGCTGGGGGTGGTGGGAATCGTGTTCCGAGAGAAGATCCTACAACTAATCTGGGGGGGGTACAGAATCCTGCGTAGGGAATCCTTTGCCGAGCAGGAAGAAATGAAACGGCTTATTCTAGCCTTGATCGTTTCAACCCTCTGTACAGGTCTTCTTGGGCTTCCTCTAAAGCATTGGGCTGAACAGGCCAACCCAAAACTCATCTCCCTATTTTTCATATTCACAGCCTTTCTTCTACTGGTTGCTGGGACGAGCAAGGGGGGCAAAACCTATAAGGAACTCTCCATTACAGATGGAATCGTCATAGGGCTCGCTCAAGGGATTGGTGTATTCCCAGGCATCTCCCGATCCGGCATCACTATCTCAGCAGGCCTCCTTAGAAGACTCAATCGTTCTATTGCGGGGGAATACAGCTTTCTTCTTTCCATACCTGCCATACTAGGTGCCCTAATCCTAACGATAAAAGATATATCGGTATTGGAGCTCCATATTTCCCCAGCAGCACTTATCGCCGGAATGGGTGCAGCTTTCCTGTCCGGGTACTTTGCATTGACTTTCCTGCTGAAGCTGATCCGCAACGGACAACTAGGGTGGTTTGCCCTATATCTAATCCCTCTGGGAATCATTGGAATCTTGTTCCTATGATCCACCTGTTCTACCGCCGAGGAGCCTTGATTGTTTGTTTCCTCCTTTCCTTTCTTACAGGGGGGACCCTAATCCTCTACCTTCTTCTTTCTTCACCTGATGAATCTGGAATACTTTCCTATGGAATTGGGATAGGCAGAATCCTGTTTGAAAGTTTCCATTATGCATCCTTTTTCATCCCCTTGTACTTTGCTTGTTGCGGGTTCCTTCTCCTTCACCATCCCTTTCGGTTCGATTGGCTGGTCCTATTGAATCTTCTACTCGTTCCCTTCTTTACTCTATCCCTATCTCTCCGGCTTTTATTCAGTGATACTGTCTCATTTTCACCCTTACCCGCTCTTTTCCAACGATCCTTCACCTCCCTTGGGGGAGGGTTGGTGGCTCTCTTCCTCTTTGTGGTTGAACTCGCTTTCCTTCCCGAGGTGTATCATTGGATCTCGAACAAGGTGACCCGCCCCCCCCGCGAGCCGGAAGAACCGCTTCGCTTGGCACCTCCCGAAAGGCCGGACACCGAACCATCTGTTCCGGTAGAACCTCAGGCGGAGATGCCTACCTTGACCAGACAGCTCACAGAAGGTGAATATCAAGCAGAGAGTCAGCTTCAATCCATGCCTGCGCTAGAGGAAACAGAAACCTCTCCATCAGAAACAGTTATGGAAAAATCCCTGCCCCCTGTCCAAGAAGAAGGAGAGAATGGCGAGAATGAAGAGGATGAGCCCCTTCCCCATGTATCTCCATCGTCCTATTCGATCCCTGTGGAAGGAGTTCTCACGCGACAGGAACGGGGAGGATACTGGGAGATCGATGAGGAAACCCAACGGGCCTCCGAAGTGTTGCGGGCAACCTTAGAAGAGTTCAAAATCCAAGCAGAAGTGGTAGGTATACGAAAAGGGCCGGTAATCACCATGTTCGAGATCCTACCTGCTCCTGGGGTGAAACTGTCCCGAATTGTAAACTTAGCGGACAACATTGCCCTCCGTTTAGCTGCTTCGAGTGTACGGATCGTAGCTCCCATTCCTGGGAAACATGCAGTGGGAATCGAGGTGCCCAATAGGAACCGAGCAATCGTCACGTTTGGAGAAATGATCACCGAAGAACGCTTCCTTTCTGCAAAGATGGAGATTCCTATTGCTCTGGGGAAGGATATCGCAGGGGAGGCTCAAATTATAGACCTGGTGAACACTCCCCACCTTTTGATTGCGGGAGCCACGGGATCGGGGAAATCCGTCTGCGTGAACTCCATCATTTGTTCTATCCTCTACAAGCGTTCTCCCTCCGAAGTCCGCCTTCTCCTGATCGATCCCAAGATCGTGGAACTGAAGCTATACAATGACATTCCTCACCTGTTAACCCCTGTTATCACGGAACCCAAACGTGCCTTTCAAGCTTTGCAGTATGCCATCTATGAGATGGAACGGCGATACTCCCTCCTGGACGGAATGGGAGTGAGGGACATTCGAAGTTACAATCGGAAGATCAAGAGTAAACATATCGCAACTCTCCCCCTTCCGTATTTAGTGATCATCATTGACGAGTTTGCAGACTTGATGGCCACAACAGGAAAAGAGCTGGAATCCACCCTTGCACGATTAGCTGCCATGAGCCGAGCGGTAGGAATCCACCTCGTGTTGGCCACGCAACGTCCTTCTATCGACGTGATCACCGGCTTGATTAAAGCTAATATCCCTAGCCGGATCGCCTTCATGGTGGCTAGCAAGTTTGACTCTCGAATCATCATAGACGCGGTAGGGGCAGAAAAATTGCTGGGTCGAGGTGACATGCTTTTCACTTCTGCATGGGACCCCTTCCCACTCCGGATGCAGGGAGCTTACGTATCCGAGGAAGAGATAGAGCGGATCGTAGAAGAGGTACGTAAGTACGGGGAACCAGACTATATCGACGAGGAAATTTTCATTGATGAAGAGGAAGGGGAGGATTACCTTGCCGATGGAGAGGAAGATCCCCTGTTAGATAAAGCGATCGAAATCGTCACCACTGCGGGCAAGGCATCGGCTAGTTATTTACAGAGAAGGCTCAAGGTTGGATACAACCGGGCCGCCCGAATGATCGAGATCATGGAACGTCGGGGCATCGTAGGTCCTGCAGATGGCAGTAAACCTAGAAAGGTTCTCTAAAGACCAGCGAAAGGAGATATTTCTTTCCACTAATCAAGGGCATACTGTTTGAACCGCTCCAAAGCCTCCCTGATCTTCCCTACATCAATTCCTGAATAGGCAAGACGAAGGTACTTTCGCTCCTCCCCGGGTAACGCCCGTCCAAAATGAAGGCGGGTACAAAAACTCACTCCCGTCTTGTGCAGCACATCCCTTCGAAAGGATTCATACTCTGTAAATCCCTTCCTCTCCATGAGTTCGGTCACATCGGGATAGAGGTAAAAAGTTGCCTGTGGGGTATAACAGGAAACCCCTGGAATCTGCTTTAAAAGGGAGACAGCCACATCCCTCCTCTCCTTTAAAATGGAAAGAATCTGCTTTGAGCCGCTTTGATCCCCTCGTAATGCTTCGATTCCTGCGATTTGCACAAAGTGATTGGTGCAGGATTCATCGTTCAAACTCAGTTTGGAAATCGTATCGATTACTTTCTCTGGCCCAATGGCTGCTCCCAACCGCCATCCTGTCATGGCATACTTTTTCGAAAAAGTATACAAAAGGACACACCGCTCTTCCATTCCGGGCAAACTGACCAGGGATCGGGAGGTCCCTTCATACCGGATATCAAAGTACGCTTCATCGCATAGTACGGAAAGATCATGCTCTCGAACAATTGTCGCAATCCTCTCTAATTCCGTTAGATTAGCTTCTGCTCCCGTTGGGTTGTGAAGATCATTCAGTATCAGAAGCTTTGTACGTGGAGTGATCTTTTTCTCCATTGCGTCCAGATCTATCTGGAAGTTCGATACTCCTTGTTGAAACCCATAGGGAACTGCCACTCCACCATGGAACTCAATCTGCGACTCATAGATGGGATAACCGGGATTCGGGTACAGGACCTCAGTCCCGGGATCCATCAAGGCCTGGATGAACTTAGAGATCACCGGCTTACCTCCTGGCTGAATGGCTACATTCTTATAGGTGTAGTGGGTTCTATGGCTCTTGTTGACGTCTTCTGCCAAGGCTTCCCGAAGTTCCGGTATCCCTGCGTTGGGAGCGTACCCCGTTTTCCCCTCTCTCATCGCCCGGTATGCAGCTTCAATGATATTGGGGGGAGTAGGCAAGTTGATATCCCCTAAATGGAACGGATACACTGTGTGCCCTTCGTTTTGAAACGCACGGGCTTCTGCCGAAACTGCAAAAGCTGTTTCCGTACCTAGTTTTTCAATCCTTGCAGCTAATTTCATCCTTCACCTCCTTACTCCCTCTAAAGATACTACAGGAAATATAGGAACCTCAACGAAGCACCTATAGATTCCTGCCCTTTTCGCCGAAATATGTAGGGAATGAGGGTAAGGTATTGAAGAAGCCACTGGTGTTAGGTGTTCTCCTCTGGATTGGAGGTTGGTACCTGTGGGGAGAAGTTACCTTCTCTACCCTTAACCTTTCAAAAAACCATCTACTCCTCTTTCGGGCTACGGCAGAACGCCCTGGGCAAGATGATTTCTCTACTCTATTTCTAGGCGATATCCCTGCAGGAACCATGGAACAACTTACCTTTTTCCCCGAAGCTGTACAGTATTTAGCTCAAACAGGGGAATTACAAATCCAGAACCGGTTTGGAGTATTTCGAACGAACCGTGCCTTCGATCCTCCCGTAAGGGTGAAGAAGTTCCCTTCCTTTATTTCCCAATCAAAGGTTTCCATAGGGAAATTGCCACCCCTCCAACCCTCGCCGGATGGACGGTTCCTCCTCTATCTTGAACCAACTTCCCCTGCCTATGGGAAACTGATGCTTTTCGACCTTCAAAACGAACGATACGAAGTAGTCTCCTCTAAACAGGAACTTTCGCTTTCTACTCCACCTGTACGATGGAGTCCTGATTCGAAGTACTTTATCTATGGGAAGGGAGGAAAGCTTTACTATTTCTCTATCGAGCAATATCAACGAGATGCTCTACCTGCGGAATCGATTCGTCAGCTGGGTGCAGGAACCGTTGAAAGTGTGCAATGGGGCGAGAGGGGAGACCTTTACTTCATAGAAGGCTCCCTTGTGTATAGAATTCTAGCAGCCGAACTGTTTGCTCGATCCCTATATTCACCCATTCTTCGTATCGGCCGTATCATTGGGAAAATACCCTTCAGTTTTGATCCTAACTTCGATCGATTCTGGATCTCTCCGCAAGGAGATAAAATACTTCTCTGTATAGGTGGACAGAACATCTTCGTGTACCCTCTCAGGCTAGACGACTTTCAGAGTTCCTCTTCACATCTGCCATACCTTCTTCTATCGAGGAATGCCTATATAAAGACCATCGCATGGTCAAAGGACGATATTGTTACCTTGTTAACTCAAGGGATCGCTGAAGGCAAAGCGATAAGCAAAATCTATCGGATTGACTTGAAAACCGAATCTACCTCCTTCACAGGAACGGAGGATCCAGAAGCATTGGGAATGAGTCTTTCCCCTGACCAAGCAAGGATCGCCTTGTATACCCGAAAGGGAATCCAAATACGGAACTATACCACATGGAAGGAAGAGCGGGTATTCCCGTTTGAATCCCCTATCCATGTCTATTGGATTCAGCCTCAAGCACTGATTGTAGCTGGAAACTGGGAGACCGCTCTGATCCAGCTACCGGAAGGAACGAAAAAGGTGATCTGTCTTTCCCAACCTGAGGAGTTTGGGTTCCAGGATGGCAAGGTCGCCGTGCGGGCCAGAGATACGAAGGCTTTGTACGATCCATCCACAAAACAGTGGTCACTCCTGACCACATTTCAACCGGAACCTCCATCGATCCAGTCCACAGACTTTCGGGTCTTCCTAGAACCTCTTCCCTCTGGTCCCTTCAAGAACCTCGTGATGATTCGGAGCCTGAAAAAGCCGGGCACCTACCCTCTCTTTCAACCAGTCTCCGAACCTTACGATCCGCTTCCTACAAAGGATGAACCTGTAGATTTCTTCAATTTCACCCATGGGTCCCGCATCAGGGGCAGGACTATTTCCTTCGTCTTCAATGCAGTTGATTCAGTGGAAGGACTTACCGAGATCCTACGCACCTTGTCAGACTATAACATCAAGGCCACCTTCTTCGTAAACGGAGAGTTCATCCGCCGAAACCCGGGAGCAGTAAAGGAGATTGCCTATTCCGGCCACGAAGTAGGGTCCCTTTTCAATACCTATTTCAATATGACGGATCCTCAGTACAAGGTGACTCCCGAGTTTATCAAACAGGGGTTGGCAAGGAACGAAGATGAGTATTTCCAAGCTACAGGAAAGGAGTTAACCTTGCTCTGGCATACACCCTACTATATTCTTCGGGATGACTTTCTCCAGGCTGCCCGGGAAATGAACTATACCTTCGTAGGAAGAGATGTGGATAGCCTTGATTGGGTAGTGAAACTCACAGAAACTGGATTGCATCCTCTTTACCTTCCTGCTTCAGACTTGATTGAACGGATCTTAGAGTTGAAAAAGCCAGGTTCTATCATCTCGTTCCAGGTAGGAAAACCGGAGAATGGACAAAAGGGTAATTGGCGGGAAGATTACCTGTTCCAACGGCTGGATCTTTTAATCAATCGCTTGTTGGAGAAGGGATACCGAATTGTGCCTGTTTCGGTCTTGATGGACTTGTCCAGATAAAGTACTATAGAGGGGAGGGAAAAGTCTTGAAACCGTATACCAATCCATTGAAAGCATACAAAGAAACCAATATTCGTACAGCTAGTCAAGGCAAACTAATTGTGATGCTGTACGAGGAAGCCATACGACAATTAGATCTAGCCATTCAAGAGCTAGAAAAAAAGAGCCGTCAACTAGATACCGTACACAATGCTATTGTGAAAGCCCAGGACATTGTCACGGAACTGATGGTATCCCTCGATTTCGAAAAAGGGGGAGAAATTGCAAAAAACCTTCTGGGATTGTACCTATTCTTCAACCGACAATTGTTGGAAGCTAACGTACGGAAAGATGCCTCTATGTTACGGGATGTGCGGAAGCTCCTTCAGGAACTAAAGGATGCGTGGGCTCAAATTGCTCATGTGCAGGTAGAAGAACCAAAACCTGGAATCAACATAGCGGGCTAATCTAAGCAGGACTATGTTATGTCTATGTACAGTCGACAATTGAAAACTACCCTTGAAGAACGACTTTCCTTCTATGAAACGTTAATGGAACGTCTTAAGAAAAGCATCGAAGAGGAAGATGTCGAACGAGTCGAATACTACCGGGGGTTGGAACAAGAAACCCTTAGGAGTCTGGTCAGTCTGTAAAACTGTATCGCTGCTATGTCCACAAATGCTATCCATGAGTCACCGTCGATAGCCGACACGGACATCGATACACGGGTAGCCCAAGCACGATTAAGGGCTCTAGAGGCTGCCCGATGCAACTGTGCCCTTCTCAGAACCCAATTGAATCAACTTAGAGGTCGTATGACTAGTATACGCTCTAAGTCCTCTCCCTTGAGTTACATCGAGTCTACCCCTTCCTATTTCGATATCGATATTTAATACTTCGATCCCGTTCACTGGTTCAATTCTCGAAGATCCGGCAACTGGTAGAATCTACCCCATGTATTTTGAAGAAATCTCCGCGTGGTAGGAGGAAGAGCCCCACTCCATACATCCTCCATGAGTGGGGCCTATCGCCATAGATGGTTACTTACCTCCCTGCCATTCGCCGCTTCGTGTTTCCCCCTTGATGCTGGGAATCCGCAAACGAGTTCCAGGAAGTATCAGATCAGGGTTGTTCGGATCTGGCAGAAGTTGCTTGTTTGCTTCGTAGAGGATCTTCCATTTCCAGGGATCGCCATAGACAAAATCGTACTCTGCAATCCTCCAGAAACAATCCCTGCGATCTGGAATGAGTCGGACCGTATAGAACTCCGGTAAAGTTGGAATAGCTGGCATAGCTGCTCGCGCACGAGCCTGCTCCGCACTCTTCAGGTACAGTTCAATAGCCGAGCCCGAACTTTCCCATGCTCCCTCGTACGCCTTGGATGCGTACTGCATCTCTGCATCGCTCTGTAATTTCTGGGCGCTCATATAAAGCTCTGTAGCGAATTTGGGTGCCTGAGCTTCATCCGCCTTTGATTTGGCCGCTTGGAGTTCTGCTCTTCGTTTAGCTGCAATAGCGCCCATACCTGTGTCGAATACGGTTTGGTAATCCTTCAAGGCCGCATCCAATTGATACTTTGCTTGTGCATTGTCCTTGTCCATCAGAGACTTTCCCTTTTGGTACGCTTCTTCAGCTCGTTGGAACTCCTGTGGCTTGGCAGAAGCGAGATCGTACTTTAGGATGAGGTTTCTGAGGTTTTCCACCTTTACTAATTCTTCAGTTGGGGAGGGGGTGAGGGGCTGAATATCTTTCAGGACATCCAGCACCTTTCGATACCCATCCACACTCTCCTGGTACCGTTCAGCATTGAAGGCGGTTTCAGCGACCTGGAAGGCAGCTCTTGCCTCGGTGTACTCTTTGGGATAGTTCTTAGCAGCGTTGATAAAGTCCGCATACCGCAGACGATCCGTCGCTCGATTTTTTAGGTTGTACGCTACGTACCGTAACCTGAGGTATTCGGCATATTCCCTCGCTTTACGGAACTGTTCCTGCGCCTGAGCGGCTAGCTGGATGGACCGATCATAGTCTCCTTCTTCAAAAGCTTGCTTTGCCTGCGCCTGGAGTTCCAGCCCCTTCCGATAGTCGGGATTGTCCAGAAGGTTCTGAGCAGATAAGGAGATGACTCCCACGGCAATGCCCAACAGGAAAAACATAATCATCATTTTGCCTTTGGTTTTCATGGCTGGCCTCCGCTGATTTCTTTCGTAACTTTCTGCAATTCTTCAGTGGTGGTTGCTTCCTCTTTAGAGATTGTCTCCAGCTTCTGCTCTGCCGCAGTTCGTTTCTGTCTGGCCACTTCAAAGCTCTTATTATACGCAGCTATCGCTTCCTCTGAAGCTTGGTAAGCCTCCAGGTACTTTTTCTCTCCGTAGAGGCGAATAGCTTCTGCTCTCTTGCTTTCTGCCAAGGAGTACTCGGTAGCTGCTGCCCGGAAAGCTTTTACTTCATCTGCCCTCTTCTGTGCGGTTTGCATTTCCACTGCCCGTATTTCGGCTGTTTTTTCAAGACCTGCTTCCAGCACTATATTGTAACGTTTGGCTGCGCTAACCAGCAGATCTTTCGCTTTTGCATTATCCTTGCCCATAGCCTCTTTGCCAGCAGCCAGCTCTTCGTTAGCTTTCGCGTACTCATCTGGTTTCGCAAAGGAAAGGTTGTACCGATCGATCGTCTCTTTCAAGGATTCTGCATTTTTCAATTCCGCATCGGGTGCTGGCACAGTTACCACGGCTGGTGCAGGTGGAGGGGGGGGTGCTACCTCTTTCGGAGGAGGTGGGGAAGCACAGGCCCCAGCTAATACCATCAGAACGACGCTCAGCAAAGGATATAAAAGATCTCGTTTCATACCTACCTCCCTACTAGGATCTACTGTAAAACATACTACGGCTCGAGGACATCCGCAAGGTCAATCATACATTTTTTATTGTTAGAATTCTGTTATATACTAAACCCATGATAGACCGTGCGTATCTTTCGATCCTTTTAGAGGCCTGGCAGGGAAACTCGTCCCCCCTTCAGAAAGAGGATCTGTTCCGGATTAGTCAAAGGGTTCGGCAGATTTCCCGGGGATTAACCGGCGTCCGTCAACTTGCTGGATCTTTCTATTTAGAGGATCCTATATCCTTGGGAGCGTACCTTTTGTATTACTGGCCCATTTCCTATCGAGCCGCTTCGTTCATCCTATCCTCCATACTTCCCCGATTAAAAAAGAGCTATACTGCCTTGGATATAGGAGCAGGAGCGGGTCCATTTACCCTTGCCCTGATCGATCATGGGGTTAAAACCGTAGTAGCTTGCGATCGAAATGCGAAAACATTAAACCTATTGAAACGAATAGCCTATCGGAGGAATGTTTCTATCTCCACCTACTTGATAGACCTGGAAAAAGGGAGTGCTCTGCCTAAAGGGCTCTTTCCGATCATTACCTTAGGGAATCTGCTGAATGAACTCTGGAAGGATGACCCTGACCGAATTAGGCGCCGGTTCCTATTTGTGAAATCACTCCTTTCCTCCTTGGAACCAGAGGGTAGAATCGTGATCCTTGAACCTGCTCTCTCCAGCACCTCCAAAGAACTCCTTCAAGTACGAGACCTGTTGACTTCCGATGGAACGCTATTCATTGAAGCTCCCTGTTTCCGGCAAGAGAACTGTCCAGCTTTACCTGAGGGAACCTGTCATGTAGAAGTTCCCTGGGAACCTCCTTCGCTAGTACGGGAAATCGGCCGTAGAGCTAGGGTTTCTGATCGTAGGTCGGTGAAATTTTCCTATTTGATCCTAAGACCCTCTGGATCCCTTTCCAATACCTCTACTCCCCTGTCCTTATCGAACGGTCCAGAAGGGTTGCCTCACCGGGTAGTTTCCGATCCCCTCACCTCAAAGAGCGGTAGGGTGAGGTACCTCGTTTGTGGTCCATGTGGTCGGTTTCCCCTTTCCGCAGAAAAAAAGAAGATCCAGAACCTATCCGAAAGAAAGCCGGGAAGTCTCATTCCTCCACGTAGAGGAGGGTGCCTTTCCCTAGATCCATACACGGTATTCTTTTCCTTGAAACGGGGGGATGTGGTGGTATTCCAAGGGGTTGAAAAAAGGGAAACAGGGTATGGAATACGGGAAGGGAGTAAGCTTAGGATCCTGAACCGGGAATAAGCTCTCGGGGAAACTGTAGAAAGTACCTTGTACCTTTCCCTGCTCGACTCTCCATGGTACAAGATCCATTCAATTGTTCGATTAAGACAGATACGAGTTCTAGACCAAACCCTTTCCGCTCCATTGTCTCAGGAATAGGAGTGCTTCCACCCTGAGTTCCACAGGCCAATCGATACACGCCATCGGAAGACTGTTGAGCCTCAGGGAAGCCCACCCCATCATCCCATAATTCGATCTGAAGCGTACCGTCCTGTTCCCGCAGTCCCACACGAATGGTTCCCTTTCGTTTTTTAGGAAACGCATACTTGAGGGCATTGGAAATGAGTTCGTTCACAATGATTCCTACAGAGACTGCCTGTCGGGGTGAAAGGGAAAAATCTTCACCTTCTACCACAATCCCCACCCTGTTTCCTAAAGGGAAAATCTCCCGTATATCCTTCACCAGATCTTCAATATAGAACCGGGCAGAAACGAACTTCTGGACCTTCGATCGAAAGAGTCGTTCATACAAAATACGCATGGCGTCGATCCTACCCTGTGCTTCCCTAAGGGTCTGAACAGCCTCAGGCGATGTAACCTCATTCGCCTGCAAGGATAGGAGACTCCGAATCACGCTAAGGTTGTTCAGAATCCGGTGATGGGTTTCTCGGAGTAGAAGCTCTTTT
>JAOABU010000059.1 GCA_026418195.1 Spirochaetota bacterium | reverse complement strand
AGGCAGTTGGTTGGACTTTCCTGGAGCATGTATTCTATGTGGAAGGACGCATCCCACGCCCATTGTTTTGGAACTATAGGATCTGCTCCACCATCGATCTACCCACTCCTCAAATTGAGTTCCTATCCTTTGAGGACCACAGGAATGTAAAAGGATTAGGAGAATTGGCACTAACCGTGATTCCCGCAGCATTAGTCAATGCCCTCTCCCAAGCGTTGGGAAAAAGAATCCGAGCGATTCCCTATCGGGACGGAGGATCGTGAATGGTCATCTCCTTGCATTTGAACGGAAAAGTAGAAACTCTCGACATAGATCCTTCTTTGCGATTACTTCATCTCCTTCGCTATACCTTTGGGTTACTAGGAACGAAGGAGGGTTGTCTTCATGGCCATTGTGGCTACTGCCATGTGTTATTGAACGATCAACTGGTCCTTTCCTGCCTTACCCCTGCTTTCTTAACTCATAAGGGAAAAGTCCTCACTATCGAAGGATTTCGAGGTACCCCTGATTACTACGACATCGAAAAAGGATTTCTCGAAGTCCAATACACCCCTTGTGGATTTTGTGCTTCCGCACGAGTCCTTCTGACCCATGCGATCCTGCAAGAGACCCTTCATCCTACCGAACAGGTAATTCGAAAACGCTTCACCGCTATACTGTGCCGATGTACCGATCCTAGCAGATTGGTTGAAGCAGTACAACGTGCGGCTGCCATTCGGAGACATCGACAACATGCAGTATAATCTTATTGAACCTTCCATCTACATGCCCACATCCCTCGCGGATGCTCTAGGCTTCAAAGAGCAGCATCCGGATACTACAGTGTACGCAGGCGGAACCTATCTACTCTGGAATCAAGCGAGCCGACTTTTGTTGCTTCCCAAATCAATTCTCTCCTTACAAAACATAAAGGAACTAAACAGGTTAGGCAGAACAGAAACTCGATTAGATGTAGGCGCTATGGTATCCTTCCAGCGAATCTTACGGGCTGGACCTAAAGTACTTTCCCCCTTATTGGTTTCGGCCCTTGAGTGTGTGTGTCCACCAAGTGTTGCCACCATGGCCACCCTAGGAGGGAATCTTAGCGTTCCAGACCGTTGTATGGCCTCTTTTCCTGTGATGCATGTTCTGGACGCTCGATGCGAGATTAAGAGTTCTAAAAGAACCCGTTGGGTTCCCGTCACTGGTCTACGTTCTCCAACCGGGGAACTTCAATTGGAACCTATAGAACTGATCACTAGAATCCAGATTCCTATGGAGGAATGGAATTTCTACATCCATCGTAGGATTGGATCCTTTTCCTATGGGATCACAGCTGATTCCCTCATTATGGTCATTGTAGGGAAAACGTATCGAGGGATGCTTACCGAGTTCCGATTTGCTCTGGGTAACTTCACCTCCCGTATCTATAGAAACCGGGATCTAGAAACTCTGCTTATAGGAACTCGTCTACCCATTGGAAAAAGTAAAGATCTGAAAGCATTTCTCTACGCGCTTCAGGAAGATCTGCAAACCCAGAAGTTTCTATCTTCCCATGCACAACTGGATAGGGTGCTGTATATTCTACAATCAACCTTAGCCAATCCTTTCCAGTACAGTGCATAATTCACTACCCTATTAAGGCACAGCTGATCCTTGGCAAAAGAGGCCTTCCATAGTAAGATTCCCTCCGTGTCGGATTTTGTGCACCTTCACAACCATTCTGATTATAGCCTTCTAGATGGTGCTGCTTCCCTGGAACGCCTGATAGAGAAAGCCAAATCCTTTCAAATGAAACATTTGGCATTGACCGACCATGGGAACATGTTCGGGGTATTGAAGTTCTACCAACTTTGCAAGAAACATGGGATCAATCCCATCATTGGGAGCGAGTTCTACATGTCTCCGGGATCCCGCCATATTAAAACAGGCACTGAATCGGGAAACAACTATTATCATTTGGTGCTACTTGCAAAGAACGACACAGGATATAAAAACCTGATGAAGCTGAGTTCCCTCAGTTACATCGAAGGGTTCTATTATAAACCTCGGATCGATCAAGAGTTACTGGAAAAGTACCACGAAGGATTGATCTGTACTAGTGCCTGCATTGCAGGGGAAATTCCTTCTCTGATCATCCAAGGAAACGAACAAGAGGCTGCTCGGCGAGCCGGTTTTTTTCAAGAACTCTTTGGGAAAGGGAACTTCTATTTAGAGCTTCAAGATCATGGCATTCCCGATCAACGAGTAGCCAACCGAGGAATCCTCTCCATGTCCAAACGGCTAGATATCCCTACCCTAGTAACCAACGACATTCACTACGTAGATCGAGAAGATGCGGTAGCTCAGGATATCCTGGTCTGCATTGGAACAGGGAAGAAGAAATCAGAAATCAAACGCCTTCACTTCGAAGCTCAAGAGTTCTACATGAAATCCCCATTGGAGATGGCCCAAATCTTTTCCGAAGTACCAGAGGCCTTAAAACGTACGTTAGAGATCGCAGAAAAATGCACCCTCACCATCCCCCTCCCAGGACCCCAGCTTCCCGATTATCAGATTCCACCCCAATTCCCATCACCAGAAGAGTACCTTCGACATCTAGCCTATGAGGGGCTGAAAAGACGGTATCCGGTGGTATCGGAGGAGCTTAAGAAAAGGCTTGAGTATGAACTAGATATCATTATCCGAATGAAGTTTACAGGATACTTTCTGATTGTGTGGGATTTCATCCATTTTGCCCGAAGCAGAGGGATTCCCGTTGGCCCGGGCAGAGGTTCGGGTGCAGGGTCCCTCGTAGCGTACTGTCTGGAGATCACCGACATCGACCCGTTGAAGTATGGCCTTCTATTTGAAAGGTTTTTAAATCCCGAACGGGTCTCGATGCCAGATTTCGATATCGATTTTTGCTTCGAACGACGTCAGGAAGTGATCGAGTACGTTACCGAAAAATACGGGAAAGACCGGGTTGGACAAATCATTACCTTCGGAACCCTAAAAGCTAAAGCCGTCCTTAAGGATGTAGCCCGTGTACTAGATATCCCTTTTGCAGAATCGAACGAAATTGCCAAATGGATCCCTGAGGGGCACAAGATGACCCTCTCGAGGGCTCTCGAAGAAGAAGAAAAATTGAAGCAACTAGTTCAAAAAGGGCCTGTCTACCAGGAATTGATCGATACGAGTTTGAAGCTCGAAGGATTGTCCAGACACGCTTCCACCCATGCAGCAGGAATCGTGATTGGGAAATACCCATTGACAGACTACGTTCCTCTATACCGTGATCCAAAAACCGGAACTATCAGCACCCAATATACGATGGAGCAACTGGAAGCCTGCGGATTAGTCAAGATGGATTTCCTCGGGCTGAAGACCTTGACCCTCATCGAGAACACCGTGAAGTTAATTCGAAAACGGGTTCCCGATTTTGACATCGAAAAAATTCCAGAACAGGATACAGCTACCTTCAAACTCCTAGGAGAAGGTAAAAGTGCCTGTGTGTTCCAATTCGAAAGTCCGGGTATGCAGAGCATCCTAAAACGGGCTAAACCCGAAAGCATCCAAGATCTTATTGCCTTGAATGCCCTGTATAGACCTGGTCCGATGCAGTTCATCGATCAGTTCATCAATGCCAAATCAGGAAAAATTCCTGTGCAGTACCCTCTTCCGGAACTAGAACCAGTGTTGAAAGAAACTTACGGGGTGATCGTATATCAGGAACAGGTGATGGAAATCGCTCGGATCGTAGCTGGGTATACGTTGGGACAGGCCGATATTCTACGCCGCGCCATGGGGAAAAAGAAGCCCGAGGAGATGGCCAAGCAGAAGAAAAGTTTCATCGAAGGAGCCATTGCCAGAGGATATTCGGCCAAGAAGGCGGATGAGATCTTCGAACTTCTTATCCCTTTTGCCGGATACGGGTTCAACAAATCCCATGCAGCGGCCTACTCAGTACTAGCCTATAAAACCGCTTACCTGAAAGCAAACTTTCCTGCTGAGTTTATGGCTGCAAACCTTACCAATGAAATCAACGACACGGACAAACTCGCAGAATATATCGGAGAAACTCGAAAGATGGGGATCGATATTCTACCCCCTGATATTAATACTTCGGAAAAATACTTCAGTGTGGTAGATGGGAAAATCCTCTACGGTCTATTAGGGATGAAGAACATGGGGACTAACGCTGCAGAGGAGATCCTCCGCGCTCGAGCTTCTGGTGGCCCCTTCCGTTCTTTTTTAGATTTTCTTGATCGAGTTGACTTGAAGATCGTGAATCGAAAAGTACTGGAAACAGGAGCCCAGTGTGGTTTGTTCGACTCTCTCTACCCTAATCGGGCAACCTTGCTGGCAAACCTTGAAACCATGGTGACCTTTGCAGAAAAAAAGAAAGAGAGTCAAAGCTATGGACAAGCCTCCCTTTTTGGAGCTAGTTCTGAAGAGTTTCCCGAACCTCAATGGGAGCAAGTTCCTGATTGGCCAGAACGGGAAAAACTTCGGTTCGAACGGGAAATTCTTGGGTTCTATTTTTCTGGCCACCCGTTGGAGCCGTACCGTGCCTTATGGGAAAAGACTGTAACCATCGATCTATCCCATCCCAATCGTGCCAATAGCGATACGAACCATAGGCTCTTGGGTATTTTAAAAAATATTCGTACGGTACCTACAAAAACAGGGAAAAAAATGGCCTTCGCACTCTTAGAAGATTTTATCGGCTCTATCGAACTAGTGATTTTCACAGCAGTCCTCGAACAGTATGGCTCTAAACTCCAGGAAGATGCAATTGTGGGTATAGTAGGCAGGATCGATCTATCCCGTGATCGACCGAGTTTCATCGTAGAAGAGGTTAAGGATCCCGAAATGTTAGAGAATAAAGAAAATTCAGAACTACACATCGTATTGAATGGATCTCTCTGCAACGAAGAGGATTTCTATCAACTACGATCCTTCATTATTGAGCATCCAGGCCCCTGTAGGGTTTACTTGCATTTCAAAGAACAGGGGAATGGTGAATCTGAGCGGATCATTCGAGCATCTGCTCAATTGAAAGCTAGCGGGAAAAAAGACGTAGTGCAGCAGCTCGAGGAACTCCCAGGAGTGGAAGAAGTCTGGGTACGTTGATAGAAGGTTTCTCGTGGAGGTAGTGAGTATGATCAAACTATTAATGAGTATCCTTAGTGCTCTGGTTTCTTTCTACACTTTGATTATTGTAGTCCGAATCCTATTGACCTGGTTTTCCAGTCCCCTTGGATACGGTAGGGTGTACTTTTTCCTGACCCGTATCACGGATCCCTACCTGAACTACTTTCGGCAGTTCTCGTTTTTCAAGGTAGGAAGGTTCGACTTTTCTCCAGTGGCAGCTCTCATTGCCCTATCGGTCTTGGGGAACGTTTTTCATTCCATCGCTTTGTATGGAAGAGTTACCCTTGGTAGCCTAGTTTCATTTACCCTGGCAGCTGTATGGTCAGCAGTATCCTTCTTCCTATTCCTCTACCTTTTAATGATCATTCTACGCCTTATTGGGATCCTGCTCCATTCTAACTCTACCCGTCCTCTATGGATGACCTTGGACATGTTGTTGAGCCCTGTACTGATTCGGATCACTCATCTGTTTACCAAGAAACCAGTTTCCTATATTCATGGTCTTCTATGGGGATTCGCTTTTCTCTTGACCCTCCGTATCTTAGGAGGCTTAGTGGTGGAACGGTTGACCACTCTCCTGTACCGATTGCCTGTCTAGTAATCCATGTACTTGGAGGAACTTACCATTCCCATAACCAAACTCCAAGGAATTGGTCCCTCCCTGGGAAAAGACCTAAATCGCCTCGGGATCCATACGATAGCTGATCTCCTGCTTCACTTACCCCGGGGATACGAAGATCGTAGCAAACTCATCCCCCTCATCAGTATTTTTAGCCAAGGCGGTAAAGGATTCGTTAATACTATTGCTTGTGTGGAGGCCCATGAGTATTTCTGGTTTGGCTCCCAAAAGACTCTTAAAATCCTTATTCGAGATTCCACCGCTTCTGCAGAACTAGTGTGCTATGGGAGAAATTTTCTCGCCAGAAAGTATCCCCCGGGTATTCAGGCGAGGGTAGCAGGTATCTTTACCTATCAGTATAAACGAATACAGAGTTCCACCTTCGAGCTAGACGATCCTAACCATCCTTCGGAGGATTTTTCTTCGATTCTCCCTATCTACCCCCTATCCGGTAGGCTGTCTCAGCGGATTCTCCGGAAGATCCTTCGGAATGGGTATTCCAAATATGGAAGAAACTTGAAAGACGAGCTTCCAGAATCCTTTCAGACTACCCATTCCCTCCTTCCCATTTCAGAGGCCTTACGAGCCATCCACTTTCCCAAATCTTTGGAAGAACCTGATAAAGGTCGTAGAAGCCTTGCCTTCCGAGAACTGTTTTCCTTTCAAATCGAAATGATCCGACGTGGATTGGAACGTAAGGTCGCCATTCGCCCTCCAAGGAAGCTACCCGTTACCCTACGGGACCAAGCAATCGTTAGGCTCCCCTTTTCCCTTACGGAAGACCAGCGTAAATCCTTGATTGAAATCGATCTGGATATAGAAGGGCCAAGTCCCATGGCTCGACTCCTACAAGGAGATGTGGGATCCGGAAAGACCCTTGTAGCTTTTCTTGCAGCTTTGCGCTTCGCAGAAGGAGGAATACAAACAGCCTTCATGGCCCCTACCGAGTTACTGGCTCGTCAACATGCGGAAAATGCAGCTAAGGTGCTGGAACCACTGGGTGTTCGTCTTGCCTTCTACTCGGGTAAGATTCCATTGAGAAATCGCAAACCTCTGCTCCAAGCTGTATCCAGGGGCGAAGTAGACATTATCATCGGAACCCATGCCTTATTCTCCGAGGAAGTTCGATTCGCCAACCTTGGTTTCGTGGTGATCGATGAACAGCATCGATTCGGTGTTGATCAAAGGAAGAAACTTGCTGCTAAGGGGATCCATCCTGACATCCTGTTGATGAGTGCCACCCCCATACCCAGAACCTTAGCCCTTTCAGTGTTTGGGGATTTAGAAGTCTCGGAACTCAAATCTCTACCTCCTGGAAGAAGACCGGTGGAAACTCATCTGGCCAGAATAGGAAACGAAGAAAAGGTGTATGCTTGGGTTGAAAGAGAATTACAGAAAGGGCACCAAGCTTATTTCGTCTATCCCCTTATTGAAGGAGATGGGGATCTGAAGGATGCGGAAACCATGTATCAACATCTACAAAGCTCCATCTTTCCCAAGTTTCGGGTAGGCCTTATCCATGCTCGGCTATCGGAAGAAGAGCAACGGTCTACGATGGAAGCCTTTGTGAAGAATCAAATTCAAGTTCTCGTGGCTACCAGTATTGTAGAAGTGGGAGTAGACGTTCCCAATGCTACGTGCATGGTGATAGAGCATGCCGAACGATTCGGACTATCCGCTCTTCACCAACTTCGGGGTCGGGTAGGCAGAGGCAATGCACAGAGTTACGCCTTTCTTGTGTACGATCCCAATTTGACAGATTTAGCAAAGGAACGGTTGAAGGTATTGAAAGAAACTACGGATGGATTCCGGATTGCAGAGGAAGACCTTCGTCTCAGAGGACCTGGAGACATGGTAGGGGTTCGCCAGTCTGGGTTACTCGATTTTTCAATCGCACAACTACCCCAGGATATGGAACTGATGGTAGAAGCTAGAAAGGAAGCTCTGAAGGTTCTGGCAGAAGATCCTGGACTTCTTCGACCAGAACACGGGGGACTTCGGTTCATTCTTGATCTGCGATTCAAGGATTCTGGCAGTGGAGTAGCCCCCTAACCATATGCGTATCACCGGTGGATTCCTGAAAGGTAGGAAAATCCAATGCCCTCCTGGGGAACTGCGCCCTGCCATGGACCGCATGCGGGAATCTGTATTTTCCATTCTACAGTCAGAGTTGGGAGGTGCCTCTTTTCTGGACTTGTTCTGCGGTTCAGGAATTATCGGCATCGAAGCGTATTCAAGGGGGGCTTCTACGGTCGTGTTCGTAGAGAAGGATCCTAAAAAACGATCTACTCTCTTTCAAAACGTATCCCTCCTTGAAGGAAAAGGAATCATTCATATCATGCCTGTAGAACGATACCTTCGGTTCGCAAAAGAAGGTCCTTTTCATTTGGTATTCCTCGATCCCCCCTATCCATATAGGTTTCGTCATGATCTCTTGAAACAACTCAATAGCTCATCTCTGATCAACCCTGATTCCCTCGTATTGATTCACCATCCAAAGGAGGATCCCCTTCCGGAAGAGGTTGGCCGACTTCACCTTGAACAACAGCGTGCATATGGACGATCGATCGTATCGTTTTACCGTGCATCGTTCTAGCAGAAAGGTAACTATGATAGATCGAAAAACTCGAAAATTCTTTTACATTCTCTTGCAAACCCTACCTACTTTACGATACACTATCTGAAAACAGAATGCTGAATGATAGGTTGAACGCATGAAAACCACACCCATCACGGTCAAACGGGAAACGAAAGAGACGAATATCACAGTGACCCTTTGCCGAGAGGGAACGAAACAGATACACGTGCAGACGGGGTTACCCTTTTTTGACCATCTGTTGACTTCCTTTGCCTTTCATGGAGGGTTCGATTTATCCCTAGAGGCAAGTGGGGATCTGATGGTAGATCCTCACCACACCGTGGAAGATGTGGGACTTGTGTTAGGGGATGGTTTCCATCGACTATTAGAGACCGCAGGCCAGGTGACGCGGTTCGGATACAGTATCATACCCATGGACGACGCACTCTGTGAAGTGATTGTAGATGTGTGTGAACGACCGTACCTCGTATATCAGGTGGATTTCCCAGAACCCTTGGCAGGATCTTTCTCTGTCCGTCTTCTCAAAGAATTTTTCTATGCCTTCTGCCATCGGGCGCGGATCAATTTACACCTCATGGCCCGATATGGTGAGAACTCACACCATATGGCAGAAAGCTTATTCAAGGCGTTTGGAAGAGCCCTGGCTCAGGCGTACCAACCGGTAGGAGGTTCCCAAGAAGGGATGTCGACAAAAGGGACCCTATAACTCAGATGGATATCCGCTCTTTATTTGAAGGGAAACCGGAGGAAGGGTTTTTCATTAAAACAAAGCCAGCTGCTGAACTTCCTTCAAGCCAAAGAGCAGCCTTAATCCGAAAGGGGAATGCCCTTTTCAACGAGGGCAATGTAGATTTGGCAAAAAGGATCTTCATCACTCTACGGTATGGAGATGGGTTGATTCGGGTTGGAGACTATCACTTCAAACGGAACGAATACTTGGAAGCCTTTCGCATGTACTGGATAGCCAACGAAAAAGTAAAGTCCGAAAAGTTGATAGAAAAAATGGCACAAGTGATACGAGAATGGATTCGCGCAGGTGGTGAATAACGTATGGACGATTTCGAAGACACTCGAGAAATACACATACAGGAGCCTACCGAACGGGAAGACAGGCCAGAAATCACAGAGCTTTCCCAACGAGGGTACCATTGTTTAAAAGAAAAGAAATACGAGGAAGCCCTGAATTTTTTCCATAAGATCTTGCAGATCGAACCCGAAAATAACTATGCCTTAGTAGGGCTCGGGGATGCTACCCGAAAACAGGGCAAGTACGAAGAGGCTATTCGATACTATGAAACTTGCCTAACGTATCACCCTCAGAACAGTTATGCTCTTTTTGGGCTTGCGGATTGCTATAAGGCGATTCGCAACTTCGGGAAGGCTATTGAACTCTGGATACAGTACCTTCAACATGATGCTAAGAACGTCACTGTTCTCACTCGTATTGCAGATGCCTATCGCAAAGTAAAGAATCTACAAAAATCAAAAGAGATGTATGAACAGGTTCTAGTGATCGAAAAGGACAACCCGTATGCTCTAATTGGGTTAGGACACTTATATTTCGACTTCAAGGAATACGACAAAGCCCTCCATTACTGGGAGCGAATGATACAGGCCCATCCAGATTCGATCGATATTCGTTTATTGACTTCAATTGGGAACTGTTTCCGTAAGCTAAAAGCCTATCGAAGAGGGATCGAATATTTCACCCGCGCTCTAGAGAAGGAGAAGGACAATTTCTATGCCCTCTTTGGGCTAGCAGACTGTTACCGTGGTTTGAACCAGCACGAGCAATCCTTACTTTACTGGAACAAAATCCTGGCCAATGATCCCAACAACAAGGTAATTCTAACTCGTGCTGGTGATTCTTACCGAGCTATGGGAAAACTGGAAGAAGCCGAAGAACTCTACCGAAAAGCCCTCAATATTGAATACGATGCGTATGCAGTACTGGGATTGGCTCTTATCGCGAAAGAACAAGGTCGCTACCAGGAGGCTCTTTCATCCCTCGAAGAGTTCCACAAGACCGATCCTAAAAATGCTCGACTATATGTAGAAATCGCCGATTGTTACTTGAGGATGGGAAATACAAAAAAGGCCTTGGAAGTGGTTAGTTCTGCTATAAAAAGCGGAATCCATACCCCCCATCTGACCGAGTTGTACGAAAAGCTCCATCGGGAAGTGAAAGAGCCTTGAGTTCAGTGTATAGCATAGCGAAAGACAAAGATGGCACCATAAAGGTCAGCTTGGATTTAGGCGGACCCTTTCCTATTGAGGCTGTTCTTCTGAAAACTCCTTCGGGAAGACGAACCGCTTGCCTTTCCACCCAATTAGGATGTGTTCTCGGATGCAAGTTTTGTAAAACGGGAACTCTGGGTTGGGTTCGAAACTTAAGTTCAGATGAAATCCTTGCCCAGTATGAAGCATTAGCTCAAACAGCCGCTCCCCCTTCAAATGTCGTCTTCATGGGGATGGGTGAACCCCTAGCAAACCTCGCGGAGGTGAAGAAGGCTATTCACCTATTGCTTCGCCGAAGCAAAGATGCTCCTGCTTTAAGGCACATTACAGTCTCCACCGCAGGGATGGTTCCCTCAATTTACCGCCTAGCACAAGAAGGACCTGCCGTCTACCTCACTCTCTCGGTCCTCTCTGTGAGGGAAGAGGTACGACGAACCCTCATGCCTGGAGTTTCTGCATTCTCCCTTACCGAAACCAAAGAAGCCCTACTCTACTATCGGAACCGCACCAGAAAGCGGCCTACCTTAGCGGTTGTCCTCATAAAAGGGGTGAATGACACGATGGAAGATGCTTATTTACTGGCAGAGTATGCAAAGGACTTAAACCCATTGGTAAATCTTATCCCCTATAATCCTGTTGCTGGTCTTCCCTATGAATCTCCTGCGGATGATATAATCCAATTGTTCTATCAGATCCTGACAACGGCAAAGATCCCTACCGTCCGACGATTCCCTAGAGGTAGAGGGGTATACGGTGCGTGTGGTCAATTGGGTCACTCTCGGATTAACACTGCCCGGATTCTTCGCACTCCTGCCGAGGAAGACTGTTCTTTCTGAATGACGAACTTACCCAATTTCCCTGTGCGGTCTACGTGGGGCCCTCCGCATACTTCCTTGGAGAAGTTTCCTACACTATAAACCTTAACCTTGTCCTCATATTTTTCGTTGAAAAAAGCCAGTGCTCCCTGTTTTCGGGCTTCTTCCAGGCTCATGATCTCCATCGTTACCGGAAGGTCAGCCTGTATCTGCTGGTTTACAATTTCTTCCACCTGTTTGATTTGTTCAGGAGTCATGGGGGAAGGATGGGTGAAATCAAACCTGAGACGCTCTGCAGTAATATTGCTTCCCATCTGCCGTACGTGTTCACCTAATACCATTCTTAACGCTTGGTGTAACAGATGGGTCGCTGTGTGGAGAGCCGTAGTCATCTCAGAATTGTCTGCCAACCCTCCTTTAAATACCTTTTCTGCTCCCTGCTTAGAAAGCTCTTGATGCTTGGCAAAAGCCTCTTCGAACCCTTTCCGGTCAACGGTCAGACCATGCTCCCGTGCCAACTCCTCTGTAATCTCGATGGGAAACCCATACGTATCATACAATCGAAACGCGATTCTACCCGGAATCCATTTCCTAGGATCCTTCTGTAGATTTGGCAATAGTTTTTCGAACTCGTGCTCTCCCTTTTTCAAGGTTTCTAAAAAGCGTTTTTCCTCTTTGGTGAGTTCTGTTAAAACCGTTTCTCCCGCTGTTTGGAGGGAGGGGTAATAAGGACTATACATTTCCAGTACTACCCGGGCAGGAACAGCTAGAAAGGCATCCTCTCTACCTAGTTTTCTTCCATGTCTGCTAGCTCTGCGAATCAACCGTCTGAGGATGTAGCCCTGACCTACGTTGGAAGGGCGAACACTCCGCTCATCCCCTAAGATAAAGGTAGCTGCCCGAACATGGTCGGCAATGATTCGGATGGAACGATCCGTTTCTTCAAGCCTTCCATACCTACTTCCCGTCACTTCTTCGATCGCCCGGATGATGGGTTGAAACACCTCTGTATCATAGACAGATTGCTTTCCTTGAAGGATCGCAACGGTTCGTTCGATCCCCATTCCCGTGTCCACGCATCTACGTTTGAGCTTTTCGTACGTGCCATCCGCCTTCTTGTTGTATTCCATGAATACATCATTCCAGATTTCGAAGTACTTTCCACAGGAACATCCTGGTCTGCAGGAAGGGGAACAAGCTGCTTTACCCGTATCGATGAACATCTCCGTATCGGGTCCACAGGGGCCAGTAGTACCAGCAGGCCCCCACCAATTATCTTCCCGAGGGAGATAGTAAATTCGATTCTCCGGTATCCCTAAAGACTTCCATACTGAAGCGGACACCTCATCGCGAGGGACCTCTGCATCTCCTTCGAATACCGTTACAGAAAGTGTCTCAGGAGGGATCCCCAACCATTTGGGAGAAGTAAGGAACTCGTAACTCATCTGTATAGCTTCTTCCTTGAAGTAATCTCCCAACGACCAGTTACCCAGCATTTCGAAGAAGGTAAGGTGGCTGGAATCCCCGACAGCATCGATATCACCGGTCCGGATACACTTCTGATAGTTTACCAGACGAGTCCCCGCAGGATGGGGTTCTCCTAGAATATAGGGAACCAACGGATGCATTCCAGCTGTGGTAAATAAGACCGTTGGATCGTTTTCTGGAACGAGAGATTTTCCTACTATCTGCTTGTGCCCTTTGGAAATAAAAAAATCTATGTATTTTTGTCGTAGTTCATTAGCTGTCATAGTTCGGGATACTAAGGACTCAGGGCTTACCTGTCAATAGAGTATGGCTGAATACGAATCAGTATACGATTTCACCCTTACGGTGAATAAGGATCTCCCCTTCCTGCTCCATCCGTTTCAGGGTTTCAAGGAACTCTTTTGTAGCTTTATCCACTTCCTTCTTCGGTACAGCTCCTAAGAACCGGTATTCCTCGGATACTAATAGCCTCCGACGTTCAGAAAGATTTGATAGAATCCGAACCCGTATGGATTCTGATTTCCCTTTCAAGAGTAGGGCAATATCCTTTTCTGAGAGGGAACGAAGAACTTTCTGTAGATCCCGATCATCCATATCCTCCAGTACATCGATGGTAAAGAGTCGCTCCTTCAAATCCTCCGCGATTAGAGGAGCTTCCTCCTCCAAGCGGTCCAGTATTTTTTGTTCCTGGGTTACATCCATGTACTTTAAAATATCTGCCAGTACTGACTTTCCATCGATTTCCATCTCTGGATTGGGTTCCGATACTCGCCTCACCTTTTCTTTAAGGGCCTCCTCCATTCGAAGTAGAACCTCTCGGGAGACTTTTTCCTTTCGAGCGATTCGCTTGATCAATTGGGTACGGAATACAGGCTCAAATAGTTCTATCAATCGAGATGACTGTTCTGGTTTTAAAAAAGGAACGAGTACGGCAACCACAGCGGGAGTCTCCGTTCTCAATAGGTTGTAGAGTTGGAAAGGTTCCATATCCTGCAGGAAAGAGAACAACTTCTGATCCTCTATTGGAACGCTTCGGTTCAGTATAGATCTTCCCAATTCCTCTCCAAAGGCCTTGGTAAGGATGGTTCGAGCAGTCTCTATTCCTCCTTTTAATTGAGAGCCTTTTTTCTTGAAATAGTGGAACTCCTTCAGAAGCTGCTCAGCTTCCATGGGATCGACCTTCTTGAGCTGAGCGATCTCCTGGGTGATCTTTTCTACTTCTTCCTCTTGGAACTGTCGAAGGACCTTACTGGCTTCCTCTTT
>JAOABU010000148.1 GCA_026418195.1 Spirochaetota bacterium | reverse complement strand
GTACGATCGAAATCAAAGCCATGACCGACGCTGGGTATGATGTGGATTTTTCCGTCGCCATTACGGGCGCTTCATCCACCATCGGGCCCATCATCCCTCCTAGTCTGCCGATGGTGATCTACGGGGTTATGGCTTCCGCTTCTATCGGAAAGCTCTTCATCGCGGGGTTCATCCCAGGGCTTCTAATGGGACTGGCATTAGCCATTATGGTTGCATACTACGCCCACAAGAGGCACTATCCCCGCGACACAGCATTTTCTTTGAAACGGCTAGGCATATCGTTTATCGAAGGGCTACCCGCCCTAATGACACCCGTGATCATCATTGGAGGAATCGCTTCGGGTATTTTCACTCCCACGGAAGCTGCTATCGCTGCAGTAGTGTATGCACTGATACTCGGTTTAGTGTATAGAACCCTTACCCTCAAGAAGTTGATCGCCATCAGCCTGGAAACGGCTGAAACGACCGCTGTCATTCTCCTCATTGTAGCAGGTGCATCCATTTTTGCATGGGTGCTAACCGCGAATCAGGTTACAGAACGTTTTGCTTCCCTGGTCCTGGGCATCACGGAAAACAAGTATCTGTTACTTCTCGTCATCAATATCTTGCTATTGATTGTTGGCTGTTTCATGGAGACCATCGCTTCCATAACGATTCTGACTCCCGTCCTCTTGCCTGTAGTGATGAAACTAGGAGTAGACCCCATTCACTTTGGAGTCATCATGGTTCTGAACCTGATGATCGGTCTCCTCACGCCGCCCGTCGGGATGGTTCTGTTCGTATTGACCCGGGTTTCAAAGATATCCTTTGAACGGGTAACCAAAGCTACGATTCCGTTCATCCTACCCCTTGTGATCGTTCTATTCCTTATTACCTATATCGAACCCCTCTGCATGTGGCTACCTCGGATCCTGTTCGCAAAGTGAGGAAGCAGAAGTAGGATTTAAACAGAAATGGCCGCTCTTTGAAGCGGCCTTTTTCGTTTCTAGTTCGATAGTTCTATAAAGCAGGTTCGGATGGAACCAGAATAAATACTCAATAAGCGGTAAGTCCTCCATCCACAGGTAGGATCACCCCATTGATGAAAGCCCCCTGTGGTGACACAAGGAACAGAACCGCTTCGGCTACATCTTCGATGGTAGCAAGGCGACCCAAGGGAACTTCTCCCAGGCGTTCGGCTCGACGTTGGGGGTCTTCCAGGAACTTCTCTGTTAGGCCTGTGAGAACCGTGCTAGGAGCTACTGCATTACAGCGAACATTGTACTTAGCATGCCTCGTAGCCACAGACTTAGTAAGCTGTACTACAGCTCCTTTAGTGGTAGTATAGGCTTCGCTAGTGTACAGATGCCCCACTAATCCACAAATCGAGGCAATATTCACTATGGATCCTCCTCCTACCTTTTTCAGTAAGGGAAGAGCATGTTTGATTCCTAGGAACGGGCCTTTCACGTTTACCGCTAACATAGTATCCAGGTTTTCCACGGTCATTTCCTCGATATTCTGCCGGATGGAAATACCCGCGTTGTTCACCAGGATATCCAATCGACCCGTTTTCTCTAGAACATATGTATAGGCAGCTTTCCAATTTGTTTCAGAAGTGACATCCAACTTATAGAACCAGGCTCTCCCGCCTAATTCGGTCAATTCTTTTACCGTTTCCAATCCTTCTTGTTCTAGAAGGTCACACACAAGCACAGAAGCGCCTTCCCGACAAAGAGCCTTTGCAATTCCTGCTCCAATACCCCGTGCCGCACCGGTAACAAGGGCAACTTTTCCGTTCAGTTTCATGTTTACGTCCGATTTTCAAACATACATGTCTGCGCAGAGTCCTTCAACGCAGGGTCACGACTAAAAAGAAAAGAGTCCTGTTTGGGGAACCCCCAAAACAGGACATCACATGCCAAAATCGATAGTTTGGATTCTCTTATTTGGCAGCCGCTACCGCAGCCTGAAACTCTGCTACCAGTTCCTTCCCAATTTTCGGGACCCATTCATCATACACAGGCTTTACTGCTTCTTGGAAAGCCTTTACCTGTTCAGGGGTCAACTCGGTAACCACCATACCGGCCTTCTTAAGTTCAGCGATAAAATCTCGGTTCATTTTCCGGTTGGTTTCCCTTTGGAACTTTGCGGATGCTTGAGCTGCCTCTAGAATGATCTTTTGATCTTCTGCAGGGAAGGAATCGAACATCTTCTTGTTAATCAGAAGGATGTGAGGTCCATATACATGCCCGGTGAGGGTCACATACTTCTGAACTTCATAAAACTTGGACAGATAGATCGTGGGAATCGGGTTTTCCTGTCCATCGATGGTCTTCTGTTGCATAGCGGTGAAAACTTCACTGAAAGGCATCGGTGTGGGATTGGCTCCCAACGCTCTCCAAGCCGCTAAATGAATCGGGTTCTGCATGGTGCGTATTTTCATTCCCTTCAGGTCAGCTGGGCTTTTCACCTCTCGGACGCTATTGGTGAGTTGTCGGAAACCATTCTCGTAGTAAGCTAGCAGTTTGATTCCCTTAGGCTCCAGAAGGGCTGCCAACTTTGCACCGATCGGTCCATCGTAGATTGCATCGGCCGCTTTTTCGCTAGAAATAATGAAGGGTAGATCGAACACGTTAAACTCAGGCACAAGCCCAGTTAGAGGTGAAGCGGAAGTAGCAACCATCTCGAGAGTTCCCATTCGCACGGCCTCAGTAGCCCGCACATCGTCTCCCAACTGAGCGTTGGCATACACTTGCACATCATACTTGCCAGGGAGTTTGGATTCCACAATCTTTTCGAACTCCTTGCAGGCAAGGTAGGTGGGATGCTGTTCGTTGATCCCGTTGGAGATCTTCAGAACCGTTGCGGGTTTGGGTGCCGCTTTCGCTTTCTCGGAGCCTCCTCCTGCGTATAGGACTAAGGAAGCGGCGGTCAGGAAGACCACAAGGAACACGACAGATTTTTTCATATTCTCCTCCTCTTAATGAAAGGACTCGATACGGTTTCTACGAAACCGTTGATCCAGGGTGACCCTGGTAATGCACGATCCATTTACTTGATCATGTTAGGCAGTACCGTTACAGTCCAAGGAAGATACGTAACGATAAACAGAGCTACGATCCCTACCAGGATGAATGGCCAAATCGCTTTGGAGATCTCGGCCACTGACAGTTTTGAAATTCCGCATGCCACATAGAGGATGTTCCCCACCGGAGGAGTGATGAGACCAATGGAGAGATTCACTACGAGTACCACACCGAAGTAAACCGAATCGATCCCGTACTTCGCTGCAATAGGCAGAAGCATAGGTCCAAGGATCAACAAGGCCGGCGTTAGGTCCATCACACAACCAACTAGGAGCACTAGAATGTTCACGCACAACATAAACATTACCCAGCTGTCTCCGGATAAAGTCAGTAGCACATCCGCTAGCATCGCTGGAATCTGAGCAGTGGTGATATAGTAGGCTGCAGAAGTCGCTGCTCCACACACTAAAAGAACAACCGCGGTACCACGGACTGTATTCACCAATACCTGGATCATATCCTTCCACTTTAGTTCCTTATATACGAACACTGCAAGAATAAACGAGTACACCACCGATACTACCGCTGCTTCTGTCGGTGTAGCGATCCCGAACACAATTCCGCCAAGAATGATAACGGGAATCAGAAGGACCAAGAACGCATCATAGGCTGCCTTTAATACTGCTTTAATACTGAAGACACCTTCCAC
>JAOABU010000104.1 GCA_026418195.1 Spirochaetota bacterium | reverse complement strand
ATCATAGAAGAAGCTTACACCATACGAGGTAACCAGATCGCGTATGCTGAGCATATCCATACAGATGAAAAGGTGCTAAGAGGTTTGGTGCCGTGAAGCTCTACACCATCGGATTCACGAAGACGACGGCCGAATCATTCTTCACGCGTCTGTCGAATGCTGGGGTGAAGAAGGTGATCGACGTGCGGCTGAACAATGTCTCTCAGCTATCTGGCTTCGCGAAGAAGGATGATTTAAGGTACTTCCTTGAGAAGATCTGCGGGATAGGATACGAACACAGGCCAGAGCTTGCGCCAACGCAGGATATCCTTGATGCTTTCAAGAAGAAAAAGGGAGACTGGGTGGCCTATAAACAACGACTCTATGAACTGATGGCAAAACGAAGGGTTGACGAAACCATTTCCCCCTTAGAAATCCATGAGGCCTGCCTACTTTGCAGCGAAGACAAAGCGACGCACTGTCACCGACGACTTGTAGCGGAGAACCTGAACGAGAAATGGGGGAATATAGAAATCATTCATTTGTAGAAGGTAATATTTTCTGCCGATTAGAAATATCCACCCTTTGATTACCTCTATGCAGGAAGCTCTTAGATGAATCTATGATATACTGTATCCTATTTACCGCTTGAAAGAACATATCCATAGGCGATTGTTCCGGGAAGACCTCCGTGCTCGAGCAAGAAAAGATGCTGAACGAATCGCGGCTTATCTGAAAGAAACGTATCAAGCCGAAGTGTATGGAATAGGTTCTGTCTTCGATACAAGTAGGCCTTTCGGCCCACATTCCGATATTGACCTGGTGGCAAAAGGTTTGCCGAAGGAACGCTACTTTCATATCCTGGACGAAGCGGCTATCCTGACATCCTTTCGTCTGGATTTGATTCCGTACGAGGATGCAACTGTTGCAATCCTTCAAGAGACGAAGGATCCTGGGAGACGGTTATGAGAATTGAATCGATTGTGCTTCTGCGGCTTGTTAAAGAATTGGAAGGGGAATTATTTCATGATTTCTACTCCGGGATAGAGAGAATGTTCAAGCGAATTGCTTCTGAGCTGAACGGAGGAGTGCCGAGATCCAGCAGTTCATCGATTGGATGCGAGAACAGGCCGGGTGAGTTGGGAGTAGTTCCCTGGTTAAAACTCAGGGCATGCCGCTAATGTAATTTCGGGTCTTTATCTTTCGGGCTTTTACTTTTTCCGCAACTCTTCCACGATTTCCACCGCGGTGCGCACGCAGGGAACGCAGACCTTGTTTCGTAGATCCCGTTCCTTGAACTGTTTCTGACCTTCCTCGGTTTTCAGGTCGATGCCCTGAACCAGGTTTCGGCAGAGGCAGCTTTTATGCTGGGCTTCAAATCGTCGCATCAGTTCCTGCACCAGCGTGTAGGTTTTCTTCTGAGCTTCCGATTCGGAGGGTTCTCCATGACCAAAGGTAGCGCCCAAGGCAAGGATTCCGCCGGTTACAGCACCACAAACCTCCTGCATGCGCCCCATCCCGCCCCCGAATCCAGCCGCGAGTTTCATGGCCTGCCTTTTATCCATTCCCAAATCCTCGACAAAGGCCATAAAGGTAGATTGGGCGCAATTGTATCCTGACTGGAACGCAGCTACTGCTTTCTCGGCTTTAGTCATACCGTGTACCTCTCTTGAATGTGCTCTATGTATCCCCCCGCACCGCGGCGGATAGGTTGGAAGCTGTTTCTAAAGGCCATTTCTTTCCGTTCACCAAAGGCACCAACAGATCCACGATTCTTTGCAGAGGCTCTACGTCCTCTTCGCTGAAAGCGGCAAGTTGATGAGAATCGATGTCGAGAACTGCCAACACCCGACCCTCTTTCTTCAGGGGAAGGACGATCTCGCTTTTCGAACGGGGATCGCAGGCGATGTGGCCAGGAAAGGCGTGCACGTCCGGGACTACGACCGGTTCGCCCCGGGAGGCACAGGCTAAACACACACCTGAACCTTTTAACACCTGGCAAGCAACTGGCCCCTGGTACGGTCCCACATGGAGTTCGTCTTCTCCTGCCACGAAGTAGAACCCTGTCCAAGAGTGATGCCGAAGCTTTCCGTGAAGAAGGGCGGCGAGGGTGGCCATCCCTGCTATAAGGTTAGGGCTATTCTGGAGGAGGGGCGAGAGTTGGTGATAGAGTCGTTCGTACAGGGCGCTTCGTGTAGAATCCATCATACGGTTCAATTAGAGTATAGCAGGAATTTTCAAAAGTGAAACCTGCCTTTTAGGTGATACAGAATCTACAACGATATCAAGACATGGATACTGCGGGCCTTCCGTTTCTCCCTATTTCCCTGTAGGCTTGGGGGGTGCCGGAACCAAACACAGTGTCGAGGGTAAAGAATGGGGTGCCTAGATATCCCCTGTTCCATAATGATCGTGAAGCTTACTTTCTTCGCCGTCTGAATCGGTTTCGCGTGGAGGTAATGCATCCTCATGAAGGTTCATATACTGCTCACTGTCCCAATCCCGGAAGGCTGATGGAACTTTTATTCCCTGGTACCAAGGTGATCCTGGAACGGGATAGGGATCTGGAAGGTGCAACCCTGACCCCGGAAGAGCAAGGGGATTCGGATCGCACGTCAAGGAACCATAGAAAATACCGTAAGACGGATTGGACACTCGTAGCGGTGTATCCAGTAGGCCCAGCGGTGCCGAATGGATCAGGAGGTAGACTGAAAAGCGGTGCTCCGAACCACGTAGTTCCTCTTTACGCATCCCGGTTGAATCATTTCGCAGAAACGTTAGTCCTTCCACGGTTGTTCCCAGGGGCTCGAAGGATCCAGCGGGAAGCGCGGTGGGGAAACTCGAAGTTCGATTTTTTTGTGGAAGATGCAAAAGGAAGGGGACATTTCCTCGAGATAAAAGGATGTACTCTTGTGGCCTATGGTACAGCCATGTTTCCCGATGCACCTAGTACCCGGGCGGTGAGACATCTACAAGAGTTGGAACGTGCGACCCAGGAAGGGTTCGGATCCCATGTGATTTTCATCTTTTCTCATGGGCCAGCGGAGCGGTTCGTTCCAAACCTCCACACAGATCCTGCCTTTGCATCCACCCTCTCGAGGGTGGCCTCCCGGGTCCGTATCCATACCTACCAGATCGCTGCCGATTCAGGGGGTTGGGCATGGATCCAGCAGGAAGGAATCCCCGTGGTTCTTTCCCACGGGCAGCTAGCGGAGGAGGATCGGGGGAGCTACCTAGTGTCCCTATTCCTAGAACATGAGGCGCGCATTACGGTTGGATCCTTGGGGGAAAGACTTTTCCCACAAGGTTGGTACGTATACGCGGGTTCCGCACAACGGGGGCTAACAGCTCGGGTGGCACGCCATTTGCGGTTTCGGAAAAAGGTACACTGGCACATCGATTATCTTTC
>JAOABU010000013.1 GCA_026418195.1 Spirochaetota bacterium | reverse complement strand
GTGATGGGTTGCCCGACGAATTCGGTACAATACAGGATCGCGCATATTTAAGTTGGGCGAGTTCATGTCGATCTTAGCCCGAAGAACCCGGCTTCCATCAGGGAACTCTCCAGCCCGCATCCTCCGGAATAAGTCAAGGTTTTCCTCTACGCTGCGGTTCCGGTAAGGACTAGGTTTCCCCGGCTCCGTAGGGGCACCTCGCATGGCACTGATCTCTTCTGCCGAGCAGTCATCCACGTAGGCAAGCCCTTTCCGTATCAGAAACTCTGCCCATTGGTAGAGTTGCTCGAAGTAGTCTGATGCATAGTACAGACCATCCCACTGGAAACCAAGCCAGCGAACGTCTTCCATGATGGATTCTACATACTCTACATCTTCCTTTGTGGGGTTTGTGTCGTCGAACCGAAGGTTGCAGGTTCCATTGTATTCCCTGGCAATTCCAAAGTTAAGGCAGATGGATTTTGCATGACCGATGTGAAGGTATCCATTGGGTTCTGGAGGGAAGCGAGTCTTCACTTCCGTATACCTTCCTTCTTTCAAGTCCTGATCGATGATTTCCCGAATGAAATCTTTGCCTGTAGTACGATTCTCTTCTCCCATAACGAGGAGTAACTATACCAGAAACACCGTTAGGATGAGAAGCTCTTGAGTGCCGACAGGTTACAATTAGAAAAATCGGACTTTCTTTACCAGCAGGTGAACTAACCTCCACAAACCTTGGAAACGGGTTCGAATACCCTTTCCAGCTACTAAGGATAAGGCCCCCTTCAGACCATCGTATACAGTGGAATCGATGGGGTGCCAGAAAAGATTTCGCTTCATCCTCGGTAGCTTCTCCCATACCAGAACTTTCACCTGGGTGGTTTCTTCGATCAAAGGATCCCCATGGGTTCTTCCAATGCTGGATTGTTTGAATCCACCCCAGGGGGTCTCAGGCATTCCATGGCTCATGAGATGATCGTTCACAGTGACTACTCCAGCCTGGAGTTGGGAGGCAACTCTGGCTACCCGTTCCTTGGAGAGACTCCAAACCGAGGCAGTGAGACCATAAGGAGTTGCATTGGCCCGCTGTATCGCCTCCTCTTCTGTCTCTACCACTGAAACAGCCAGGATGGGGCCAAAGGTTTCCTCCTGCATGAGAGGGCCCGCATCATGATCGACTTCGATGACCTGAACGGGGTAGAAGATGGGGCCATGCGTTGTACCAAGACCTAAAGTGCTTCTTAAGTTCATTCCTGTGTCTGGGGACGTTTCTAGAAGTCTAGCTCCTTTCGAGAGGGCGTCCTGAACCTGTTCGATTATTTTCTTACGTTGCTCTTCGGTGGTGAGGGAACCGATATCTACATCGAAGCCATCCGGACCCTGACGAATCTGGCGTACTTCCTGGCGAAGAAGGGTTAGGAAGGTGTCGTACACGGGTCGCTCTATGTAGATCCGCTCTACCCCACCGCAGGATTGACCGCAATTGGATACTCCTGCCCAAACGGCTCCTGCTGCGGCCCGCTCAAGGGGAGCATCGGAGAGAACAATCATTGCATCGTTTCCTCCTAATTCGAGGGAAACGGGGATGAGCCTCTTGCCTGCCTCCTGCATTAGGATTCTTCCGGTTTCGGTTGAGCCCGTGAAGAATAGTTTGTCTATCCCTCCATCAAGGAAAGCTGCTCCGACCTTGGACCCACTTAAGTATACTAGATGAAACAGATCCGAAGGGAAGCCTGCCTCCCGAATCATGGTTTCGATCAGTTCGCCTACTGGTTGGCATTGGGTAGCGACTTTTAGAAGTACCCCATTCCCTGTCAATAAAGCAACCGCTACCTCATGTACCGGAATTCCGAAAGGGTAGTTCCAGGGGCTGATGATTCCGATTACCCCATAGGGAACCCGGTATTGGATGGATTTTTTATTGAGGAAAAGGAAAGAACTAGTAGGAAGACGTTTGGGATGGAGTATATGGGGTATCCGTTGGCTATAGTATCGAAATGCAATGGCAGCAGGTAGAACTTCTGTAGCCAGAGCCTCGGTACGTGTCTTGCCTGTACAATGGGCGATGGTAAGAGATAGAGTGTCGGCATGTGCATGGATCCACCGGGAAGTTTCATACGCAATCCTTTGTTTTACCTTATACGGCACCTGCTCCCATTCTATCTGTGCTTTCCTAGATCGTTGAACCATAAGAGGTACGTTCTCTGGATCGTGTTCTAGAATTTCGGCTAACCGCTCCCCTGTGGCAGGGTTGTGGATCCAGGAACCTGTTTTACGAGGTTTGAATGTTTCATTTGAACGAATCATTGGAATACCCCTTCCAAGTAGACATGCTCGCATGAACACCGAGGACCCTCAGGAGGTGTTGAAATAGGAAATCCGGAAGCAAAGCCCGAAATACTAAGGCGCTGCGAACGGATCGGGGCCGTTTGGGGCAGTGCCTTCCTTTTCCCAAAGCGTCTACCACAACGGCCTTGGCTACCACATCGTGGGAGGATAGTCGGGGTACGATTAAGGATCCAATTCCTGTTAATTTTGCTCCCGCAAAGAGTCCCGTAGCTACATAACTAGGATGGATGCTAGAGAATCGAACCCCTCGTTTTCCCAAGTTCCACGTTTCCTGGCGAAGCGCTTCGGTAAGCCCCCAAACAGCCCATTTGGATGCAGAATACACAGCAAGTCCCGGTACACCCAGTAGACCGGCTGCAGAGCTAATGTTCACGATGTGCCCTTCATTCCGTTCGTACATGTGTGGAAGAAACTCGTGAATTGTATGGATCAATCCATGGACATTCACCTCAAGGGTTCTTATCCACTGTTCGGTAGGTTGATCCAGGAAGTTCCCGGGTGCCAGGTATCCGGCATTATTTATCAGGATCTCAACGCTCCCGAAATCAGAAAGATCCTTCTGTGCTGTTTGGTGCACATCGGTAGGGGAGGTGACATTGCAGATCCGAGTTCGTATCTTTGGAGAGAAAGCGATCAATCGCTCTTTAGCTTCTTCCAACGCTGGAGAGTCTACATCCCATAGGGAGACAAAGCATCCCTGTTCCACAAGTCGTTTGGCAATGGAAAAACCGATACCCCGAGCTGCGCCCGTGACTACTGCGTGTTTACCCTCAAGCTTTTTCATGGAAATCAGCGTAGCACCGGTTGGATAGATTTGCAACCTAAGGATCCTTAATATAAAGGTTTTGTGGACAAGCTGAATCCCAGGCCGAGCAGACGGATGGGGTTGGGTTTTTCTACGATCTCCTCTGTGTCGTTGTTCCACACTGCGGTCAGGAATACCTTTAATTGACGCTCTTTAGAGGAAAATTGGAAGCCTATCTGCCCTGTCCAAGGAACATCCCAACCCCCGGTCCGAAGGGCTAGAAGATCCAACGTCCCATCGGAGAATACTGCCAAAGATGAATGGATGGGGTAGGACGCTTCCATACCAAATCGATGTACCCAGAAGTTCCTAGGTTTAGGGATATTTTTTGCTTTCCAGTAATCGAATAAGTCCACGAATCCTGTTCTATAGTAGAAGTGACCTCTAAAGCTTCCAACCTTGATCGGTGGCAATACGATTCCCGTGGCGAGTCGTTCAGAAGCTGGGTTTTCAAAGGTTTCCGTAGCGGTTCGTTGGGCTCTCAAGGGATGGTTGCTAAGTCGGGAATACTCCCATAACAGATGGACACCCCCAACGTTAAAGGCTCCATAGAGCCCGTACTGAAATTGCACACTGTTCATCCACCATTTGGCAGTAGAAGCCGCTACATCCCCTGGAGCTAATGGCCCTACGAGAAGGAAGGTCCCGTAGGAGAGTTTTAACCCTACGAATCCTTGGTATTGCAGGAGGGTGAACGATCCGAGGGCTTGGATCTGGAAATCATCTGTTACACTGGAATGAAAGGTGAAGTTGTCATATCGAAGTTGCAGGAAGGAAGCGGGAAGAAGGTTGGGAGAATCGGAATCTACCCCCGAGAGCGCATCGAAAGCGTCTATGGGTTCGGGAAAATCGCGTGACCAGAGGGGAGAGGAGTTGAAGAACAGAATTAAGAGCATAGAGAGGATCAGAATATCCAACGGGATAGAAAGAGTGTCTGAGATGTTAGGGCTTCGATATCCTGTTAGGTAAGGAACTTCTTTTTTAGCCATTCCAGATTGTACCCGGTAAAGAAGGCAGCGTAGGTAGTGAAGGCGGTCCCTAGTACAAGGGGCACTACTATTTCTAGATTCCTTCCCGGGAGGGAAGCAAACACGGAGAATACGGTACTGAACGGGATTCCCATGATTCCTAGGATTAGGAACACCCCCGGGAGCATCCATTTCCCAGGTGAGAGGGTCAATCGGGGTTCGGATGCCGGGGAAACTTCCATCGCATCAATGGCGGAAAGTATCCGGTTCTCTAACGAAGAGGGAACCGGGTATTCACTACTCTTCCTATAGGTTTGAAACACCCAGTCCATCTGCTGTATCCATTGGGTACAAGAAGGGCAGGTGGAAACGTGGGTCTCCAGTTCCAAAGGAAAGGGTTCTCCTTGATCCAAGGAGCAGTACAGATCTCTCGCATCCCTACAGGTCATGGGGTCCCTCCGCTACGGTTCCCGAAAGGAGATCTTTCAACCGACTCTTTGCCCGAAACACATGGGATTTCACTGTACCGATCGGGATGTCGGTAACGTTGGAAATGTCCTGATAAGTCATGCCGAAGGTGAAGTACAGTTCCAGACAGATGCGGTACCGTTCTGGTAGTTCTACCAGGGCCTTGCGCAGGGCTGCAACCGCATCCTTTCGGAAATGTTGGGTATCGGGTCCATCGGATGTTTCGGGAATATCGATATCTTCGGGAATGGGCAATGCAGGCCTCTTCCTTCGGTTCCAACTCAAACCAAGGAAGTAGCCGATTCGAAATAGCCAAGTGTAGAAGCTTGATTCGCCCCGGAAGGTGTGAAGCTGTTGATAGGCTTTTAGGAACACCTCTTGGGAGAAGTCCTCTGCATCTTCCTGGTTGTGGAAAAACTTGATACCCAACGCAAAGATCTTCTGCTGGTATTTCTTTACTAGTTCTCCATAGAGACATCGCTTTCCATGAAGGACCTCTTGTATGATGTCGAAGTCCGATCCCATGTTTCATTGCCGGCTTCTGGCATGGGTGCGAATAAAGTAAAACAGGGTTAGACTTACCCCGATGGCGAAGGGAATCAGTCCTCCCAGCACACTGGGACCTAACCCTCCCCGTAGGAAAAAGTAGATACTGAGCACAAGGCCGATGCTCAGATTTAAGAGTCCTGCCAACAGACTGAAGGTGTCCAGGTCGAAAAGCCTCTGGGGAACATACCCCTGTCGGATCAGAAGTTCTGATTTTTTGTAATTCCAATACAGATAGAAGAACACAACAGCCCCTCCCGCTAAGATCCCTACAATGGGGATCAAGGCGATGAGGATTTGAGCAGTGGAGGATGCGGTATTCATGTCTGTACTGTATCATACTTTATTCTGTTCTGTACATGAGGAACTGCCCGGGCTGCACGGAGGGGGTTCGTTCGTAAGATTTTACGAGTGAGTTCCAGTAGGTGGTGTCCCTGTACGGCAAACGAAACGATTTGCACGATCTTTTTCGGATGGAGCTTGAAGGCTCGAACGATGTAGGACAGATACCAGAATCCATACCAGGAAAACGTCTGTTTGAAAAAGGAGTGGAGAAGGATCCTCACATTCCGAAGGCAAAAGGTCCTCGATCGATGATAAGTGACGGAACATCTTACCTGTTCGGGCAATCGATTGAGGAACTCCAGGCACCGTTTAAAGTATGCGTTGGGTTTATAGATTTCCGACAAGAGGATCCGGTAGTTTTCAAGGAGAGTCTGCAGGGGTTGACGGGGTAGGAAGTTGATCTGCAGTTCATGGGTGTTATTCCCTGAAGCGGTACGGAGGAGACGACCCTCCTGCACGAGACGCTTATAGAGTCGGGTTCCAGGTAGAGCTGTTAAAAGCCCTACCATAGCGGTAGGCACGGCTAGCTCCTCGATAAAACTTCTTTGACGATCGGCGATATCCGACGGATCTGAATCGAACCCAATGATGAATCCCCCTGTGACTTCGATCCCGCGGGATTGTATTTTTCGGACACTCTCTAGTGCATCGGTATTGAGGTTTTGAATCTTCCGGGCTTCTTTGAGGGAATGCTCCAGAGGTGTTTCCAGACCCAGGAATACCATATAGAACCCTGCTTGAACCATCAGATCCAACAGTTCATCATCCTTGGCTAGATCGATGGATGCTTCGGTGCAGAACTGTACAGGGTAGTGGTGGGTCTCCTGCCAAGAGACTAGGACTCGGAGCAGTTCTTTTACCCGTTTCCGGTTTCCGATGAAGTTATCATCTACAATAAAGACGTTTCCCTTAAACCCCAAGTTCAGGGCACTTTCCAGTTCGGTGATGAACTGAGCAGGATTCTTAGTGCGGGGAGTCCGACCAAACAGGTGGACGATGTCGCAGAACTCACAATCGAAGGGACATCCTCGGGAGAATTGTAAGGGGAGCACGTTATAAACATTCAGATCGAATAGGTCGAACCGGGGAATGGGGGATCTATCCAGGGATGGTTTTATCTTGCTACGATAGATGGGTTTGGGATGTCCCGCTTTCCAGTCTTCGAGAAAGGGTGGAAAGGTCACTTCCCCTTCGTCCAGGATCAAGAAATCCGGTCTTTGGTCCAGGGGCAAGCGGGATAGTTCCTCCCAACACTCGGTAGGATAAGGTCCTCCCACTGCCACTGGTTTTCCTAATCCTTTGCACCGCTGGATCACCTGAAGAAAGGACTCTTTCTGAATCAGCATGGCAGATACCAAGATGAGATCTGCTTCAAGGATCTGTGTATCCGAAAGGGTCGATACGTTTAAATCTACCGCTGAAAGGTCGAAGGAACCTCCCACCATGCCCGCAATGGTGGCAAGGCCCAGAGGGGGCATCAATGCTTTCTTTCCAATGAATCGAAGGGTGTGTTTGAAGCTCCAAAAAGTCTCAGGAAACTCAGGGTATACCAGTAAGAAACGATAGTTATGCATTACCATTACTCCTTATCCCCTTTAGACGCTTCTTAGAGGATAGAAGTTGCAGAAAATTAAAAGTTCTTACTGGGAACTAACCGTTCTTTGCCCTTTCAGTTCCTTTTCGATCCCGTGCCAGGGCAGGGTTGCACATTTCACCCGCAAGGGAAACTGACGGACTCCAGAAAGGGCTTCCAGGTCCCCTAGATCAACTACTTCAACTGGATCCGTACAATCCTTTCGATCCCCCCGAAGGTAGGAGAGGGCGCAGTTGCAGATTTCTAGCGCTTCCGAATGGGTTCTTCCCGATAGGAGTTCCGTCATGATGGAGGCAGAAGCCATACTAATGGCACACCCATGGCCGTCAAAGATCACCCGTTTAATCCGATCCGAACCGTCCCAGTCTATCTTAATCTTTAAACTATCACCGCAGGAAGGGTTTTCATGGGTAATGTAGGTCCCTGAAATAGGTTCCTTATTCCTTGGGTGTTTATAGTGTTCCAGGATCAATTCCTGGTAGAGGATATCCAACTCACTCATGAAAGTACCTTCGAGCCTCTTCCAGAGCGTCTGCCAATCGATCCAGGTCTTCCTTCCGGTTGTAGATCCCTAGGCTAGCCCGAACGGCGCTTGGAACTCCCAATCGCTGAAATAACGGTTGGGCGCAGTGGTGTCCTGATCGAACCGCGATGGAGCGAGAATCGAGGAATTGAGCTAGATCATGGGAATGAATCCCCTTTAGGTTGAAGGTGAATAGGGCAGCTCGAGAGGAGGATTTCCCATAGAGAGTGAGGTCTTTGACGCTGGAAAGAATTTCCACACCGTATCGAGCCAACTCCTGTTCTTCCGCCCATATCCGCTCCCGGTCTAAGGTATCGAGGAAATCCATCGCGGCAGCTAACCCTACTGCTCCTTCTACGTTGGGAGTACCCGCCTCGAAGCGGTAGGGAGGTTCGTTAAAGGTTACATAGGTCTCCGAAACCGATGCGATCATTTCCCCTCCTCCCTGGTAGGGTACGAGACTATTCAATATTCGTTCCCTGGCCCATAGGATGCCGATCCCCATTGGACCGTACATTTTATGACCTGAGAAAGCTGCCATGTCACACCCGAGTTCGGATACATGAAAGGGACCATGACCCACACTCTGGGCTGCATCCAACACGAGTAAGGCTCCACGATCATGAACAAAAGATGCTATAGTAGGAATTGGATTCACTGTTCCCAACACGTTGGATACATGGGGAAGGGTTACCACCCGCACTCGATCAGACCAGATTCTTTCGAGGTCTTCTAGGTCCAACTCTCCCGAAGGGGTGATAGGCCAGAATCGAAGGTGAAGTCCTAGTTCTTGTGCCGCAAGCCAGAAGGGCACGATGTTGGAGTGGTGATCCATCTGGGTTACGATGATTATATCTCCAGGATGGAGAACCGTCCGAGCAAGAGAATGAGCGATCAGGTTCAGGGCTTCTGTGGTACCCCGAGTGAAGACAATTTCTTTTGATGAAGCGGCGCCAATGAACCGGGCTATCCGATCTCGAGCCCCTTCATACGCATGGGTGGAAGCTTCTGCTAGTCGATACACGGCCCGATGCACGTTGGCATTGCGAGTCTGGTAGTACTGGGTGATAGCCTGAAGCACTGGTTCTGGTTTCTGGGTGGTGGACGCGTTGTCCAGGTATATGAGGTTTGGGTTTGCCTCCAGCAGGGGGAAGCTACCAGTTTTCAATGTATACATATACCTCGTCTCCTTCGATTCTTACAGGAATTGTCTCTACGGGAAGCACGGCAGGTAGACCAGAAACAGATCCTGTACGGATATCGAAACAAGAACCGTGTTTGGGACAATAGACCTTTTCGTCCCAAACCTCTCCTTCCGATAGCCGAGCATACTCATGGGAACAGGTGTCCCGTAAGGCAAAGATCCCATCAGAGAGCCGAAACAACACGACTTCTTGGGACCCATACTCAACTCGAAGAACTCCCTTCACATCCTCTATCCGAGCGACCAGCACCCACTCTTTCATAAAAGGGATTCTGCGATACGGTGGACTACATCCTCCTGGTAGATCTGGGGAATCTTCGAGATCACCTCTTCGAAGAATCCTTCGATAAGGATCCTACGAGCTTCCCCGTAGGGAATACCCCGGCTACGAAGGTAAAAGAGTTGCAATTCGTTCAACTTACCGGTAGTGGATCCATGGGTGCATCTCACATCGTTGTTCCCGATAACGAGACGGGGGATGGAATCGGCTCGGGCTCCGGAACCAAGGAGCAAGTTCCGATTGGCCAGGTAGGCATCCGTTTTAGTTGCCCCTTCGCCGACCACGATCAAGCCCTGAAAGACCGATTTTCCCCCAGAAGCGATTACTCCTTTATAGAGGGAATTGCTCTGCGAGTGTCCTGATCGATGGGACTGGGTGAGTTCCATCTCGAGGTGTGAACCTGGAGTAGCTACATACGCACCCCTGAGATCCCCTCTGGAGCCTTCTTTTTCTAATTCCAGCTTCCAGTTCGACTTAGAAACTTGCCCTCCCGCATGGACTTCCAGGGACTGTAAAGAGGCATCCCGTTGCAGGTACCCTTCGAAGGAAAGAAAGAACCCGCTTTCGGAGGGTACCAACCGGTCTACGACTAGGGTTCCCTGGGCATTTTCCTCTCCTTGGTAGGTGATTCCCCCATTGAAGAAGATTCCGGGAGTTTTCCTTGCATCAAACCGTACTACTATTTGGGCTTCCGAATCTTTCCCTAAAAGAATCACGAGGTGGGGAAGGGAGATGACATCTTCTTCTTCCACCTGTAATAGAAGGGGAGAAGATATTCTCAGATGATCGGGGATTTTCAAGATCAACCCATGGGTTGGATACGATAGGTTCCATGCTTGGATTCGATCCGACAATCCCTGAATCCGTTTCATGAGCACCCGTGAAACTTCCGGAGGGTAGTTAGAGAACCAGTCGTACAGTTCGACCTGTTGGGTTTCCTCCGATCGATAGCATACCCACGTATTCGCAGTACGGTGTACTTCTAATGCCCACCCTTCCCTAGCCTTCCCATTTTCTGTGATTCGAGAACTCTTCCCAAATCCTTCCTTATGAACAGAAAAAAACTGCTGAAACTTTTGTTCCGGACGAACCTTCCCTAAAGGAGTACGTCGCCAAGATTCCCAAGACTCTTCCGGCCAAAGGAGTTTATTGAATACTTCCTGGGCTTCTATCCATACCTTGTTCATTTCCTTCCTCCCCTCCATTACCCTACGGAGCCTTCCATTTCCAGTTCGATCAACCGATTCAGTTCCACAGCATATTCAAGGGGTAACTGTTTCACCAGAGGATCAAGGAACCCATTCACGATCATGAGGGAGGCCTCCGATTCGGAAAGGCCTCGACTTCGAAGGTAGAACAGTTGTTCTTCGCTAATACGGCTTACTCTAGCCTCATGCTCCATCGATACATCTTCGGATTCGATCTCTATGTAGGGATACGTATTGGTTTTCGATTGGGGATCTAGAAGAAGGGCATCACAAACCACATGGGATTTTATCCCTGTCAGATTAGGGTACACCTTGATCAAACCCCGGTAACTGGCTATTCCTCCATCCTTACTGATGGACTTGGACGTGATGATGGAACTGGTATCCGAAGCGGTATGGACGATTTTCCCCCCCGTATCCTGCTCCTGTCCCTTACCTGCAAAAGCGATGGAGAGCACTTCTCCATGCGCTTTGGGTCCCATGAGGTACACGGCTGGGTATTTCATCGTCCGTTTACTACCAATATTCCCATCTACCCATTCCACCACTGCTTCTTCATAGGCAACAGCTCGTTTAGTAACCAGGTTATACACATTGTTAGACCAGTTCTGTATGGTGGTGTACCGAACCCGAGCGCCTTTCAAGGCAAGGATTTCTACCACTGCGCTATGGAGACTGTTCCGACTATAGATGGGGGCAGTGCACCCTTCGATGTAATGAACGAAACTTCCCTCATCTGCAATGATCAAGGTTCGTTCGAACTGCCCGAAGCTTTCCAGGTTGATCCTGAAATAGGCCTGTAAGGGAATTTCCACCTGCACTCCAGGAGGAACATAGATGAAACTTCCCCCTGACCAGACTGCGGTATTGAGAGCCGCAAACTTGTTGTCATTGAAGGGAACCACTGTTCCAAAGTATTTTCGGACCAACTCTGGATAATCTCGTACAGCGTCTTCAGGAGCGCAGAAAATCACCCCTTTCCGCTCTAAGTCAGTTCGTATGTTATGGTATACGATTTCCGAATCGTACTGGGCTCCCACTCCTGCAAGGAACTTCCGTTCTGCTTCGGGAATCCCAATTCGATCATAGGTGGCTCGGATTTCTTCAGGAAGTTCCTCCCACCGTTCCTTTCGACCCTCGGTAGGTTTGGCGTAATAGTATATCTCATCGAAATTGATATCAGACAGATCGGCTCCCCAGTTGGGCATCCGTTTCCGCTGAAAGGCGTGTAAGCCCTTCAACCGGTACTGAAGCATCCACTCCGGTTCATTCTTCAACTGACTGATGGTTCGAACGATCTCTTCGTCTAACCCCCTTCGGGTTTTAAACACGGACCGATCCGGAAAGGCAAACCCATACTTGTACTCCCCAATATCCAATGTGAGCGCTTCACTCATACCTGTACCTCTTCCCGTATCCAGTCATACCCTCGAGTTTCCAGTTCACCCACTAGCTCGGCTCCTCCCGATAGAACGATCCGGCCATCCATCATGATGTGTACCTTGTCCGGCTTAAGGTACTCTAAAATCCGCTGATAGTGGGTGATAATAAGGGAGGAGAATCGATCCCCTCGCAAGCGATTCACACCCTGCGCTACGATTCGAAGGGCATCAATATCTAATCCAGAGTCAGTCTCGTCTAGGATCGCTAGTTTGGGGCGAAATAAAAGCATCTGGAGGATTTCCATCCGTTTCTTCTCCCCACCAGAGAATCCTTCGTTCAGGTACCGATTAATGAAGGAACGATCCATCCCCATGGTGTCCATCAGAGAACGAACTTCCTCGATGAACCTGGTTACATTGAAAGATCCTTTTTCTGCCCGAAGAATTTCAGTAGACCTTTTTAAAAATTTTCCTACCGTAACCCCTGGTACCTCAACGGGATACTGGAACGCGAGGAACATCCCTAACGCAGCCCGATCTTCGGGATCTGTTTCCAAAATGTCCTTTCCGTCGAATAAAATTCTTCCGGAAGTAACCGTGTAGCTAGGATGACCCATCAGTACATTGGCTAGGGTACTCTTTCCTGAGCCATTGGGTCCCATGAGAGCGTGAATCTCTCCCAATTGGATTCTAAGATTTACTCCTCGAAGTATTTCTTTCGTTTCGATCCGGGCATGTAAGTCTTCTATTTGTAATAACATATAATATCTCCTATATAGGGTATCCTAATTCTAGCCGGGCAGCTTCACTCATAAAGCTGTATCGCCATGGTGGATCCCAAACTAGATGAGGGCTCACCTCGGTAACTCCTTCTAAAGTCTGTATTTTCTCGATGATGGCATCGTAGATATCCTGAGCAGCTGGGCAACCTGGGTACGTAACGGTAAAATCCACATCCACCCTTCCATTAGGTTGTACGACCACATGATAGACTAACCCTAGATCTACGATATTGATGGCTAGTTCAGGATCCTCTACCTGCTTCAAGACTTCGTATACCTGGGAAACCAGGGGAGGTTTTTTGGAAGATTCCATATCCCTTCTCCTTCTGCTTTAGGACCACCTTGTGCAAAAGGGAAAATATATTACAAAATAAGTCAAGTAAGCTTTTCTTTCCTGAACGGTTACACTATGTTTGTTTTATGCGTATCTTGATGATCACAGCTCATCCGAACCCCCATGGATTCAATCAAATTGTATCTAACCGACTAGAAAAGCGTTTGATAGAGGGCGGTATAGAGGTAGACCGAACGAATCTCTATCAGGAAGGGTTCGATCCGGTTCTTTCTGTAGAAGAGATGCTTCGTAAAGGTTCCTTCGATAGGATGGTGATTCAGCAGGTGGAGAAACTGAACTCTAGTACAGGGCTGTTGCTGGTGCATCCGGATTGGTGGGGACTCCCTCCTGCAATCCTGAAAGGATGGGTGGATCGAGTGCTTCTTCCTGGTGTGGGGTATGTCTACGAGGAAGGAGTGGGGGCTTCACCTCTGCTTGAACACCTGCGAGGGGCAGTGCTAGTGACACGAGACAATCCAGGTTCGGGGCTTTCAGAAGCGTTCTGGCTTAAGGAGGTGTTTCCTCTCTGCGGTATAGCTCCTACCTGGTTTCGAGTGCTGGACGGATTGAAGATCCAGGATCCTTATGAAGTTGAAAGAAGAGTGGCCGTTTTACTAGAAGAATTGTATACTTTTCTTGTAAGCAAATAAGGGGAGGAGGACATGATTGTTGGGGTAGTCAAAGAGGGGTTCCAGGGTGAACAGAGAGTAGCGTTAGTACCTGCCCATGTGGATGGACTTCGAAAAGCAGGATTTGAAATATGGGTACAGAAGGGGGCGGGAGAAGCGGCGGGATACCCGGATGAGGGGTACAGGAACCGCGGATGTCGGTTAGTCGAGTCCCGTGAGGAGATCCTTAGAGGGGTAGATGTGCTTTTAGCTGTACGGGCCGCCGGGGCGAATCCTACTACAGGGAGGGAGGATGCAAAAGCTTTAAAGGAAGGATGTTTAGTGATAGGGCAACTGGATCCTTATACACCGGATGACTCCTTCGATACTCTGGCTACTCGGAAAGCTTCAGCCTGTGCATTGGAATTGCTACCGCGCATTACCCGAGCACAGAGCATGGATGTTTTAAGTTCCATGGCGAATCTTTCCGGTTACAAAGCGGTAATTTTGGCAGCAGAAGCGTTACCCCGATTGTTTCCCATGATGATGACCGCAGCTGGCACCCTGGTACCTGCAAAGGTCTTTGTCATTGGGGCTGGAGTAGCAGGGCTACAAGCGTTGGCTACAGCGAGAAGGTTGGGGGCAGTCACCAGCGCGTACGACGTGCGGCCTGCAGTGAAGGAACAGGTGGAAAGCCTGGGTGCCCGATTCATAGAACTGGGTCTGGAAAGTAAGGAAGCGGAAACAATAGGGGGCTATGCTCGGGCAATGGACGAAGAGTTCTATCGCCGGCAACGGGAGAAACTCGGTGAAGTGATCGCGGGGATGGATGTTGTGATCACTACTGCATCGGTACCGGGAAAAAAAGCACCCGTCTTGATCACCCGAGAGATGGTAGAACAAATGGCTCCGGGTTCGGTGATCGTAGACATCGCTGCAGAGCGGGGAGGAAACTGTGAGCTCACCAAACCAGGAGAACGGTATACCTATAAAGGTGTCATGATCATAGGTCCTGTTAACCTTGCCTCTACTGTCCCCTTCCATGCGAGTCAATTGTACTCCAAGAACATCACAACGTTTCTCCTTTCCATCGTGAAGAACGGGTCCGTGGAACTTTCAGAAGAGGATGAGGTGGTGAAGTCGGTACTGGTGATGCGACAAGGCAGTTTTTTGAACGATCTGATCAAACCTAAATGAGTGTTAGAAGGAGGAAACCGAGTATGGAAACCTTTTTACAGGTAATCACAATTTTTATCTTGGCCATCTTTGTAGGAGTGGAGGTGATCTCCAAAGTTCCTCCCATACTCCATACTCCTCTCATGTCAGGGTCCAACGCGATTTCAGGAATCACCCTGGTGGGGGCATTGATTTCCGCTGGGATGCAGGCTACTACCCTTACTATTCTTCTGGGAACCTTTGCGGTGGCTCTGGCAACGATCAACGTGGTAGGAGGGTTCCTGGTGACCCATCGGATGCTAAGTAAGTTCAAGCGAAAGGAGTAGGTATGGTAGGGATACAGGTAGCATACGTTCTGGCTTCCGTTCTGTTCATTTTGGGACTGAAAGGGCTCAGTCATCCTCGCACCGCTGTTCGAGGAAATCTCATCGGAGCAATCGGGATGCTGATCGCAGTGGGGGCAACCTTACTGGATCGAAACATCATCTCCTTCGAGTATATTCTGATAGGAACGTTAGTGGGGTCCGTGATAGGCGCTCTTTTCGCTTTGAAGGTAAAGATGACGGCTATGCCCCAGATGGTTGCGCTGTTCAATGGATTCGGGGGGGCCGCCTCTGTCCTTGTGGCTGGAGCGGTACTTTCCGAATCCCTGGTTCGAGGGGGAGACGTAGGGATGCAGTTCCTCATTGCTACGGCTGCTTCTGGACTCATTGGTGCCGTAACGTTCTGGGGAAGCTTAGTGGCCTTTGGAAAACTGCAGGGCCTCATTACCGAGAAACCAGTTCGGTATCGTGGAGAACAGGTAGTGAAGGTTCTCGTGTTCCTAATAGCCCTGTATGGAGCCTTTAAAACAATACAGGGCAGGGGGAATGTGGAATGGTACTGGGTTGCCAGTGGAGTAGGATCTGTGTTGGGGATTCTTTTAACCATCCCCATCGGAGGGGCGGACATGCCCATTGTGATCGCCCTCCTAAATGCCTACAGTGGAATGGCGGCCGCTGCCACAGGATTCGTGCTGAACAATTCCATCCTGATCATCTCGGGAGCCCTAGTAGGGGCCTCGGGGGTGTTCCTTACCAAGATCATGTGTGATGCCATGAACCGTTCACTACCCAACGTGCTCTTTGGTGGAGTGGGGTCTGTAGTGGAAACCATCAAAGCGGACGATCTGTATGGGGGAAAAGTGAAAGCCACTACTCCAGAAGAAGTGGCTATGATTTTGAAGATGGCCCGTCGGGTAGTGTTCGTCCCTGGTTATGGAATGGCGGTAGCTCGAGCGCAGACCCCCGTTCGGATACTAACCGAAGCGATGGAGAAGGATGGTATCGAGGTGGAGTTCGGAATTCATCCCGTAGCGGGAAGAATGCCGGGCCATATGAATGTTCTCCTCGCCGAAGAAAACATTCCCTACGATAAACTGAAGGAAATGGATGCCATCAACGATACCTTTGCCCAGACGGATGTGGTGATCGTGATCGGTGCCAACGATGTAGTGAACCCTTTAGCTCGGGAAAGCTCTGGAACTCCCATTTCGGGAATGCCCATCCTCAACGTGGACAAGGCCCGTACCGTTGTGGTCATCAAGCGTTCCTTAGCACCTGGATTTGCTGGAATCCCCAACCCACTCTTTGCCGCGGAGAACACCCTAATGCTATTCGACGATGCGAAAAAAGCGATGGAGGATTTAGTAAAGGCTTACCGGGAAGCGGCCTAAGGAACCTGTTTCAGGGCGTGTTACAACTGGAAACCCACATTCAAGAACCCGTATGCCTTCTTAGTGGAAACACTGTAGGTGATATCAAACCCAAAAGCTGGTATGGCGACCTTGGAAAGGTAAATACGAACCCCTGCTCCAGGGCCATGAGCTAAGTAGTATGGATCCTCTGTGGTAGGGGATTCATTGCGGAACACTCCACCTTCGTAATAGAGGACGAGGGTAGGAGCACCCCACCTGAAATGGATAGGAATTCCTTCAGCCATCAGTTGACCCATGAGGACAGTGTTGGAAAATACATCGTCCCCAATGGTTTTAAGGAATCGGCCAGACACTCGATTCTCCAAGATGGCCGGAATCCCCAACCCTTTGAATCCCTGAACTCTTGCTCCGATTCGGTGCTCACCCCAAAAAGGAACGTATCCCTGAGCCTGGAGGGTAACGCTATCGAAATAGTCTGTTTTCTGAAGATTGAAACCTCTCTCGTAACGAAGGGAGGAAGAAACCCCATAGACTAACACAGGCCCATAGAAAAGATCCTGATATCGGAAAGTGAGGGTAGGTCCAGCGAACCGTTCGCTAGTTGGAGGATTCCAACGGGAATCATACTCAGCCTCTTCTTGATGTTCTCGGAATTGAAATCCAACCCCAACTCCAAATCCTTTCCCTAGAGAAACCATCCAGTCTCCACCCGCGTCGAGTTTGGTTTTTTCATACCGTCGAACTAGGGATCCTTCTGTGGTTCTATGATCCACGATCTCTGTACCTATCCCAAACCGCAGCATGAGAGATTGGGAAGGGCTAAAAAAACGAGGATCAAGGTACCCGAACATCCCTTGAAACCCATTGTTCCCCCAGAATGCACCGCCGTAAAACTTCTTATTCCATCCAAAGAGGTTGGATTCAAAGAGAAGCAGCCCTCCATATAAGTTCCCGCCACTGGTAGCTCCGCCAATGGGAATAGGAATAAGGGTCCATTTTTCCTCCAACTGTACCGTTAGGTGTATCTGGTCTAATCCCGTTCGTTGAGGAAGAAACGTAATACGGTGAAAAAGCCCTAGGCTCCGAAGGGATTGAAGCATAGCTTCTTCGGTAGAGAGGGTGTAGGGCTTCCCAACGAATGGATCTAACAAAGGTTTTAAAACCTCCGGATGGGTTTTTTTAAGGCCCTCCAGTGTATAAGCAGAGAGGACGAGTGGAGAAGGGGAAAGGGAACCAATAGGGGAGGAATCTGCATGCCCATTCAGGGATAATAGGAGAGAAAAATTGATAAACCACACGAGTATGATTTGGTTTTGCATGATAGTAATAAATATACCTAAGTTTTTCCGATTCTTGCAGGAGTAACTATGTTTCTGATACACTGCAAGAAGAAAGGGGTATACTTTGGCAGAAAGAATCCAAATGACCAACAAGGGACTTCATGTCCCGGATAATCCTATTATCCCGTTCATTGAGGGAGATGGAACAGGCCCGGATATTTGGGCAGCAGCCGTTCGAGTATTCGATGCAGCCGTCGATAAAGCGTATAAGGGGAAGCGACAGATTGCATGGAAGGAGGTTCTGGCAGGAGAAAAGGCTTTCAACCTGTTAGGCACCTGGCTTCCCGAGGAAACGGAGCAGGTATTCAAGGATTATATAGTAGGGATCAAAGGGCCCCTCACTACCCCCGTTGGAGAAGGTTTTCGAAGCCTCAACGTAACACTACGTCAACGGTTAGACCTATATGTTTGCCTTCGCCCGGTGAAATACTACCCGGGGATACCGTCTCCGGTGAAACAACCAGAATTGGTAGATATGGTGGTGTTTCGGGAGAATACGGAAGATGTGTACGCAGGATTAGAAGCTCCCGCAGGTTCCCCCAAGGCTTCCAAGTTGATAGATTTTTGCAGGAGCGAATTGGGATGGGAGATTCGACCGGATAGCGGCATTGGTATTAAACCCATCAGCCGGTTCGGTACGGAACGCCTCGTGCGTTCAGCGATCCGGTATGCCCTACAGCATGGCCGAAAGAGCGTTACCCTGGTGCACAAGGGGAACATTATGAAGTATACGGAAGGGGCCTTCCGCAATTGGGGGTATGAGTTGGCCAAACGGGAGTTTGGGGATCAGGTCCTTATTCAAGAGGAATTGGGAAATCAGCCCATACCTAAAGGCAAGGTCCTTATCAAGGATGTCATTGCCGATGCCTTTCTCCAACAGATCCTCACCCGACCTGCCGAGTACGATGTAATCGCGACGATGAACCTGAACGGCGATTATATATCCGATGCGCTGGCTGCCCAGGTGGGAGGGATCGGTATCGCCCCCGGAGCAAACATCAACTATGATTCGGGACATGCCATTTTCGAGGCAACTCATGGAACCGCTCCTAAGTACGCGGGGAAGGACATGGTGAATCCTAGTTCGGTCATCCTATCGGGAGTCATGATGTTTCACTACCTCGGTTGGAAGGAAGCAGCTGACTTGATCGAAAAAGGATTGCAAGAGGTAATTCGCCGTAAAATCGTCACCTATGACTTTGCTCGAATCATGGAAGGAGCCATCCAGGTGTCTACCAGCGCCTTTGGAACAGCGATCATCGAACATATGGGATAGGAAGAGTAGTGATGTTGGGGAAACGGATTCCCAGAAAGCATTTGGTATTAGGCACTCTTTTCGTCGTGTTCGGAGGGACGCTTCTGCTAAGGACTTCGGGAAAGTTGTCCGGAGTTCTTCCCTTTTGGCCGGTTGTCTTGGTGGTGATGGGGTTGTATCTCCTCTATCGCGTTTACGTGTTGGGGGGGGCTGAAAGCTTAGTATTCTATGGTATTTTCTCTGTCCAAGCAGGAGCTTTTCTTCTACTCCTCAATGCCGAGTTGATGGGAAACCTCTATTTCCGGAACCTCTGGCCGTTCTTTATGCTCTTTGCTGGAGTGGCCCTCCTGATCTATGGATTACAGAGGAAGGGAACCTACCGAGTTCGATACCTGATTCCTGCCGTTTCTATCATCTTACTCTCAGGTATATTCTTGTTATTCAGCTTAGGCTTCATTCGGGTGAGTCTTAAAGCAGTGCTTGTTCAGTTCTGGCCTCTCATCCTAGTACTCTGCGGGGTATTTCTCATCCTGTTCGACTTCTTTCGAAACAAAATTCGTTCGAAAAAAGCAGAGGATGTTTAACCCGTGGCCTCTTCCTCGCAGCGAGAACAGAGGTTTGAGTCAATCATGAATATCTGGTTCAACGAGAGAGGGGAACCGCATTTTTTGCATCTTCTGAGGAAGGGAAAGGTTTTATCCCGGTACAGATATAGGACACCTAAGACTACTCCTAAAATAGCGAGGATCAGATAATCGGGAAGGGGTATCTGAAAGAGGCGGGAGGAATACCGGATTGCCCCCGCCCCTAGGTAAAGGACCAAAATCCCAATTCCAAGGTAAAGGGTAGCGGTGCGTTTTTGAAGCCCCTTATTTCCTGATCGTTTCTGGGCAACATTCAGTAACAGGATTCCCATGAACAGAAAGTACGCTAGTTTTGCAATTCCATCGGATATCGGGTACACGTGCGCTCCTTTCCTTCGGTCACCTCGGATTGGGTTTTCTCTAACAGGCCCGTTCCAACCATGTTAAAGGTAACCAGCCTACTCTTTTCTAAATAGGGATGGCTACCCATAGAGGGGGCCATACGTAGCACAGGCTCGGTAATCCGAACCTTCCGGATCCATTCCAAACGCGTTCCACGCACTCGGGCGATAGATCGCCTCCTCGGGTACGTTATGGAGACACACGGGGATCCTGAGCATGGATGCAAGGGTAATCAGATCTGCGCCGATATGGCCGTAACTGATGGCTCCATGGTTGGCACCCCAGTTAGCCATTACAGTGTATACATCTTTGAACTTCCCCCTTCCCGTAAGACGCGGGGCAAACCAAGTGGTAGGCCAGGTAGGATCGGTCCGTTTGTCCAAAATATCATGCACAGGATCTTCCAGATCTACCGTCCAGCCTTCAGCGATCTGTAACACGGGTCCCAACCCCTTTACCAGGTTAATTCGCGACATGGTAACTGGCATTCCCCCTTCGGTTTTAAAATCGGTGGAAAATCCACCTCCCCGGAAATAGTCGAGATTCGCAGGGGGGAATAGGGTGGCATCCAAACAGGCCGCTACTTCCTCGGGGGTAATTTCCCAGTAAGGTTTTAAGGCAGGTTTCCCGTCCTTCCTCTGTTTGCCGGTACCATCCAAGCATGTAGAACCGGAGTTGATCAAATGGATCAAGCCGTGTTCAGCAATACCTGTCAATGTCTTGCCTGTGACTCGTTTCACTGCCTCTGGACTCCAGAAGGTACGTACATCGGAAAAGATTTGAGCAGTACCAGTCAGCAGATGCCCAAAGAGCATGGCTACACCGTTGAGACTGTCGTTCTCAGTGGCGAAGATGAAGGGCTGCCGGATCCCATTCCAATCAAAAGAAGAGTTCAGTATCGTCTCTGTAAAGTCGCCGTTGGGAAAATGATCGGTCCATTGCCGTTGCCCTTGGAACCCTGCAGCTAGTGCATTATGTCCCAAAGCCTCTTCGCCCCAACCGAGTTCCCCTAACCTGGGATTCCCGATCATAAGGTCTCTGGCAATCAGAGTCATCTTCACCACAAACTCCCAGTCCTTATCTAACTGAGCCCGAGAATGGCGCTTCTCGGGTTTGTTCAGATCCGGGCCTTCCTTGCAGTTCTTTCTCGTCCATTGGAGGGCTCGCTGGTATTCCTCGGGATCGTAGATTCCCCGTTCGATTCGTCGAATAAACTCGCTCATGTCTACGTACTCGTTCCGCATTCCCAAGTAGCTTTGGAAAAAATCTTCCTGTACGATGGAACCTGCGATTCCCATGGAAACCGAACCCATGCTGAGGTAGGATTTTCCTCGCATATATGCTACTGCTAACCCTGCACGGGTGAAGCGAAGGAGTTTTTCTTCTACATCTTGAGGAATGGAGGTATCTCCTGCATCCTGGACATTCTTCCCGTAAATGCCAAAAGCGGGAAGTCCTTTTTGGTTATGTGCTGCTAGAACCGCTGCCAGGTATACGGCTCCTGGTCGTTCCGTTCCGTTGAATCCCCATACTGTTTTAGGAATCAGGGGATCCATATCCATCGTTTCGGAACCATAGCACCAGCAAGGGGTCACCGTGAGAGATACACCTACCCCTTCTCGAGCAAATTTATCTGCACAGGCCGCTGCCTCCGCTACTCCCCCAATAGTAGTATCGGCGATCACACACTCTACAGGCATACCGTTGGGATGCCGGAGCTTGCTACTGAGGAGCTTTGCTGCCGAGCGAGCCATCTCCATCGTCTGGTTCTCCAGAGATTCTCGTATTCCTCCTAGTCGTCCATCAATGGCAGGACGAATTCCGATCTTGGGTAAGGTACCCTTGAGCCGTTCCCTAGGGGCCTTAAGATTCTTTATCTCAGCCATGCGCACCTCCCTAACCTTAGTGGATAAGGCAAGTATACCACTCCAAAGATGAGAAAGGAAAGATGGATCTTTGATTTATGGGGCTTGACAGGAGCACACCCTTTTTTTATATTTTGAATGAACGTTCATTCAATTCGTGAGTATTATGCAAGTTGACAAGAAGGAAAGAATCTTTAAAGCTACGCTGGATTTGATTGCGAAAAAGGGTTTCCATGGGGCTTCTATGCTTTCCATTGCACTGAAGGCAAAGGTAGCTGCAGGAACCATCTACAATTATTTTCGTAGCAAGGAAGACCTGATCGATGCCTTGTATCTTTATCAACTCGAACAGTTGGATCAGGCTATTCTGAAAGGGTTCCGGGAAGATGGAACACCTGAAGAAAACTTGAAGAATTTCTGGATCCAATGGCTTTTCTACTACATTGCCCACCCCAAAGAGTTCCTATTTTTGGAACAGTATGGATCCTCACCATTCATCACTAAGTTCATATTATCCCGAAAGGATCCAAGGATGGTTCCTGCTGTGGAATACTTGGCAAAACTTAAACGATCTGGGTATTTCAAGGATCTTCCAGATCCTATTCTAGTGGGGATTTTCTACGGTCCTATTGTTTCTATCGCCAAATCATTCATAGCCGAGAAGAAACGTCCCACGATGGAAGAAGCCGAGAGAGCGTTCGAGGCCTGTCTGCAAGGGATCAAGAAGAACTAAAGGCATAGAGGAATAAATAGTATGAGTAGGACTGGGAATTGCATATCCAAGAACAATAAAATGAATGAATGTTCATTCATTATCGATTTTTTTGATTTGTAATGAACGCAGATGCGTTTGAATATTTTCATCTTGGAGGAGACACTCTATGAAAGCTTTCTTACAAAAAATCCTGCTAGCTCTGGTACTAGCCACCGTTTTAGCGGGATGTTCTAGTCTCAAACCATTTACCGCAGAGGATTTTCGGCAAATGGGATATAACATTCCTACCGAACAATCCACTAACAAGTAACTTCCTGTCACATCCCTTTGGGGAGTTTTTAGTAGGCCTGTCATTCGATGATTGATCTTGATGCATGATGGTTTAGGCAGTAGACAGCCTTTACCTCCCCAAGGGGTTTTTCACCATTCATGAAAACCTCTTTTCGAAACTATTAAGGAGTCCCTATGAACCGCCATCTGGTACTTTCGTTAGGTATTGTCTTTCTAATCCTAGGGCTTACTGTATTTCTAGGATTTCAGATTCCTCATGTCGTGATCAATAACAATGTGGACATCTTTATACCTTCTACAGATCCATCCAAGGTTGCGTACGACCGGATGAAAGAAGTATATGGTAGCCAAAAGATCCTAGATATAGCTTTAGAAGCGCAGGAGGGTACAATTCTATCAGAACCCATCCTTAGGTTAATCCATGACTTGACTGATGAGATTGAAAAGATCGAAGGAGTAGAGGAGGTAAAATCCCTAACCAATGCAGATTACATAGAAGGAACTGAAGAAGGGATGAAGGTTGCCCATCTATTGGAGAAATTCGAAGGAACCCCTGAGGAAATCGCCGCTCTTAAAGAAAAGTTGGTTTCCTGGAAGGATCTGTATACCCGGCAATTCATATCAGAGGATCTCCGATCTACACAAATATTGGTAACCCTTCATAAAGAAGCAACAACCGAGGAACAGGAATCAATCTACCGTACCATCTATAAACGGGTAGGAGAGCGATCAAGAGGTTTGGTAAAAAGCTATATTGCGGGGGATCCGGTAGTGGTGGTGTTGATCGAAGAGTACATGAAAAGTGACCTCGTACGATTGGTACCTTTCGTGACTCTAGTAGTGGTTCTAGTTCTTTTCTTCTCCTTTCGCAGATGGGAAGGGGTATTGCTTCCCTTAATTGCTGTTCTTATCAGCACCATATGGACAGTTGGCTTGATGGGGGTACTCCACGTATACTTCTCCCTTCTTTCTACTTGCCTCCCAATCCTGATGATTGCGGTTGGAAGTGCCTATGGAATCCATGTGGTGAGTCATTATGACGAGACGATTGTCCCAGGTAGCTTATTTGGCGGTCTTCTTCGACAGATAGGATTACCTTTGTTTCTTGCCGCCCTAACCACCCTGATTGGGTTCCTCTCCTTGGCATGGACCCCTATCATTCCCCTTAGGCATTTTGCGTTCTTCTCTGCATTCGGAGTTACAGCCTCCTTCCTTATTTCTATCACTTTCATTCCCTCGATTTTATTCCTTAAAAGAAGGGGAGGGGTAAGGAACGAGATTCATCGGATGGAAGTGTCGCCACCCAAAGAAAGCCTTCTTGTCCGGCTCCATAAAAGTCTAGCACACCATCGAGGAAGAATCCTGTTGGGGATTTCCTTGGTGGTAATAGTTTCTATTATGGGCCTTTCTCAGCTGGAAGTAGATAATTCTATGATAGAGAACTTCCAGAAAGACTCCGAGATTCGTAAAGCCGATGCCTTCATACGGGGATCCTTTGGTGGAACAAAGATTTTCAGTGTGATCATAGAAGGGGATGCGCCTGGATCTTTAACGGATCCGGAAGTGTTGAAACGAATGGATGAACTTACCCAGTACCTGTACCAGGAGTATCCTGAAGTAGGGAAAGTAGTGTCTTTCACTGATTTCATTAAACGCATGAACCTAGTTATGCATTCCGATGCCAAGGAAGGCACCTTCTACGAGATTCCTTCTGATCCGATCAAGTATGGTCTCGAATCTAAGGATCAGTTGAAAGAATTAGTCTCCCAGTATCTTCTTCTCTATAGTGGTAACCTACATAATTTTTCCGATAACGCGCTAGAACCGAAGGAAGCCCGAATGATTGTTCAATTAAGATCCACAAATATGAAGCCGGTAGATCGGATTTCCAATGCAATACGATCGTATGGGAAGAACAGATTTCCAAAAGGATACAAAGTGACCATTGCGGGTTACTCGGATTTGGAAAATGCCCTTACACATCTGGTTACAGGATCGCAGATTAAAAGCCTCGGATCCAGCCTTGGAATCGTTTTTGGTATAATTGCCTTCACCTATCGATCCTTAGTGGCTGGATTGTTTGGAATTATTCCGTTAGCCTTTGCTATCTTGATTAACTTCGGCATCATGGGCTTTTTCGGAATTAGACTGGATATGGTTACTGCTATGGTGGCATCCCTTGCTGTAGGAATTGGGGTTGATTATACAATTCATTTCCTAGCTGCCTATAAACGAGAACGGGCTTTGGAAGAAGATCTAGAGATAGTTACTCGGAGGGTCTACGCTACTTCAGGAAAAGCTATAATGGTCAATGCCCTCTCGGTAGGAGCTGGATTTCTCGTATTGGTGTGCTCTAATTTCACCAGTCTAAGGTATATCGGAAGCTTGGTGGCATTGACCATGCTAACCTCTTCCTTTGCAGCCCTTGCCCTTCTACCGATCCTGCTGAACACGGTAAAACCAAGATTTATTCATCCTTCCCAATCCCTTTCTTCTAGGAATACATAGGGGGCGGTGTTCGGATTGTTTCTCACTTCGGGAGGCTTGTCCGCCTCCTGAGTACTTGAAGGAGGAGACTAAAACCGATGAGAAGAGTCCCTAGTACGTCTGTCAGGAAAGCAGGATCGATAAGAAGAAGGCCTCCGATTAGGTACAGGACCCGTTCCCAAGGTTTGGTCGTCCCTAGCAAGTAACCCTCCATGGCTGCCCCGATCCCCAACATTCCGATGAGGGAAGTAAAAAGGATCTGTACTATCTTTAGCGGAGTAGCTCCAATTAGAACCATTACAGGGTTCAAGGCAAAGATGTAGGGGATGATAAAAGCGGCAATGGCGATACGACTAGCAGTAACACCCGTACGGAAGGGGTTGCTCCGTGCAATGGCCGATCCTGCATAAGCCGCTAAGGCGACTGGAGGGGTGATATCCGCAATAATCCCAAAGTAGAAGGCGAATAGGTGAGCAGCTAGCATAGGAACTCCTAGTTGCACCACTGCGGGGGCCGTAATGGTAGAGGTGATTAGGTAGTTTGCCGTGGTAGGTACTCCCATGCCAAGGACAAGGGACGCTAGCATCGTAAAGATCAGAGTGGGAACTTTCAAACCTCCTGCTAGGGCGATCAAACCCGAGGCCATCTTCAAGCCAAGACCTGTTAGGGTGACAATTCCGATGATGATCCCGGCGGTTGCACACGCAATCGCTACTCCTAAGATAGAACGCCCTGCAGTTTCCAGAGCATCGAGAAAATCCTTAGGTTTCATTCGAGTACTCTTTCGGAGCATCCCCGCTAGTACCGAGGTTACGATCCCATATAGGGCTGCTTTCATAGGGGTAGCGCCTTGGATAAGGAAGTAGAGGATCGCCAGGAGGGGAAGAATCAAATGCCCCTGTTCTTTCATGACCCGGCCAATACGGGGAAGTTGATCCCGGGGTATCCCTAAAAGTCCTAGTTTCTTTGCTTCTAGGTGAACCATGATGAAGATTCCGGAAAAGTATAGGATGGCGGGAATAATGGCGGCTTTAGCCACTTCCAAATAAGGGATACCGAGTGTTTCTGCCATTAGGAAAGCGGCAGCCCCCATGATAGGAGGCATCAGTTGCCCACCCGTTGAAGCGGCTGCTTCCACTGCTCCAGCAAACTCTGGTTTGTACCCCAGCTTTTTCATTAAAGGAATGGTAAAGCTACCCGTTCCTACGGTATTAGAGACCGAACTACCTGAAATGGTTCCCATCATGGCCGATGAGATCACTGCTACCTTGGCTGGTCCCCCTGCAGAAAAGCCTGCGATGGCATTGGCTATGTCGATAAAAAATTTACCAATTCCTGTCTTGTCCAGAAACGCACCGAATAGAATGAATAGAAAGATGAAGGTAGAGCTCACTCCCAGAGGAAGTCCCAAGATCCCCTCTGTGGTGTAGTATAGATGCCCTACGATTCTTCTGAAGGAGTACCCCCGGTGGTTCAAGAATCCAGGCATATAGGGGCCTAGAAAGGCGTAAGCGATGAAGCTACAAGCGATGATGAGGATGGGAAGCCCAACCACTCGGCGACAGGCTTCTAGAACGGCAAGGATCCCTAAGGTTCCTACCAGGATATCGATAAGGGAAAAAGCACCCGCTCGTTCCATTAAACCTGTATAGTTGTAGGCGATGTAACCTGCAGAACCTGCCGCTACAAGGGCGAGAAGGCCATCGTACCAGGGAATATGGGTTGTTCGTTTTCCTTTTCTGATAGGATACAGTAAAAAGGCCAGGAACAAAACGAACAACAGGTGAACGGCCCGCTGCATCTGTGCGGGTAATAGTCCGAAAGAGGCAGTATAGAGTTGAAAGAGAGAAAACCCGATGGCTACGAGAGCTACCAATCTATGGTGACTTCCTGTGAGCTTTCGGAAGGAGGACTCCTTGTCAACTTTGGATAGGATCTCTTCTACATCAAGTTGTGCTTGTGACGTTACATCGGACATACGTGCTCCTTACCATTGGATGAATCGCGCGGCAAAAGCCTGATGGGTGAACCGAATTTTAACCAAGGTTCCAGGTGAGGCCAACTGGTTCAATGGAAGCGTTTCCTTCCCGTATCGAAACAGGGTATTTGCCTCCCTTGGAACGAACACCCCCAACTCAGGTATTTCCCGTTCGATCCCTCCATACTCTAAATATCCTGTTGCTATTCTCAGTTGTCCTCCCGACTCCTCAGGCAGGGCAGCTACTCCAGCACCAAAGGATTGGAAACGACTGGCAATGAGGAGAATCTTTCCATCTTTGACCGTAAATAGATCAGTCACCGGGCTTTTGTTTACCGAATGTAGGTAGAATAGTTCGAAGGTGCTCCCATTTTCCCAGGTAGAACAGTAAAGAACCTTACCGTCTTTCGATTCTATGACGAGAGATGGAACAAAGGGTAGGAAAATAGTTAGGAATATGAGTACCAAAACGATTCCGGGGAACCAGAGGTTCCCCGGAACACGTAAGGAAAAAGTTCGGAGATCTATTTTAGTACACCTTTCTCTTTATAGTATTTCTCTGCACCTGGATGGAAGGGGACCGATACCCCTTTTACCGCTTCCTGGAGGGAAAGCTCTTTCCCCTTGGCATGGGCTTGGGCGAGAGCGGGTTGCTGCTCGAAGAGTACTTTCGTCAGGTTATACACCGTATCGTCTTTCAGTTTTTTGCTTACAATGAGAGTAGCTTTTACTGCCAAGGTTTCTGCGTCCTGTTGCATGCCACTATAGGTTTCCTTCTTGATGGTGAAAGGGGTATAAAACTTGTACTTGTCCATCAGTTTCTGTTTCGCGGCTGCGTCGATGGAAAGAAGTTTCACCCTCCCTAGGGTAGCGATTTCTTGAATAGCGGGATTCGGAATCCCAGCTGTCACGAAGAATCCATCAATCTGTTTATCCTTCAATGCGGAAGCAGATTCCCGGAACGATAGCCGTTTAGCCTGTAGGTCGTTAAAGGTAAGCCCGTAGGCTTCCAACACCTGTTTTGCGTTAGCTTCCACTCCACTACCCGCATCCCCAACAGAAATGCTTTTTCCCTTCATATCCGCAACGGAATTGATTCCACTATCCGGGCTTACCACGATCTGCACGATCTCCGGGTACAGGGTAGCGATGGTCGCGAAGGTTTCGATCTTCTCTCCATTGAAGAGTTCGATCCCTTTGGCGGCGTAGTCCATCACATCGTTCTGCACGATGGCAAGTTCGGCCTCTCCCTTCCCGACGAGACGGATATTTTCTTTCGAAGCACCAGTGGCCTGCGCAGTAACATTCATCCCTTTAATGTGGGTATTCCAGATCTGTGCCATGGCGCCTCCAAAGGGATAGTACGTACCTGCTGTACCACCCGTAGCAATAATCAGGTTCACCTTTTCTGCTTCCTTCTGTCCCCCCGCATACACAAGGGCCAGCGTGATTGAAAGAGCAATGATTAGGACAATGAGTTTTTTCATGAGGTTCCTCCTAGCTAAGTTCTTACCATGAAAATGCATAATCTGCAAGATGAAAGGGCCTATTTCATCTCCGAGGCAGAGAATTCCGTTACGCTTCCGATCGGGTGGGGAAGAATAGTACAGATCGAACTCGTTTCCTTCGGATAGATTCCACTTGAAAATCTCCCCAGGGAGTCGAGATCCGCTCCCCCTCCTGAGGGATATTCCCAGATAGTTCCGTGATGAGGCCCGCCACTGTCTGAGTCTCCCTACTTAAAGGGATTTCTAAGTCCAGGGCGTCGTTCAAGGTATAGAGAAGGGTGTTCCCCAGGATTCGATAATGTCCATCCGGTAGCTTCTGTATCGGTTCCTCTTTCCGTTCCTCATCCTCATCGTACATTTCCCCCACGATCTCTTCCAGTACGTCCTCGTAGCTTACCACACCTGCTAATCCACCATATTCATCTAGGACGATTGCTAGGTTCGTATCTTTCTCCCGTAGGAGACTCAACAGTTTATACAGATTCGTGTGAACAGATACAAACACTGCAGGCCGCATCAAAAAGGAAAGAGGCAGGTCTTTTTTCCCCTGCAGGTACTGAGAAACCCCCTCCTTGGTTAACAGGATTCCTACAATATGTTCGGGCTCTTGACGGTATAAGGGAATGCGAGAGTACCCCTCTTTTAGAATCTTTGGTAAGGCTTCCGTAAGAGTCATCTCGGCAGGTAAGCTGAACACTTCGGTTCGATGGGTCATGATGGCTCGAACTGGGATCTCGGAGAATCGAAGGATGCTTTTCATCATTCGGGTCTTTTCTGTGTCCAGAATACCGGTGTCCTTCGCTAGGTCTACCACATGGAATAACCCTTCTAGAGTTAATGCTTGCCCCTTAGCTGGACCTGTCAAACGGGCGATGAAGAAACTCGCGGCTCCGATAAAGTAGATCAAGGGTTTTAAAAGGAAGGACAATCCATGGATCACCCGAACGGTTCTCACACAGATCCCTTCGTTATGAGCGATAGCTAATCGTTTCGGAGCCACCTCCCCAAAAATCAGTACCACAAGGGTCACAATTCCTGTCGAAATGCCTAGCAATTTGTCCCCGAAGACATGGAGGGTATACTCGGTAACCAGGGCAGAAGTGGCGATGTTCACCAGGTTGTTTCCGATCAGGATCGTGGTAAGGTAGGTGTCTGGATGGGCTTTCAGCTGTTCGAGGAGGTTCCCCACTTTCGGGCGTTCCCGCTTGAGACGCTGGAGCTGAAGCACAGACAGGGAAGTGAAGGCTGTCTCTGAAGCAGAGAAGAATCCACTTAGGAAGAGTAAGAAGATGATAAGAACCCACTCACTGCCCATCTACTTAACCTCGATTCCCACGGTTCTTGACGTTGTCTGAAGGTTAGTCCAGGGGTTGAGCAATCCATCCCTTGGACGTAAGGTTCCACACTTTCCGGTACCCTACATCCTTCACGATATAGGACGCCTCTTCCATGAAGGCATCCAATAGGTCGGGGGTGTGGGCATCCGTATTGATCATGATGGGAATATCCTCTTTTCGAAGCTCGTACAAGATCCAGGGACTTGGGTACACCTCCTTGGTTTTTCCCCGGGCAATCCCGCCCGTATTCACTTCCACAATGGGTTCATATTTCCGAATATAAGGAAGCATGTCCCTAACTGCCTGTTGGTACCAGGGTTCGGTTTCCTTGAAGTATAGGGTATCGGGATTGTTCTTCTTGATCAGATCGAAGTGCCCTAGAATGGTAGGTTGAAGAGTTTCTAAAAGCTCTGCCAGATACTGGTAGTACCTTTCTACAAACTGACGGATATTTCCCCCAAAGTCTTCATCCAAGATGGCCCGAAAGATCTCTGGGGTACTATCGATCTCCCGGTACTCCTTTCGTTTCGGACTCCACATGCAATGAAAGGATCCAATAGAATAGTCCAACTCGGGGAGAGCGATGAGTTGTTTCTGGGGTTCTGGATGTTCGTGAATATGGTCAATCTCTAACCCAAGATAAATCTCGAGCTTCCCCTGATACTGACTCTTTAGAGTCTGGATTGTCTTCAGATACTTGGGAAGATCTTCCTGGTTCATATTGGTGGGATTCTCAAAGGGTACGGGAGCATGGGAGGAGAAACCCAAAGCTGTGAATCCTTTTTGTAGAGCGGCAACCACGTATTCTTCTGCCTCGCCCTTACCGTCGCAGATCGAGTAGTGCGTATGGTAGTTAGTTTTAAGCATCTGACTTTTCCTTCCATGAGAAATATAGTATGTTTTGCTAAGAAGATAAACAGAGGAGAGATACCATGCCCGAACGGATCGTGTATATGGACTATAACGCTACTACACCCTTACATCCTGAGGTGAAAAAGGCCCTTGTGGAAGGTTTCGATATTTTTGGAAATGCTTCTAGCATGCATACCCTCGGAAGAAAAGCTCATGAGGAAATTGAGAAGGCCCGGAAGGTGGTAGCAGATTTCTTAGGAGCGTACCCTGAGGAAATCGTATTTACCGGAGGGGGTTCGGAGTCGAACAATACGGTATTACAGATGATCGATTGCGGTTCAGCTACCTGTAGATGCATGTCCAAAGGACGGCTGGGACTAGTCACTACCCAGATCGAACATCCTAGTGTACTGAACGTGGCCCAATACATGGAAAACAAGGGCATTTCTGTAGCATACCTACCCGTGGATCCTACGGGGAAAGTGGATATGGAAGCCTACAAAAAAGCTCTGGCAAAGAGTCCAGCTCTTGTGTCCATCATGATGGCCAACAATGAGATCGGTACAATTCAGGATATCCGAACCCTTGCTCGCATGGCAAAGGAGAAAGGGGCGCTATTCCATACCGACGCGGTGCAAGCAGTGGGAAAGCTTCCTATTTCTGTCCATGAACTTGGTATAGACTACCTGAGCTTTTCCGCCCATAAGCTGTACGGACCCAAAGGGGTGGGAATCCTATATGTGCGGAAAGGGGCACCCTACTGTACCTTCATCCATGGAGGGCATCAGGAGGAAGGACGACGGGCGGGAACGTACAATACCTTAGGCATCATTGGACTTGGGAAGGCGATCGAGATAGCTTCCAAGGAAATGGATGAGGAAGTGGCTCGAGTACGGGCATTGCGGGATACGCTAAAGAAAGGGATTCAGGACCGGATTCCCGACATTCACATCAACGGTCATCCTACGGATACCCTTCCAGGAACTTTGAATGTATCTTTCCAGGGGGTGGAAGGGGAATCGATCCTGCTGTATCTGGATATGGAAGGAATCGAGGTTTCTACGGGTTCGGCCTGCGCGTCGGGGTCCCTTGAGCCAAGTCATGTTCTCCTTGCCACAGGGGTAGGACCTGAACTAGCCCATGGTTCCATCCGCTTCAGCCTAGGACGAGAGAATACGATAGAAGACGTGAATTACGTTTTAGAGAAATTGCCCTCCATCATTCAGCGGTTACGAAAGATGTCTTCCGCATACTCGGTACCCTCACTAGGAAGGAGTGCATAGAATGGAATGGTTGTATTCGGATATCGTGAAAGATCACTTCATGAATCCTCGCAACGTATTGGAGGATGAAACCTCATTCCAAGCGGATGGGTTGGGTACAGTGGGAAACATTAAGTGTGGAGACCAGATGCTGGTGGCAATCAAAGTGAAGGATGGAGTGATCACGGATTGTAAGTGGAAGACTTACGGATGCGCCTCTGCGATCGCTTCTACCTCTATGCTCTCTGAAGTAGTGAAAGGCATGAAGTTAGAGGAGGCGTACCATATCACTCCCGAAGAAATTAACCGGAGACTCGGTGGTCTACCGGAACACAAGATCCACTGTTCTGTTCTGGGGGACAAAGCTCTTCGGGCTGCCATAGACGATTACTACCGGAAGACTGGTCAGGAAGACAAGATCCAGAAGGAGAAGGCCATCATTGTCTGCCAGTGCATGAACGTAACGGACAAAGACATCGAGAGGGCGGTGAAGGAGGGCGCTCGTACCTATCTAGACCTTCAGAACAAGACGAAGATTGGCACCGTGTGCGGCCAGTGCAAGGAACAAACCTTGAAGCTTCTGGAAGAGTACGTGCACCTGTATGGGTGAATCGCTGGAATAGGAATAAGAGGACATGCTCATCCCATGAAAATAAGCGTAGTGGTTCCGCTCTATCAGGATCCCAAGTTTTTTGCCGATATCGCCACAAAGATTTTACAGAACACGTATCCTCAAAAGGAAGTAATTGCTGCTGTCGATGGAGATCTTACCCCTGAAATCTTGGAAGCTCTTAAGCCTTTTGAAGGTAAGGTCCAAGTGTTTCACCCGAACACACATTTAGGTAAGGCGAAGCTTTTGAACGAAGCAGTGTCAGCCCTAAAAACAGACATCCTCCTGTTCCTCGACAACGATATCCTTTTGCCCGATGACTCGACTTTTCTCCACACACTGAAAGAAAAAATGACGCGGTACGACTTGGTGGAAATGGCCAAGGAGGTAGTCAAAGAATCGATATACTCTGCCATGATCAGCTACGAGTACATAGGGTTCGCCATGACACACTTCATTTTTTCCCAACTATCCAACCGGCTTCCCAGCGTGATCGGCTCAGCCTTCGCGGTACGTAAAGATTTGTTTGACCGGTTGGGAGGATTCAAGGCCGTAGTGCACGAAGATTTGGACTTTGGAGCTCGAGCGTTCCGCTTGGATGCAAAGTACCATTTCTCTATTGAATTGAAGGTGCACACTTCAATGCCCAACACGGCAAAGGATTGGTTCAAACAACGGAGGCGATGGGTCTTGATCAATCTTCTATGGTTCAAGGAGAATATCCTGTACATCCTATCTCGAATGGTTACTCATCCAAGATTATTCCCAACCTTCCTATTGTTGATTTCGCCTGCCATCCTATCCTGGCTTGTTTTTTTCCTTTTTAACCAGACCCAGCTGACGTACCTGTTCTCAGCTCTCTTGTTGGTGACCCAATACCATCAGTATGTGTGGGGACTATTCTTCTGGTACGCCCATTATACCATGTTAGCAAAAGGAATCATAAGCGCGCTGGCCAGTTTCCTGCTTTCCGCGTTCCTCTTTTTTTCTTTTTCCCGATTCCTAAAGTTTAAATTCAATTTCTGGGAGTATGTAGCTTATTATTTCGTGTACATGCCTATAATTGTAGTGTTCCACGTGGGGATATTCTTGGAATTACTCTTCGAAAAACGAGTGCGGGTAGATTGGAAGGTATCGGAAGGGTAGGGTTTTGATTGACTAACTCGCCTCTTTATGATACGTTCAATAACGCTTATCTATAGTTCGGGCTGTAGCGCAGTTGGTTAGCGTACCAGACTGGGGGTCTGGGGGTCGGCGGTTCAAGTCCGCCCAGCCCGAAAGTTCTTAAAGACGGTTCAAGCTTTTTCTGTATCCTTAAAAAATTAAGAAGGAAGGTTATTTTAAGCTTGCACTGCCTGAGAGGGACCTGGAACCGACCGGTTATCCCCGGAGCAAGGGTATGTTGTTTGGTATAACCTTTGACATTGTGTTTGTCTACAGCTAAAAAGTTCTCTACCGGGATGGATTCAGAATATCCCAGTAAAGAAATCCTACCAACCCAACAGCCACAAACAGAAGTCCGAAAATTAAAATCGCAAAGGACGACCAGAAAGCTCCTCGTTCAAGAACTCCATTCTCTGGGGTTCGCGGATCGTAATAGACAGGTACCTTCTTTCCTATGGGATACGGGTCCACGATCTTTTGAGCAGAAGAAAGACTGCCTGTTCCATACTCACCGAAAAAGATCTTATTCCCCGTATACTCTCTGTTATCGACCCTGTATACGTACGAGATCCGCGGATAGTAGGTAGGTTCTTTACCGGGATGGATTTCTCTTTCAACGGAAGACGAAACAATCTGACCTTCTGCGACGGGCCATGTGTAACTTCGCAAAGCTTGGTAGGCGTCGTACCCACCCTTGGCAATCAATAGAATCCCGCCTCCTAAGAATAGGAGCATCCAGTAGCGTTCTCGTTTCTTTCGCTTTTCCTGTTGCTTTTTTTGCTCGATGGGTTTCGATCCAAACGGATACGTTACCTTGATCATTGTTCTATAAATAATTTTAACAGTGTGAGGTTCGATTTTTCAAGCTAAAAGAGTGGAAACGTGATATGTTCACCCTATTCATAGTTGGAGAGAGGTTTTGGTGCAGGTTTGCCAAGGTAGTATCCTTGGGCTAAGTCGGTTCCCCGAGATATGAGGAAATCCAACTCTTCTTTTGTTTCCACCCCTTCGGCTAAAAGGGTAATACCGTTTTCCTTCGCAATACTATCAAGGGCTTTGAATACTGATTGTTTCATGGAATCCACATGGATGTGCCTTACCAGTTCCATGTCAACCTTTAAGTAGTCAGGACGAAGCCTGACCAGGGAGTTTAAGTTAGAGAAGCCACTCCCTACGTCATCTAGTGCGGTTTTAAATCCCCGACTTTTATAGTAATCCAATATGGATTTCAGATGATCCAAGTCAGTTACTTTGTAACTCTCCACAACTTCGAACACAAGGTTTGCTGGATCAAAGCCAACCGTATTCGCTAGTTCCAGTGTTGTCTGCAAACAGTACTTTGGATCATAGATGGTGGTAGGAATAAAGTTCACGAACACCTTTTGATCCTGGATGTGGTACTGGGAAGCGGTTCGTACCGCTGTTTCTCTGGACACTCGATCCACGTAATGTCTTTTTTTTGCCTCAGTATCCTTGGTTCATTCAGTACAGTCATTAGGTATTGGGATCGATCGAACCCCTAAACACAACGCTACTGCCCGTTCCTGTCGAGGAAACCGGTTATGCATAGGAACGTTGAGTACATTGGCTTCGCTGGTTGGGTATCGAATCACAAACACTGAGGAACCGCCTCCATCCAATAGCAATCCATCTGTGGCGCCCAACTTCTTTAATATTTCCCCTGTTTCTACTTCAGTAGCTCCAATACTTCTTCTCCGGTATCCATCGATCACGAGTAGGAAAAGGATGGACCCATCTTTGTTCACTCCTGCAGCGGTATGCGGAACTCGTTCCGAGTATTTGGGCCCTCCTGCTTTAGGCTGCCCGTCCTGTAACACTCTGAAAAAACCTCCTACCCCATACTGAATCGGGATTGATCCCAAGAGAACCTGACTATTTTTGATCTTTAGGTACCCTTGTTCTGTAACGACTGCTTTCTTATCAAAGGTAACTACGAGACCTGCATACCGGGGATGCGGTAGAGATAATACCTTTCCATTTTGCACCGCTATTCCCACAATCCTCCGAAGCTCTCCCTCTAAAGCGGAGCTAGGATCAAACGGGTTAGCGTTCACCGCTACGTTGCATTCATACTGTTGCGCGAAGAAGGAGGGTTTCACGCTTTTCCCTATTCCGTTCTGTAATTCTACAGGACCTACCTGTAGCTGGATACTTGGATGGTCTAAGAAAATACGGGCTCCCCAAAGCTGTAAACTAGGCTGCTGGATGGATGCAGAGGCAAGCTCGATTCCTGGCAGAAAGGGATTCCAGTTAGGCTCGATGTGTTCAATCGTTGGAAAGGATTGACAAATCGGTTGCAAGGGTTCGTAATCAGGGCCAAAAGCTAAGGATGTCCAAAGGGTAGAACAGGAGAGGAGAACAGAACAGAGGCAACATAAGAAAGAAACGTAGATACCATGGATGTGACTGAACAGGCTCGTTCGTGCAAGGTAATTGGTACACCTCTTTAGTACCCGAGTATCCTCGAATGTACTATAGTCTTGGATCATGGCCTTCAAGATATTCCAGTATCATAAAAAATAAGTACAGGCAACTTCTTGTTCGATTCAGTACTTGGATATAGAATGGAAGCAGGATGAAAGGTTGGTTCTTTGCCATAGGGTTCCTAGGGTTTCTACTGAATCTTACGTTTGCGCAGGGTTCTGGAAACCAGGGTAGGTATATGGAGGTTCTGAACTTGCCCCTTCCTAGACTTCAGGGAAACATCTCTATCGAAGAGGCTCTCTCGAGACGCCGTTCCATTCGAACCTATCAAGATACACCTTTGGAACTAGCAGAGGTAGCCCAACTTCTATGGGCAGCACAGGGTGTCACAGCCCCTGTTTCAGGTTTTCGCACAGCTCCCTCAGCAGGTGCCACCTATCCCTTGGAAGTATATCTCGTAGCAGGAAGAATCCAGAGCACGATTTCTGGGCAAAGCGTTCTGCCAGGAATCTACCGATACTTCCCTGAAAGTCATCGTCTAGGGCGAACTCTCGAAGGAGACTTTCGTTCAGCACTGTCGGAAGGAGCCCTGGGGCAGTCAGCGATCCGACAGGCTCCCGTGACTTTCATCATTGCCGCTGTCTATGCACGTACGGCCCAACGGTATGGAAGCCGTGCGGAAAGGTACGTACAAATGGAAGCGGGGCATGCTGCTCAAAACATCGCTCTTCAAGCGGTGGCGCTAGGATTGGGTAGTGTGATGATTGGTGCTTTTCACGATGGGGAAATAAAGCGGATCTGTAGACTCTCCGCAGAGGAAGATCCCCTGTACTTGATACCCGTAGGACGGCCTACCCGTTAAGGGGGAACCATGGACAGAATCAAGTTAGGCATCGTAGGATTGGGGAGATTAGGACGCCATCACGCAGAGAATATCCGCTTTCGAATACCCAACGCTGTATTGCGAGCGGTTTGTAGTGTGGTAAAGGAAGAACTGGATGATGCAATATCCACGCTACAGCCTGATTACGCTACCCTGCGGTACGAGGAACTCCTATCGGATCCGGAACTGGATGGAATTGTGATCGCTACGAACTCAGCCTACCATTGTGAAATGATTTGCAGGGCTGCAGAAGCAGGGGTGAAGCATATTTATTGTGAAAAACCACTGGGAATGAACCAGAAGGAGATCGACCAGATCCGGGAGGCAATGGCGAAATCGAAAGTACGAGTGTTTCAAATCGGGTTCAATCGCCGGTTCGATCGATCCATCCGGGAGATGAAAAAGAAGTTGGACGAAGGACTCATCGGGAAACCAATACTCCTCAAGTTCACCAGTAGGGACCCGAGATGGCGAGAGGAGGATCTCCTTCGGTTCAGTCCCTCTAGCGGTGGACTCATCTTCGATATGCTTACTCACGATTACGATTTGGCTCGCTGGTTTACAGGGTCTGAAGCAGTTCAGATTCATGGCTATGGAGGGATATACGAGTACGGGAAGCTCAGGGAACTGAAAGACTGGGATAACTGTGCTCTGCTGATGCGATTCCGGAACGGGATGATGGTTTTTATGGAAACCAGCCGGAACTGTGCATACGGGTACCATGCGGAGATTGAAGCGTTTGGTACCCATGGGGCTTTAAGAATGGGGTATCCCCCGAGCCGTGATCGTCTGGAACACTTCACCCCTATGGGGATGGGACGGGGATGTCCGCAATGGTTCTTCGAGTACTGGGAACCGACTTTCCAGGCGGAACTCCAACACTTCGTTACCTGTATCCAGGAAGGCCGGGAACCTGAAGTGAGCTTACTCGATGGCTACGAGGCAGTTCGATGGGCCTTGGCAGCTACGGAAGCTGTTCGAACCGGAAAGGAAGTAACCTTATAATCCAAGCTTCTCCAGTTTTGGGCGGATTACGAACACGCAGTATCCAGCGTACGGATTCTTCCGGTAGTAATCCTGATGGTACTCTTCGGCAGGGTAGAACTCGGTGAGGGGAAGGATTTCCGTCACTATAGGGGCCTTGAATCCGGCCTGGGCTTTCTTCTTCGATTCTTCGGCAACCGCTCGCTGCGTTTCGTCCTTGAACAAAATGATGGATCGGTACTGAGGTCCTACATCCGCTCCCTGCCGGTTGGGAGTGGTGGGATCATGGGCTTTCCAGAAGATTTCAAGGATTGTATCTAAACTGATTTTGGAAGGATCATAGGTAAGCTGTACTACCTCTGCATGGCCGGTACGTCCCGTAGACACCTGCTCATAGGTAGGATTCTTGACCGTTCCTCCTGCATAGCCAGAAACAGCATCCACTACACCGGGGATCCGCTCGTACACTGCTTCCACGCACCAGAAGCAGCCTCCTCCTAGAACGATGGTGTCCATTCTGGAAGGTTTCGCTTTGCCGCTGCTCACCCCTGCATCTTCGGCTTTCAACTCGTTTGCCCCTAACATGATTATCGCTCCTAAAATAGGGATTATCAGATTCATGATAATAATGTACTGAATTGGTAAACTAATTGAAACTAGTTTCCATTTCAATTATTCGATCAAGTAGCCTTCTTTCCGGAGAGCTGTCTTAATCTCCCGTACATGGTCATGTCCTTTGGTTTCTAACGTAATGGACACATCCACGTACCCGATGGGTGCCACCGAATCGAACCTATGATGAACGATGTCCATGATATTAGTCTGTAATCGCTTGAGGATTTCCAGTACGGCGGTAAGGGCGCCCGGTACGTCTCGAAGCCTCACTTTCAGTTCCACGGTACGGCCTGCCACGGTCAACCCTCGGGTAATGATCCGATGCAGGATGTTTACGTCGATGTTACCTCCAGAGACGATGCTGATCACCCTTTTACCTGCGAACCACTCTCGAAACTTAAGGATTGCAGCCAGGGGAACCGCTCCCGCTCCTTCTACTACGATTTTTTCGATTTCTAAAAGCAGCAGAACCGCATTGGCGATCTCGTCCTCTTCTACAGTAACCACATCGTCTACATAGCGCTTAACGATTTCATAGGTGAGGGTTCCCGCCTGTTTTACTGCGATTCCGTCGGCGAGGGAACTAGCTCGCGTGAGTTTCACAGGGCCACCCTGCTCAAGGGCGACCTTCATCGAGGGGCATGAGGCGGTCTGTACCCCAATGACTGTAATGGACGGTTTTCTTTCTTTTAGGTAGGTCGCAATCCCGCTAATGAGTCCGCCGCCCCCGATAGGGCAGATCACCACCTCCACCTCTCGGCCTAACGGGTCATTGAGCAGCTCCAAACCGATGGTCCCTTGCCCCGCGATTACATACGGATCGTCGAAGGGGTGAACGAATACTCGACCTTCTTCCTTTTCCAACCATCGAGCGTGCTGGTACGCGTCGTCGAAAGACTCACCTTGCAGCACTACCTCCGCTCCGTACTCCTGAGTAGACACAACCTTGATTAAGGGGGTGCCTACAGGCATCACGATCTTGGCGGATATTTGAAGCCTTTGGGCATGGTAGGCCACACCCTGAGCGTGATTCCCTGCAGAGGCAGTGATCACTCCCTTGCTTCGTTCCGTTTGACTCAGGTTAAGAAGTTTATTCAATGCTCCTCGTTCCTTGAACGCGCCGGTCATCTGGAGGTTTTCCAATTTGAACAAGGTATCGCACCCACAAATCTTTCCTAAAGTGAGAGAGCGGACGATAGGGGTTTGAACAATATGGTTTCCAATGAGCGCATAGGCGGTTTCTATATCTTGGGTTCGGATCATGTTAGGTTTCCTATCGGTTCCTCTTGAACGTACGGTAGGAAAAGAGGACTGTCAAGATTCACCTTTTTCTTGACGCCTCGGATTCTCTTTTCTATCATGGGGGAGAGCTCTAATTAAAGAAAGGGAAGGGATCGGATGATGGTAAACTCCTTGTATTTTGGGGTACGACTCTTATGGGCTACGACGCTCATTGTTTTAAGTGTTGAATCCTTCGCCATGCCCTCCTTAGTTGCTCATTGTTTGGACGAGTTGGATCAGCTGATTGACTCCCTCCGTCAACATTCACACGTTCCCGCTGTGTCTGTCGCCATTGCTGCGAATGATCGGGTGGTCTGGTCCAAAGGGTATGGAATCGCGGATCTAGAGACCAACCGTCCTGCTACCCCCGATACCACCTACCATCTCGCATCTCTGACTAAGATGTTTTCATCGGCTATCCTTCTACAGTTGGTGCATGAAGGGAAACTATCCCTGGAGGAACCCATAGAACGGTATGGGATCCACATCCCAAGCCCAGGTGTGATCCGTATCTGGCACCTAATGAGTCATACATCCCTTCACATGCCGGGCTCCGCATACAGCTACGACGGATCACGGTTCACCCATCTTGGGATCGTGATCGAACGGATTACTGGCGGAACCTTCGCGACTGAGTTCGTGCGTCGCATTCAACGTCCCTTTAAACTGTTTCGCATTGCACCCAATCCTGATACGCCGGCTTTCGATGCGACAGGTCTAGACCGGGTGGAATACAAGGCGAACCTTGCTACCTCATACCGGTACATACAGGGAAAGCATGTACGAACCGATCCACCCGCTATTTTTGACGCCGCAGCGGGAATGACAGGTTCGGCTGTGGATATCGCCCGGTTCTCTTTAGCCCTGGACAGAGGGGAGATCGTTCCTCCCTATCTCCGGGAACGTTCTTATATCCCCATTAAGCTTCTCTGGGGCCAAACATCTCCGTATGGGTTGGGTTGGTTCACGCAGTTGTACAAAGGCGAACGGGTCATCTGGCACTATGGGGAGTGGATCGCCATGTCTACCCTAATTGTGAAGGTACCAGAACGGGGCCTGACCTTCGTCGCTCTAGGAAACACCGATGCCCTTTCCACTCCCTACGGACTCGGAGCGGGACGAATCGAAACGTCGGCTTGGGCACGCTTATTCCTTGACTCTGTGGTGTTCGGAAAGGTACGACTCCCATAATTGCCTCATGGATAGAAATTATGGGTGGGGAACGGACCGGAATAGGCAGGAATGACATGAAAGTAATAATACATCATTTCAGGTTCTCCGTATAACCGTCCCATCGCATAGATATCAAGACTCGAGTATTGCATGGAGAAGCTGACTAATAAGGAATGTGGTATCGCGGTTGTGTCATAGAGTTGGCTTGAAGTAACCCACTCAGTACCGGTGTAGTATCTGTCTCTTATACACAT
>JAOABU010000079.1 GCA_026418195.1 Spirochaetota bacterium | reverse complement strand
GTCACTGCCGTGTTGAAATCGTCGATCTTGTAGGAAAAGATCGATCGGATATCCCATCCAATCCCCGGAGCATCTTCAAAGTTCGTAAGCGCTCCGTAGTACACCTTTCCTTGGTAGGTCAGCTGCGCGAATGCCATGCCGCTGGCTATAAGCGCAATGAGTGATAGTAGGATAATAAGTTTCTTCATGTTAACCTATCCTCCGTTATAGATTTTGGGAGAGCCAACGGCTCCCGTGCTATTTGATTTCAGTATAGCAACCCCCATTTTTGCTGTCAAGCTTTTTTGATTGAATAAATTATGGGCACGGCGCTCTCTGAAATCCTTCCTGTATCGAAGGTTATATCGGCAACTCCGCGTTAAAATTATATGAGGTGTAGGTTAAAACGCGGTTAGTTCCTGCGACCGTTCCGGTGATTGTCCATAGAATACTGCAGGAAGAGGCGAATCCTGTAGACTACTAAACCATGATGTGCTTCAATACAGCGAGCTGAATCTTACCTAACCCATCCTCCTTCGTGTATAGTTCTTCCAGCATTGAGCCATAGCGAAACGGAGGTATGCATGGAGTCTGCACGGACGACAAGTTCAACGAGGAAGTACCTTCCTCATATCGTGGTGTTCCTTTCCAGCATGGGGGTCATGATCATCGAACTAGCGGCGAGTCGGATCATTTCCAAATACTTTGGCAACTCCCTCTTTACCTGGACAGGAGTGATCGGTGTGGTCTTGGCAGGGATCAGCGCGGGAAACTGGGTAGGGGGCAAATGGGCCGACCGGTATGAACTGAAACGGATCATGCCCCTCCAACTGTTCGGTGCTTCGGTCCTCGTGTTCGGGATCCTCCTGTTAGATTTCGTGATCGGTTGGTTCATGAGCGGGAGCGGCGGTTCGGGAGTTTCCTTCTGGCTCGTGATCCAATCCCTCCTGGTAACAGGTTTCCTGTTCTTCCTTCCCGCCGCATCCTTGGGAACCATTTCCCCGGTAATGGCCAAGTACGCCCTTTCTCAGAGCGACCGGGTAGGGGGAACGGTAGGAACCATCTACGCCCTCTCCTCTGTAGGTAGCATCTTAGGAACCTTCCTTTCAGGGTATGTGCTGATTCCTCTTCTAGGGGTTCGGGCGATCGTGTTCGTGGTAGCCCTGGTGATAGCCCTGTTAGGCGTATGGGTTTCCCGGGAAGTGTCCTTTCGGATCGGCACCTCCGCAGGGATAGGCTGGACAGCGGCGATTCTCATTGGACTGTTCCTCTGGGGCATCACCCCCGCAGAGGCAGCGGGTAAGGGGCCGGAAAGCCGGGAAGACGGGGTTCTGTACATGACCGATTCCCCCTACAGCCATATCACGGTAAAGAATACCGAGGGGGGAACCAAACGGATCCTCATCATGGATGGGTTGATCCACAACATGCACGACCTGACCAATCCCGACAACCTCCTGTACGAGTACGAGCGGATCTTCCTTGCAGCCAGCGAAGCCTTCCTGAAGGACAAGGAGGGACAGGGTATCGACCTGCGGAACCGGGTTCGCACCATCACCCTAGGGGGGGGAGCCATGACGTTTCCCGCCTACCTTTCTCGGAACTTTCCCAAGGGGAACCATACGGTAGTGGAAATCGACCCCCGGGTAGTGGAAGTCGCCTACCGGTACTTTGATGTCCCGAAGACAGAAGCTCTCCGGATCCATACAGTGGACGCCCGGCTCTTCGTGCACGGGAACCAGAAGCTGAAGGAACCGTGGGATATCGTGTACCTCGACGCGTTCAACAGTTTCAGCATTCCGTATCATCTTACCACGAAAGAGTTTACCCAAGGAGTGAGCTCCCTTGTACATCCAGAGGGCATCCTGCTGGCCAATGCGATCGATATTCCCAAGTACGGAAGATTCCTCGGCGCGTACTATTCGACCCTCGCGTCCGTGTTCCCCCATGTGGTGATCTATGGGAGCCCTGTGGTGGATCGAACCCGAAGAAGCACCTTTGTGTTAGCCGCGGCACGGTTTCCCCTTGTACACGAAGAGCTTCGGGACTCCATGGGAACCCTGATCGCGAAGAAACTGGAACCTCAGATCCTCGAGGAAATCCTTCAACGGAACGGGAATCGTCCCCTCACCGACGACTACGCTCCGGTGGAAAACCTGATGATTCCCGTGTTCCTGGACATGATTCGTTAGTATCTTGTACCCATGCGATTCTGGACAGGATTGACGATCGGGTTCCTTTTATTGGTAAGAGCTGGTGAAGGGACCCAACTCTCTGCTTATGGAGTGCGGGAAGTTCGGGAACCCAACATCGAGGAACTATCTCCTCGATCCGATGCACCCTTACCGAAGGATCCCCTTCTCGTGCAGGGGAAGTTACCCAATGGACTCTCTTACTATATCCGGCGAAACATAAAGCCAGAAAATCGGGCAGAGCTCCGCTTGGTCGTGAATGCGGGTTCTGTATTAGAGGAAGAGGATCAGCAGGGGTTAGCCCACTTTGTGGAACACATGGCCTTTAAGGGAACGGCTCGGTTCCCTAAAAACTCCTTAGTGAACTGGCTGGAATCCATTGGAATGCGGTTTGGACCGGAAACCAACGCGTACACTAGCTTCGATGAAACGGTGTACCAGCTGGAGGTGCCTCTAGAGGATCCCAAGATCCTCGATACTGCCCTATCGATCCTCTTCGACTGGGCGTTTGGCCTAACTCTGGCAGCGGAAGAGATCGAAAAGGAACGGGGTGTGATCCTCGAGGAATGGAGGCTAGGCCGGGGTGCATCTTCGAGGGTCCGGGACAAACAGTATCCGGTGCTGTGGAACGGATCCCGATACGCGGAACGGCTACCCATCGGGAAACCGGAGGTGATCCGGGGATCCCCCCCGGAAGCCCTCCGGCGATTCTACACTCAATGGTATCGACCCGACCTGATGGCGATAGTGGCCGTAGGGGATTTCCATCCAGCCGATGTGGAACGGCGAATCCAGGAAACCTTCGGTGTAACGAATCCAGGGAAAAACCCACCCTTTGAGAATCGGGTTCGGCCCGTGTTCATGGTACCAGACCATCCCCAAACCTTCGTATCCATCGCCACCGACCCAGAATTACCTTACTCTTCGGTAGGAATCTACCTGAAACAGGATCCAACCATTCCTCGCACCTTTGCCGAGTATAGGCAGGAACTGGTCAAAGACCTATTCTTTTCCATCCTGAATACCCGGTTTTCCGAAGGATCCCGAAAACCGGGTGCTCCGTTCCTATTTGCCGGTGCGGGATCAGCCCATCCAATCCGGTCCAAACAACTCCTGTACCTATCCGCTTCTGCAGAGGAAGGGGGAATCGTACGAGCCTTAGAAGGGATCCTTACGGAAGTTCGGCGGATTCAACTGTACGGCGTGAGTGTGGAGGAAGTGGAGCGGGCGAAGGCGGAAATTTCAAGGCAAGCGGAACAGAGAGCCCGAGAGCAACATACCCTTTCTTCTTCGGTGTTCGTCCGTTCCTACGTAGATGCCTACCTACGAGGCACACCTACCCTAGGACCCGAGTATGCCTTTCGATTGATCCGTCACCTTCTGAAAGATATTTCTCCTTCGGAAGTAGGTAGCCTAGCCCCGAGATTCTTGGAACCTGCGAACCGGGTGATCCTGGTGAGCGCTCCAGAAAAAGAAAGGTCTCGTCTTCCCTCCGAGGAGGAGCTTTTAGCGCAGGTGGACAAAGTGGCAAAGTCCACCCCACCAGCTTATCAGGAAGAAACAGCCATTACAAACCTCCTTGAGCCAGGCTCCCTTGCAGGCTCAGGGGATGGAACATTGGAACGGGTGATCGGTTCCATTTCGGATCGGTACGGAGCAGTGGAATGGAAATTGGGAAACGGCGCACGGGTGGTGCTGAAGCCCACTGAGTTCAAAGCAGACGAGATCCTGTTCTCCGCCTTTTCCTTAGGAGGTACTTCCCTTGTGGAGGATGGGGATGTTCTTTCTGCCACCTTTGCCCCGGATGTGGTGGAACAGTCAGGGCTAGGGAGCTTCTCCAGTACCCAGATCGAAAAGTACCTGAGTGGGAAACTCATCTCCCTTTCTCCCAGTATCGATGAGGTAGCGTTTCGGTTCAACGGATCCTCTTCCAAGAAAGATTTGGAAACCTTTTTCCAGCTCCTGTACCTGTATTTCACCTCTCCCCGATACGACGAACCGGCTGTACTCCGTTACATGGATCAGGTGCGCACCTCCCTTCGCAATCGAGAAAACTCGCCCGAGGAACGGTATACTCGGTTGATTCAGGAAACGTTAAAAGGAGGTCACCCGCGGTCTTTACCTCTCACGGTAGAAAGGCTGTCCCAGATAGATCCTAAAAAAGCATATTCTCTGTACCGGGCCTTCGTGTCCCGGCCCGATACCTTCACCTTTGTGTTCGTAGGAAGTGTGAAACCTGAAGAACTGGAACCCTACCTGAGGAGATACCTATCTTCCATTCCCCTGTATAGGAAAGGGCCAGCAACAGAGGTGACGCAGACAGGGGGATCCCCGGATCGGGTAGCTGCCTCTGTTCCTGCACAGCCGGAAGCGGATCCTGCGATTCAGAGGGTAGTTGAACGACTAGGTTCCATCATGGATCGAGGGGTACGATTCCTAGGGGAATCTGTGCAGAAAACCCTCAGGGCAGGGAAGGAACCCAAGAGTCTAGTAACCCTCTATGTTACGGGTACCTGGGATTGGTCTTTGGAGGAAATGTCCTACTTAAACCTACTCGAGGATTATCTAGACCTTCGGCTACGGGAGGTGATCCGAGAAGATAAAGGCGGTACCTATGGAGTGAATGTTTCCATCACTCCCCGAAGGGCCCCTGTTCCAGAATACAGTATCGAAATCTCTTTTGGAACCGCCCCAACCCGCGTGCAAGAACTAGTGAGCCTTTTGCAGGAAGAGCTGGATAGGCTGAAAACCACACCCCCTTCCGAATCGGATGTGGCAAAGGTGCGAGAACAACGGCTACGCTTGGTAGAGCGAGGGCGAAAGGAGAACGGATTCTGGCGCTACTTCCTCTCACAGGAACTCTACTATGGAGCCGTGGACCAGGCACAGGGACGGGGACCTGCAGTAAGGAGCCAAGTCCCTCTGCAGGGAACCCTGTTCGATCTGTGGGAGCAGACAGCTCGCCGGGTAACACCTCGGATGCTTCAGGAACGGATCCGGAACTATTTTGTGGAATCCCGAATGCTCAGATTCACTCTGGAACCAGAAGATAGCACCCCACAATAGGGGGAGATGTCAATCCAAAGAGAGGGGGACATACACCCCCAACAGGAAGTAGAACCCTCCGAAGGTCGTATCCTTATCCTTCAGGACTAGACTGATCGTGTGGGTGTAGCGAGCTTCAAGTTGAACCGAGAATGTAGTGATGGGAAAAGCATACCCGACTCCGAAAAGTGCCCCCATCACTACCCCATAGTAGGGGGTGTTGGAACCTTCTTCTATACTGCTAGTTGAATCAATTCGATACTCAATGTCCGTTAGAAAGAGGTTCAGGGAAGGCCCAACAAATCCATACACCGCTCCGACGCGTAGGGGATACCAACTTTCCAGTAACAGGGGGAAATGAAGAACCTTGGCAAACACTTCTATCCCCTCGGATGAGGAGGATCCGGACCCCCGAGGGGTCATGAGCTGAATCTCGGGCCGTAGTTGAAACGTTACCTTTCCCCATTGGAACAGAGGTGTCCGTAAAAAGATCCCATAGAGAAAATCCGAAGAGCTACTTTCCTTCATTCCTGCATTGGAAAGGTCGTTCTTCCAATCCTTTCCGCCGATCCATTCCAATCCCGGACCGAACACAGAACCGACCTCCAACCCTGAAAGGGAGCGAGGAGTGATTAGGGTAGCCAGAGTTAGAATAGCCCAGAATGGGCTCACCCGAATCGATTGGCCGCGAAACCTTCCCTTTGGCGTTCCCACCATGTGCTCCCCCTATATATGTCTATTGTAGTACCACTCAGCGCATGGTGCAACGGAGAAACATCCTCCCTTGGCAGTTTTGATGCGCGAAACCTCTTGAGTGTTCCCTTGGGTGCCCTGGTTAAGCCAACGTAGGCCTGTTACGATCTACCTCTCCGGTGAACCCGCCCCTGCACTCCCACTGATAACCCATACAGGTTGAGGAAACCGGTAGCGTCTTTATGGTCGTAGGTACTCTCTCCAAAGGAAGCGAGGTCCATACTGTAGAGGGAGTACGGAGACTTTCGCCCTGACACGATGATGTTCCCCTTGTAGAGCACGAGGCGAACAGTTCCCGTTACGTACTGGGAAGCCCTTTCCATGAAAGCCTCTAGGGATTCCCGATACTGCGTGAACCACTTCCCGGAATACACGACTTGAGCGTACAACTGAGACAGGTGATGCTTCAGGGCCAGGGTGTCCGCATCCAGGGTAATCATTTCCAGTTCCCGCAACGCATTGTACAGGATCGTTCCCCCCGGGGTCTCGTACACCCCTCGGCTCTTCATCCCTACTACTCGGTTTTCTACCAGATCCATCCGACCGATTCCGTTCTCTGCACCTAGCTTGTTCAGTTCTTGAAGGAGTTCTACGGGATTGGGTTTCTTTCCGTTCAAACCGACGGGGAACCCCTTTTCGAACTCGAGAATGACCTCAGTTTCGGTATCCGGGGCGTCCTTTGGACTCTTAGTGAGGAGGAACACTTCTTCCTTCGGACGATTCCAGGGATCCTCCAGTTCACCTCCCTCATGACTCATGTGCCAGATGTTCCAGTCTCGGGAATAGATGTTCTTCTTTGAAATATTCCCTAGGGGGATCCCATGGCTTTCCGCGTACTCGATGGCCTGTTCTCGGCTCCGGATGTTCCATTCCCGCCAGGGAGCGATAACTTTCAAATGAGGAGCCAATGCTCGGTAGGTCAGTTCGAACCGCACCTGATCGTTCCCCTTCCCAGTACAGCCATGAGCTACCGCGTCACAGCCTTCCTCCAAAGCGATCCTCACCTGGTGAAAGGCCTGTAGAGGCCGGGCAATGGAAGTCCCTAAGAGGTACTTCCCCTCGTAGATGGCACCGGACCGTAGGAGAGGCCATAGGTACTGGGTCACGAACTCTTCCCGTACATCCAGAATATAGATTTTAGAAGCTCCGGAAGCGATCGCCTTCTTTTCGATGGCCTTCCAATCCTCCTGCTGCCCAACGTCGCAGGAGACACATACTACCTCTGCACCCGGGTAGTTCTCCTTTAGCCAGGGAATGATGATGGAGGTATCCAGCCCTCCCGAGTAGGCAAGGGCAATCTTCTTTACCTGTTTTTTCTTTCCTTCTTCTGCCATAGGTTTACTCCTGTATGATGGAATACGTTACTATTTGCTCGGTCAGGATGCGAGGGACTTCAACGCTCGTCTCAATGTTTCGATCCCTTCCTCGATCTCCTTCCGACTGATCACCAGGGGGGGCGCGATCCGGATCACATTCTTCCCTGACCGCAACACCAGGATCCCTTCCTTCCGCGCCACCTGAAGAATCTGTTTCATCCAGTCTCCCAAATCCCCTTCCTCCACTTCTACCTCTAACCCCCGGAGTAACCCCATTCCTCGTACCCGCGTAAGTCGAACTGCGCCGGAGGAATACTCTTCCCGAAGGGCTTCCAACAGTTCCCCCAGGAACTTCCCTTTTTCCTGTACTTCTTTGAGGAATGAAGGGTTACTAACCGTATCCCATAGGTAGGAAGCTACCGCTGTAGTTACTGGACCGCCCCCAAAAGTAGATCCATGATCGCCTACCCGTAGCAGGGCGTTGATCTTCTCCGGTATGAGAGTAGCTGACAGGGGTAGCCCCCCTGCGAGAGGCTTAGCCAGGGTAATGATGTCGGGCTTCAACCCCACTGCTTCCGAAGCGTACAGATACCCGGTTCTCCCTAACCCTGTTTGCACCTCATCGGCAATGAGGATCAGGTCATAGGTGTCGCGGATTTCATTCAAAGCTTTGGCGAACTCGGGCCGCATCACCTCTAGCCCCCCCTCCCCCTGTACCACTTCCACGATGATTCCCGCGAATCTATCGTCTACGATCCTCTTCAACGCTTCTACATCGTTGTACGGGCAGACTTCGACCCCAGGTACCAAGGGTTCGAAGGGCTCGCGGTACGCTTCTGTCGGAGTAACCGAGAGAGCCCCCATGGTTCGGCCGTGAAAGGCATGGGTGAAGGTGAGGAAGGTGTGGTGCCCTTTGCCCCGCTTGCGTTTGGCATAGAGTCGGGCGTACTTCAAAGCAGTTTCATTCGCTTCCGTACCACTGTTGCCAAAGTGCACCGCTTGGAAGGGTCCGGAGGCGACGAGCTTCGCAGCCAGGCTAAGGGTAGGTTCCGTGGTATAGAGGTTGGAGGTGTGCACGATTTTACGGATCTGTTCTGCCGCGATCCGGGCAATCTCTTCCACCCCGTACCCCATGGCGTTCACGGCTATTCCGGAACCGAAATCCAGGTACTTGTTCCCCTGTACATCCCAGAGATACACTCCTTTCCCTTCCTTGAGGACTAGGAGTTCTGTTCCATACTGCTTGGGAAGAGGTGGTTCGTGTGCGATTCCTTCCGCATCGATTCCGGTAATGCCTACAGATTGGTTCGATTTCATACGATTTGCGTCCCTTTCGTTCCAGCGATAAGAGCTTCCAGATCCCCTTTCGAGCGAAACTCACCGATACTTACGAATCCTACTCCCCGTCTTACTGCGGCTAACGAAGAGGTAACCTTGGGAATCATACCGCCCGTGATCCCTCCCCCTTCGATCTCCTGTCGGGCAGTATCCTGATCGATTCGCTCCAGGACTGACCCCGCTTTCAGTACCCCCGGAATATCGGAAAGGTAAATCAGACCTGTCGCCCGTAATCCTTGTGATAGCTCAAGAGCTACCTCGTCCGCATTGATGTTGAGCCCCTCCCCTCGGTTGTCCCGGGAAACGGAAGCCACTACCGGCAGGTATCCATGCCCCAGGAGAAGGGTGAGTAGCGATGGCTTTACTTCCACGATCCTTCCGGTTCGGCTGCCCTCCTCGATCGGTTGGGCCAAGAACAGATCCCCATCCACTCCGGATAGCCCGATTGCGGGGATCCCTCGGGAAGAAAAGAGTCGAACCAAGGATTTGTTCATCTTGCCAGCCAGCACCATGTCCACGATCTCCATCTCCGCTTCACTGGTGAGCCGTACCCCGTTCCGGAACACGGGTTTTATCCCGAACTGTTCCGATACCTTCGTGACCTCCGCCCCCCCACCATGCACAAAAACGAACTGGGAAGTCCGCTTTAATTCTCCCAACTCTTCGATCAATTCCAGTAGGGTTTCTCTGGAAGAAGCTGCCCTTCCTCCCATTTTTAGCACGTACAGTTTGTTCACCTATCTATCCTCTTCCAATTCTATCCGTCTTTTACTGCTTCTTTCATAGTCCTTTGTAGCCCCTTGCTAGGGAGTTCAGAACTCCCCGTGCAAGGGAAGACCCGCAGTCTCCGGTAATCCAAATCTAATGTTCATGTTCTGCACCGCTTGCCCCGATGCCCCTTTTACCAGATTGTCCAATACAGAGAAAAGGATCATCCTCTTCCCCTCTCGATGCCAGCCAATATCGCACCGGTTAGAGTTTCGGACTTCCTTGGTTTCGGGGATACGGGTTCCCCGGATCCGGACAAAGGGTCTGCCCGCGTAAGCTTCCTGGTACAGGGAAGTCAATTCCTCGTCGGTTACCTCCTGTTTCAACTCCACGACGGTAGTGACCGCCATACCCTGTTTCAGGGGCACCAAATGGGGAGTGAAGAAAAGATCGACCGTTCCGCCCACTCTCTCCAGAATTTGACGGATCTCTGCTGCATGTCGATGGGTGGTTCCTGGGGAGTAGGCATTGGTGTTTTCCGATCGCTCGCAGAACAGGTTGTTCAGTTTCGCAGTACGTCCGGCCCCCGAGATTCCCGATAAAGCATTTACCACGATAAATCCTTGCACCAGGTTTCGTTGTATCAACGGTACAAGGGGAAGAAGAGTCGCTGTCGGATAACAGCCTGGATTGGCGATCAAATCGGAGGATCGAATCTCGTCGGTAAACACTTCAGCCAACCCATACACAGCTTTCTGGAGAAGATCAGGTCTAGGATGAGCCTCCTTGTACACCTTTTGGAACAATTCCGGATCCCGAAACCGAAAATCTGCCGATAAATCGATGATGACCGAGGAACCAAAGAAGGGTTCCAGCACCGAAGCCGAGGTGAGGTGGGGCAATGCGGCGAATACCACATCCGGTTTCGCAGCCGCCACTTCCTCTATGGAGAGCAATTTCCCCTCTTTGTCCAGTTTGTCCAGTATCGTAGGACTTACGCCACCGTCCATTTCCAGGATCGGGGTTCCCGCCTGGGAAGAGGAACCCGGAAGAATTCGACTAACTGCTTTGTGCTGCGAAAGAAGCCTCAACAGGAGCATCCCTGTGTATCCCGTCGTTCCTAACACTGCGACTTTCACCCTACTCCTCCAGATCGGGAATCTTTTCCCGTAATTTAGTTAAAAACTCTTCCCCGGTTACTCCCTCGCGGAGGACCAGCATCACGGTATCGTCCCCTGCGATCGTTCCCAGGATCTCTTCCATGTTCATGTTATCTAGCGCCAGAGCCACACTGTCCGCATGCCCCGAAAGGGTACGCACTACTCCCACGTTTCCGCTGAACTCGATGGATACATAGCCCCGCTGGAAGTCCTGAATATACCCTCGTTCCGATTCTTTCCGCTCCTCTTCACCGGGGAGGGTGTAGTAGTACCCGCTCTCCCCATGCGAAACCTTACCTACTTTTAATAATTTTAGATCTCGGGAAAGGGTAGCTTGGGTCACGTTGAAACCCTCTTCCTGTAGGTACCCCAAAAGCGCTTCCTGGCTAGAAATACGATTGTTACGAATGATTCGTTTAATAGCCTTCAATCGAATGTGACGTTCCTTCATGGGAGACCTACCTGAATAAATATGCCGATAATTTGTATAAACTTACACGAAATTTCGGACTTTTGCAAGTTGGTTCAGATACCGATACAGAATACAGGAGCCCATGAAACGAGACGGATACGCAGAACTCCATCCTTCAGAAGATGGCCTAAGCCTCCGGTGCACCTTTTATCCTCCGATGGAAGGTGGGCAACTGCTCACGGTAGAATACATGGAGACCCTCCTGCAACAAGCAGGGATCACTAACGGGATCCTATGGGATACCATTTCTGAAGCGATCTTTACCTGCAACACAGAAGGCCGAATCCAAAGAGAGGTGCTCATTGCCCAGGGGACACCTCCCGTCGAGGCAGTGCCCGAGCATATCGCCCTCAAGAGTCGACTTATCCATCGTAAAACTGCGGATGATCTGGATAAGGGAGGGAGGGCAGACTACAAGGAGTTAAAATCCTACATTACGGTTCAGAAGGATGAACCGCTAGGAAAGGTGATTCCGGAAAAAGAAGGGAAAGCGGGAATCACGATCTATGGGAAACCCTTGAATCCCGGAAAGAAACAGATCAGGATCTTGAAACCAGGGAAACACATAGCCATTCGGGACGGAATTGTGTACGCCGAACACGATGGTCTTTTCGTCCTAGAGGGGGATACCTTCCGAATAGAGGAGGTGCTGGAAATCAAGGGAGATGTGGATTACTCGGTGGGTCATATCGAGTTTCCGGGAGACGTATTGATCCATGGAGAAATCCACGATGGGTTCAACATTTCCGCATCCGGTACGGTAACGTGCATGAGCACCGTGGACGCCTCGGAAATCTTTACCAAGAAGGATTTCATTGCCAAACAGGGCATCATCGGGAGGGGAAAGGGAATTGTCAGGGCTGCGGGTTCCATCACTGCGAAGTTCATTGAAAACTGCACCGTTGAATCCCTTGGAAGCATCGCCCTACAGGGAGGGCTTTTCCACTGCCAGACCGCTGCGTTAGGAGAAATCGATCTTGGAGACAAAGGGCGAATCGTCGGCGGGTCCACGCGAGCCTTCCGATCCATTCGCTGCGGTAGTGCGGGGAATCAGGCTCAAACACCTACCTCCCTCTACGGAGGAATCCACTTCGTGGTAGAACGCCGACTGCGGTTCGTGGAAGAAAAACAGTTGTCCGCCACAAAATCCCTACAGGAAGTGGAGAAAGATCTACGGCACAAACCGACAGAGAAACTTTTTCAGTTAAGAGCGCAGTTGAAACAAACCATCGAAAACCTCCAAAAGATCGCCTCTGAACTCCTCGCTTCCCTATACAATCCGGAGGATGTCACCATCACGATATTTGGCAAAGTGTACCCAGGGGTGATGATCTTTATAGGAGGAGCTTCCTACTTAGTAGAACAGGAAGCAACCGGAGTAGTGTTCCGAATCGATCGGTCAACGACGAAGATCCGGATGGAGCCGCTTCAGCCGAAAACTCCACCCAAGTCAACACCTAAAAGTTCTACGTAGCCCTCCTAGTCAAACACTTTCCATCACCCTACGGTAAAGAGGATCCGCGATGGGAATATCCACCTGCTCTAAAAGGATGCTTCCATCCGTAGGAGTCTTCAAGGGCTTTACAAGGATTTCCTCGGTGCCAAATCGAGCCTGACCAAGCCCTTCGGAATCTACCTTTAATACAAGAGATTGCTCAGAATCCCGGAACCGAAACACTACCTGTACCTCCTTGCCCAGTTTCGTGGAGCAGAGCACTTTCTTTCCCTCATCCTCTAGCACGGTGCAGACCCAAGCGTAGTAGTACCATAGGGATAGCGCAGAAGGACCGGTAACTTCCAGAGAGGTAACATGGGGAAGAAGATCTAAGAGGGCCTTTTGGTCGAACACCTGTGCGGTAAAGATCCTAAGGGGACGAATCCGTTCCCAGGGGAAATCGGTAACCTGCACCCCGGGATCGATCAATTGTTTCTTGACCTTCTGGAGATACTCTTTTAAAGGAATCCCTTGGGCAAGAAAGAACTCCCCATCTAGCAGGAACTTGTCTGCCTGTTCCCGGGCAAAGGTCATAGGACCTCCGGAACCCTCCTCGGAAAGGGGAATATACCACAGAACATACACCGGTAAATCCCGGATGAGAAAAGCAGACCAGGATCCCGGCGCGATTCCTGCATGATCCGAACCGTTCTCGATCAGGATCTCCTGAAAGCATACTCCCTTGTCTTCCCGATCCGGTGCACAGCGGGCTGAGACGGAAACGGTTGTTTCCCCCGTGTTCCCTAACGAAATCCGGATAATCCGTGCTGCCCGTTTTCCCAAAAGGGGAACTAGGAAGTTCTCTTCTATATTTGGCATATCCTTGTTATTCGCAAAAATCACCAGGTTGAATAACACCGTTCGTGTCTCTGTGAGGGAGTATTCCCGTTCCAAAAGGCGCAGATCCCGTTCGATTCGTTCTGGGTCAAAAAGAGCCTTCATAACTTCCTCCAGCGGGTGTTTGGTTCCAGCAAGGTTTTCGCTTCCTCTGGGCCCGAACCTCCTGGAACGTACTGGGGAATGGGAGAGGGATCCTCTTCCCACCCTTTCAGGATCCGGGTGATGAAGGTCCACGAAGCTTCGATCTCGTCCCTCCGGGTATAGAGGGTAGAATCCCCCACCAGGGCATCCAGCAGTAACCGTTCGTACGCTTCCGGGGGGCTTTCGCCAAAGGCAGAGCCATAGGAAAAATCCATGTTCACGGGTCGCATGTTCAGCGTATACCCCGGGATCTTGGCATTCATGATGAGAGAGATCCCCTCGTTCGGCTGAATCCGGATGATGAGGGCGTTTCTACCACTGTAGGCCCAAGCGCGGGGAAACAATTCCAGGGGAGGAGCTTTGAACCGTACTGCGATTTCACTCATTCGGCGGGCCAAACGTTTCCCTGTCCGCAGATAGATGGGGACACCAGACCATCGCCAAGTGTCCAGAAACAACTTTAGCGCCACGAATGTTTCCGTTCGGGAATCAGAGGCCACCCCAGGCTCTTCCCGGTAGGCAGGAACCGGCTTCCCGTCCATGTACCCTGCTGCATACTGTCCCCGTACCGTGTAAAGGGGAGTTTCCCGGAAGGAGATGGGCCTGAGAGATTTAAGGATTTTCACCTTTTCTGTTCGGATCGTATCAGGGTTTAAATCATTGGGTGGTTCCATCGTGGTGAGGCAGAGGAGCTGGAACATGTGGTTCTGCACCATGTCCCGCAGGGCTCCCGCTGTTTCATAGTAGTTCCCCCGCCCTTCGACACCGATCTTTTCCGCTACCGTGATCTGTATATGGTGAATGTATCGATGATTCCATACTGGTTCGAAAATCCCATTTCCAAATCGAAGTAGAATTAGGTTCTGCACTGTCTCCTTTCCCAGGTAATGATCGATTCGATAGATCTGATCTTCCCGAAAGTACTGGGAGAGTTGATCGTTCAATCTGCGGGCAGTGGAAAGGTCCCGACCAAAGGGTTTTTCCACCACGATCCGGACATGTCCTCCCTTTTCTCGAGCTAGCCCATTCTCTCCCAGATGCTGAATGATGGTTCCATAGCTTTCCGGGGGAGTAGCCAGATAATAGATCCGATGGGCAAACCCGCTGCAGACGGTATCGATTTTCTGGTAGCCTGCAGGATCTTCAAAGGGGGATGAAAGGTACTCCAGGGTCTTCAGGAACGCCTCGAGGGTTTCCTTTCCATACGCCAGCAACTCCGGTTTCTGGAGCATTTTCTCTACTTCGCTTCGGAAGAACTCCTGGGTCCACGGTCTACGAGCGAATCCAACGATCTTGAACCGGTTAAGATGACCTTTGGCGTAAAGGGAGAACAGCGCAGGCATCAGCTTCTTACGAGTCAAGTCTCCCGTTACTCCAAAGATTACGAATACGAAGGATTGGGCTTCCCGACTGACGGATAAACCTGAGCGAAACGGATTGAAATCCATGATTACAATATCCGTATCTCCGATTGAAAAATCAAGGGTAACCGGATAGTATCCCTCCTATGCTGGAATTAAAGTTGTCTACCCCATTTAAAAATGCACCGATCTTTTACAAACCGGAAACCGAATCTACCATGATCGATGCCCGCAATCTTGTTTCTCAAGGGTTTCCCTCGGGCACCTTGATCGTCACTTCCTATCAAATCGCGGGTCGCGGGAGGTTCCCCGACCGAAAATGGGAATCCCCTCCCGGGGAAAGTCTCCTCTGCACCCTCATTCTGCGAACTTCGGATTTGCCGACTCCTCTAGGCCCCCTGTCCTTGAAAGCTGCCCTTTCCATCGCCACGCTATTGGAGGATGAGTTTGAACTGAATCCCTCGATCAAGTGGCCCAACGATGTGCTCCTGAAGGAACGAAAAGTTGCCGGTATTCTAGTAGAGACGAAAGATCAGGCGGTTCTGATTGGAATGGGAATCAACTGTCTGCAGAAGTCCTTTCCCAAAGAACTCCGTAAAACGGCTACCTCCATCCGAAAAGTTTCGGGCAAAAAGTTCGAGATTCAAGAGCTGATTTCACCCTTGCTTACCCATCTCTATCGATGGATCTACTCCTCACGGCCCGATGAAGAGCAGGAAACAAACACAAAAAACTCGGGAAGCGTCATCCCATCAAACCTATGGAAAACCGAGATAGAAAACCGACTCTACCGGAAAAATGAATCTGTCTGGTTTCAACCTGGGATTCCCGGGATGGAAGAACCCTTTGCTGGAAAGATCCTAGGCATCTCGGAAGAGGGTCTGTTATTGATTCAGCCTGAGGGATCTGCCGAAATTCGGGAGTTTGCCGCTGGAGAAATCCTCTTTCTTTCAAAAAGATGAAAAATTTACTTGGCGATTTAGAAAAAGATTTGTATCTTTTTTTACAGATCACATATCAACCCAATATCACATCACATTCTGTCAAAGTGAGGGAGTAGAATATGGCTAAGCAGTTGAAATTCGAAGAAGAAGCACGCCGCGCGCTTCTCCGAGGTGTGGAGAAAATGTCCAACGCGGTCAAGGTAACCTTGGGGCCAAAGGGAAGAAACGTTCTGCTAGACAAGAAATTCGGAGCGCCCACGGTTACGAAGGACGGAGTCTCCGTCGCAAAGGAAATCGAACTGGAAGACCCCTATGAGAACATGGGAGCACAGCTCCTGAAAGAGGTCGCTACAAAGACCAACGACGTGGCAGGGGACGGAACGACTACTGCAACCGTACTTGCCTACAGCATCATCAAGGAAGGATTGAAGGCTGTTGCTGCTGGGATCAACCCCATGGGCATCAAGCGGGGAATCGACAAGGCAGTAGAAATTGCCGTCGAGGAAATCAAGAAAGCGTCCAAGGAAATCAAGGAGAAAGAGGAGATCGCCCAGGTAGCCGCTATCTCTGCCAACAACGATATGGAGATCGGTAAAGAAATTGCCGACGCCATGGAGAAGGTAGGGAAGGATGGGGTGATTACTGTCGAGGAATCCAAGACGATCGAAACGACGACCGAGTACGTGGAAGGTATGCAGTTCGATCGCGGATACATTTCGCCCTACTTCGCCACCAACCGCGACACGATGACCACCGTGTTGGAGAATCCCTACATCCTGATCCATGACAAGAAGATCTCCAACATGAAAGAACTTCTCCCTGTACTGGAAAAAGTAGCTCAGGCTGGCAAACCCCTACTGATCATCGCGGAGGACGTGGAAGGGGAAGCTTTAGCCACCCTCGTAGTGAACAACCTCCGGGGAACTCTCAATGCTTGCGCAGTGAAGGCGCCTGGCTTTGGAGATCGCCGGAAAGCGATGCTGGAAGACATTGCCATTCTCACTGGTGGACAGGTCATTTCCGAAGAACTCGGACTCAAGCTGGAGAATACTGAACTGAGCCAGATGGGTCGCGCAAAGATGGTGAAAGTGGACAAAGAAAACACCACCATCGTGAGCGGGGAAGGCAAACCCCAGGACATCAAGGATCGGATTGCCCAGATCAAGGCTCAGATCGAGGAAACGACCTCGGATTACGATCGGGAGAAGCTCCAGGAACGGCTGGCGAAACTGGCTGGGGGTGTAGCGGTCATCAACGTAGGTGCTGCTACCGAGACTGAGCTGAAAGAAAAGAAGCACAGAGTCGAGGACGCTCTTTCGGCTACTCGGGCTGCTATCGAGGAAGGAATCATCCCCGGTGGTGGTGTAACCCTTGCCCAGATCGTTCCCGTATTGGAAAAATATGATATTTCTTCCTACACGGAAGAGGAAAAAGTTGGATTCCGGATCGTGATGCGAGCGTTGGAAGAACCGATCCGACAGATCGCCGAGAACGCGGGAGTGGATGGTTCGATCGTTGCCGAAAAGGCCAAGAACGAAAAGAAGGGCGTTGGGTTCGATGCTCAAAAGATGGAATGGACCAACATGATGAAAGCGGGAATCATCGACCCGGCAAAGGTCACCCGAAGCGCTCTTCAGAACGCGGCTTCCATTGCGGGACTGCTGCTCACTACCGAGTGCGCCATCACCGAGATCCCGGAGAAAGAAAAGAATCCTCCGGCTCAACATCCGCCAATGGACTACTAAAATCTACAGCCCCTCTGGCTAAGGCATAAGGAAAGCCGTTCTCTTCCGAGAACGGCTTTTTTTTTCGCATTAGGCTCTTCGTTTTCGAGAGACTACATCGAAAATCACAGCCCCTACCAACACGAGTCCCCGGATCACATACTGGAGAGAGATGTCCGTCCCAAGCAGATTCATTCCATTCATCAGGGACATGTAGACCAGAGCACCTACGAGAGAACCTGTAATGGAACCGATTCCCCCCGCAGCGGACACCCCGCCAATGTAACAAGCAGCGATGGCATCGAGCTCGAAAAGAGTACCTGCCTGGGGAGATGCCGACTTCAATCGCGCGGTAAACAAAATTCCAGAAAGCCCCGACAGCAACCCCATAGAGGAAAAGACGAAGAGAGTGATCTTTTTCACGTTGATTCCAGACAGTTCCGCTGCTTCCGGGTTTCCACCTACGGCAAAAATGTGCCGTCCCAATACCGTCTTTCGGGCCAAAAAATCGAATACAACCACCACTAGGATCATAATCACGAAAGTCCAGGACAAACCATTGTACCCAGCCAGAATCCAGGTGATGTACGCGATGACCCCGGTCAGGAATACTGCCTTCCCTATATCTACAGGAACGGGAAGGACCTCGAAGTTATATTCCAACTTTCTCTTTCTGTCTAATATCTGTGCCAGAATACTCAACCCGATCACCACAATTCCAATGAGGAGCGTGGTCTTATGCAATCCGGGAAGGAACTGGGTACTGGCAAATAGATCCGGGATGAATCCGTTCCCTATCTCATTGAACGTCTCGTTGGGAATGATGATCGTACCGGTAGCTGCCGTAACTAACATCAAGGCCCCTCGGTAAATAAGCCAACCTGCCAGGGAAGATACGAACGCAGGAATCCCTAAAAGTGCTACCGGAGCACCTGTAATGAATCCGGCCACAGCCCCTAAAGCCAATACGATTACGATCGTAAGCCATACAGGCACCTGGAATCGGGTGAGTAGGACAGCGGCGACTGCCCCTAAAAAGCCCGATAAGAATCCTACAGACAAATCGATGTGCCGGATTACGATGATCAAGGTCATACCTACCGCGAGTACCGCAATGTAACCTGTCTGGTTCAGCAGGTTCGCGATATTTCGGGATGATATAAAACTACCCCCGGTTAGGATGCTGAACACAAGCATGATGAGTACCAGGGCGAGGTACATGGCATAGTCACGCAGTTTCGTTCGAATCAACGCCTGTATTGCTGTGCGGTCCATTGCATCCTCCTCAATATTGCGTGGCAAGCTCCATTACTCTTTCCTGTGTAGCTTCCTTTGCAGGGAGCTCCCCGGTGATATGCCCGTTCGCCATCACATAGATCCGGTCACTCATCCCCAACACTTCCGGCAGTTCGGATGAGATGAGGACAATACTCATTCCTTTCATGACCAGTTCGTTCATGATGGTATGAATCTCGCACTTGGCGCCCACATCGATGCCCCGGGTAGGTTCGTCTAAAATGAGAAGCTCTGGGTTCACAAAGAGCCATTTTGCAACAGATACCTTCTGTTGGTTCCCTCCTGAGAGGTTCAGAACTAGTTGCTCGATGCTGGGAGTCTTGATTCCTAGGGATCGGACGAACCCAGAAGCAATTTTCACCTCCTGTTCTTCCGACAACACCCCTTGTTGGTTAGAGACGGCTTTTAAGTTCGCCAACGTGATATTGGATTTCACGGGTTGGATGAGGATCAACCCATTCCGTTTCCGATCCTCTGTAGCATACGCCATTCCTGCCCGTATAGCCTGACTAGGGTGGGTGAACCGCACCGGTTTTCCTTTGAACACCATCTCTCCCCACAGTACATACCTGTCCGGGTTTCCGAACAAACTCCGTGCTAGTTCTGTCCGGCCTGATCCGATCAATCCGGCAATCCCTACCACTTCCCCTTTTCTAACATGGAAGTTCACATCCCGAAGGATCTGCCTTCCCAACCGAGGATCGAAGGCGTTCCAATTCTTCACTTCGAGAATAACCTCTGGTTGAATACTTGATATCCTCGAAGGAAAGATCGTGTCGATGGATCGCCCTACCATATGCTTGATCAATACCTGCTCGGTCACTGCGTCTTTTTCACGGTCTAGGGTGCAGATCGTCTCTCCATCTCGAAGGACTGTGATCGTATCTGCGATGCTCAACACCTCCTTCAGCTTATGGGAAATCAGGATGCAGGTCACCCCTTGCCCCTTCAATTCCCGAATGATTTGAAGTAAGTTCTCACAGTCCGCTTCGTTCAGGGCAGCAGTAGGTTCGTCCAGGATCAGGAGTTTCACATTCCGACTCAAAGCCTTTGCGATCTCCACTAACTGTTGTTTTCCTATCCCTAAGTCCCGCACCTTTACAGTGGAAGGGATATCCAGATGCACCAGCTTCAGGAGTTCTTCCGTCCTCTGGATCATCCGGTTCACGTCTAAAGCTATCCCCTTACGGATTTCGTGTCCTAGCATCACATTCTCGTATACCATCATCTCTGGCACCAGAGCCAATTCCTGATAGATGATCCCAATCCCTACAGCTTCACTGTCCTGAATATGGTTGAAGGAAACTGCTTTCCCATCAAAGATGATCTCTCCTTCGAACGAGGACCGCGGATGCACTCCGCTTAAGATTTTCATGAGCGTGGATTTCCCAGCTCCATTCTCTCCCACCAGGCAGTGGATTTCGCCCCTTTTTACCGAGAAGGTGACATTCTTCAGAGCCAGTACCCCAGGGAACCGCTTGGTGATGTGCCGCATCTCAAGGATAGAGTCATTCATGGAACCACCCCTTCCATTAGTATAGAACAAAGGGTGCAGGAAATGGTACCATTCACTGCACCCTTCTCGAGCGGTACACTATGTGGGCCTTCTAACTCATTTCTTCAGCTTTTCCAACCCTGTAAACTTATCAGCGGGCCAGTATCCGGAGTCAATAATCTCCTTGATGAAGTTTTCCTGAGTCACCGTAACGATGGCGGTAGGTTTCGCAGGAACGTCCTTTTTTCCATTGTTATAGGTGGTGGTTACAGGGGGTGTCTTCCCACCCATATAGGCAACAGCGGCATTGATGGCGTCCTTCACCAGGGTTCGCACATCCTTCAGCACCGTCATGGACTGCTTACCATCGATAATGTACTGAAGGGAGGCAATTTCCGCATCCTGGCCTGTGATGTAATATTTCGTTACTGCCTTGTCTGCTGCGAAGGCATCCGCGATAGCCCGTGCTGTTCCATCGTTAGGAGCACAAATGAACACTTCCCCTTTCGCGGCAGGACCTACTGCAGTGAGGTTTGCCTCTGCTTTGCTTTTTGCATCGTTGAAGTTCCAGTTCGTCGTTACCTGACCAATGATTTGAGCCATTTCATCCCGTGTGAGTTTCGCTTTGTTTGCCAGAGCCACTGCTTTGTCGGAGTTGCGGACAATGAAAGTACCGTCTGCGATTTTGGGTTGTAGCTCCCTCCAGGCACCTTCGAAAAAGAGGAAGGAATTGTTGTCGCTCGCTGCTCCCGCATAGAGGTACAGATTGTTCCCTTTTTTCCCTTGGGGTACCTTGGAAATTAGGTACTTGCCCCACGCTGCTCCAACTTCGACGCTATCGAAGGTGACATAGTAATCCACGTTTACCGTATCCCGGATGAGCCTATCGTAGGAGATGACCTTCACACCGGCTTTTGCGGCTAGATCCGCTGAAGCGGCAGCTGCTGTTCCGTCGTGGGGACAGATGATCAGAACTTTAATCCCCTCACTGACCAAAGCTTCCACATTCGCCTTCTCCTTGGCCGAATCCCCCTGACTGAAGAGAACCTTTGCACTGAATCCCGCTGCTTTCAGAGCGTCCATAAATCGTGTCTGATCCTGGATCCAGCGTGGCTCATCCTTGGTTGGCAGGACGATTCCTACCTGTGTCTTTGCCTCTTTGGATTTACACCCCACAAATAGACCTAGGGCCACTACAGCTATTACGAGTACCGTGATTCCGATTCGTACTCCTCGCATGAGTTCCTCCTGTTTCTGAACCTTCCCGATTCCATTCGAATCGAGGTAGAGGTATTTTGCGGATAGTTTCTGCATACGCATACCCCCCCAAGTGCATGGTCTCATGGAAACAGGAGAGCTGCATCAGGAGAATCATGTAAAAAGCCATGCACCTTTTGACGATAAGGGTTCGCCGTACAGAATAGGACTTTTTTAT
>JAOABU010000010.1 GCA_026418195.1 Spirochaetota bacterium | reverse complement strand
CGTTAAAACTCGTCCTGACCGATCCCTCCAGAAGGATAGGTTCAGCACTACTCCATTGGGAGGGAGAGCCCGAAGTTCTCTTTCCAACTCTTCCTTGGTTCGCTCCAAGAGAAATAGAAACTCTACCTTGTTCTCGTAGTTATGGATCACTTGCATGAGACGGGCTGTGTTGTAGCGGCCCGTTTCCGTTGAATCGGAAACTACCGTTATGTAGGAAAGCTTCGGGTGCAACATGAGAATCAAATCGAGGGTACGGGGAATGTTGAAGTTCTCGGCAATGCCGGTGATGTTCCTCTCTCCCCTCAGACGGAAAGGATGATAGTAATTCACCCCACAGAATACGATGGGAGCGTTGGGAAATATTTCTTTCCGCAAGCCTAAAGCAAAATCGAGCGCATTGTCATCCGAAGTAACCACTACATCCGGTGGATCAGCCTTATATTTTGAACGCAGGAGTTGCCGAATATGGGGAAACACGAAATCCGGTGGGTAACGCTTGGTGTCACAGTACTCTTCGTACACCTCGATATCCCGGGTATGTTCCTGGAACACCGATCGCATCCCCATGGCAATGAGGTCTGTCCAGACGTACCCAATGTTGTAGGAATGGAGAATCAGGACCTTTTTCTTAGGTAACCCTACCAACTGGAGGGATAGAAGGATTAGGAAAAAGATCAATAGAATACTCCGCTTTCTGTACCTATTCACCTTACCTACTATTTTACCGATCCTGATGAAAAATTCTACCTTCCGTTTGTAATTTTTTATATAAAAAATTATATATATACCCATTGACTTATACATTTCTTCTATGATACTCTTTTTATCGTTAAAAGAAGATCTATTGGGAGGTTTTGCATGAAAGTCGTGATCGTTGGGGGCGTTGCCGGTGGAGCGACAACAGCAGCGCGATTGCGTCGCAACTCAGAAAAAGCAGAGATCCTTATTTTCGAACGGGGAGGATACATCTCTTACGCCAATTGTGGCCTTCCCTACTATATCGGAGAGGTGATCCGGGATCGAAATAACCTATTTGTAGTAACGAAAGAAACTTTCGAAAGGAATTTTCGTGTTCAAGTCCGGGTCTTTTCAGAAGTCACCTCTATAGATCGAACTGCAAAAAGGGTAACCGTTACTGATCTTTCTACAGGAAAAGAGTACGAAGAATCCTATGACAAGCTCGTCCTTTCCCCCGGAGCAGAGCCAGTAAGACCTCCTATCCCCGGAATCCAGGACGAACGGATCTTCACCCTTCGGAGTGTGACCGACACGGATGCAATCAAAGGCTTCATCGATACCAGACGACCCAAACGGGCAGTGATCGTGGGAGCTGGGTTTATTGGCCTGGAAATGGCGGAGAACTTTAGGAACCGGGGTCTACAGGTAATCCTCGTAGAAATGGCGCAACAGGTGATGAACGTGGTGGACTATGAAATTGCGGCAGAGGTGCATCAACACTTGAAGACGAAACAGGTGGAGTTCTACTTGAACGATGGGGTAGCATCCTTTGAAGGAACCAAAGATCACCTTACCGTTACTCTAAAAAGTGGTCGTAAGATCGAAACGGATTTCGTTCTCCTCTCCATTGGGGTACGACCGGATACTAAACTTGCCAAAGCAGCGGGGCTCCAGATTGGTACGACGGGAGGAATTAAGGTAAACGAATATTTACAAACATCGGACCCCGATATTTATGCAGTGGGGGATGCAATCGAGTTTCCCAATCCTATCACCGGTAAACCTACCCTCACCTATTTGGCAGGACCAGCCAACAAGCAGGGGAGGATCGTAGCAGACAACATCATCTATGGGAATCAAAAAACCTACTCGGGCGCTATTGGAACTGCCATTGCCAAGGTGTTCGATCTTACCGTGGCCTCCACGGGACTAGCGGAAAAAACCCTCAAATCCGAAGGGCTTCCCTACCAGGCTATCAACATTCACTCCTCATCCCATGCAGGGTACTATCCAGGGGCGAAAGGAATGAGTATCAAAATTACCTTTCACCCAGAGTCAGGAAAGCTCTATGGAGCCCAGATCGTAGGGTATGAAGGGGTAGATAAACGAATCGATCTCTTTGCCACCGTACTCCGACATGGCGGAACGGTTCAGGAACTCACTGAAATCGAACATGCCTATGCTCCACCCTACTCCTCTGCTAAGGATCCGGTGAACATGGCAGGGTTCGTAGCAGAGAATATCCTAAAGGGGCGGAGTCGTCACATTCAGTGGCATGAACTGCTAGAGAAGGATCTCAGTACTCTCTTCCTTCTAGACGTTCGTACCCCTGAAGAGTACCAACTTGGAACCATCGAAGGTGCGGTGAATATCCCACACTATGAAGTGAGACATCGGTTGGCAGAGATCCCCAAAGACCGAACCATTGTAGTATTCTGCGCCGCTGGCCTTAGGGCATATCTAGCTGAACGGATCCTTCGAGAGAATGGGTATTCTGATATCTTCAACCTCTCCGGCGGATATAAAACCTACCAGATCGCCACCCAGAAACAGTCCAGCGAGGATATCTTCGAGAAAGACTTCATTGGGAAGGATGATCTCATCTATCAAGCCAATCCGGATCGATCGAGAGCAGAAACCTCCACCATTCGGATCACCAAACTAGACACCACAGGTCTCCAGTGCCCGGGGCCGATCATGAAATTGAAAGCAGCAATGGAATCGGTATCCGTAGGAGACAGGGTCCTTGCACTGGCCTCGGATCCAGGTTTCGGAAGAGACGTAGCCGCCTGGTGTACCATGACGGGAAACAAACTGATTGGAGTCGAGGAAGAGGGAGGAATCATTCGGGCCATCGTGGAAAAGGGTGTAAAAACCACCCCACAGGTTCTCGAAGGAACCGGAGAAGCGGTGACCCTTATCGTATTTTCCAACGATCTAGACCGAGCCCTTGCGAGTTTCGTCATTGCCAATGGAGCTGCCTCTGCAGGCAAGAGGGTGACGATGTTCTTCACCTTCTGGGGATTGTCAGTGATTAAGAAGCCAGAGAAAGTAAAAATCCGGAAAGATTGGATGGCCAGCATGTTCGGTTTCATGCTCCCCAAGAACAGCAAAAAGCTAGGGCTTTCAAAAATGCATTTTGCTGGTATAGGTCCCAAGATGATGCGGTTCCGAATGAAGCAAAAACAAGTAGACAGCCTGGAAGCCATGATCCAGAGTGCCTTATCATCCGGGGTAAAACTGGTAGCTTGTCAAATGTCGATGGATGTGATGGGAGTTAAAAAAGAAGAACTCCTGGAGGGAGTGGAAATCGGAGGGGTGGCAACTTACCTATCAGAGGCCTCAAAAAGTCAAGTGAATCTATTTATTTAATCTTAGTTACTCTTACAAAATCACCCAACCGAGGGATGAAAGGGGAATCCGACCCGTTTGAAAAAGTTCTTTTCGGGCCCTTTCCCCAAACTTCCCTTGATAAATGGCTTTAAGGAAACTCGACCCATCGGCTGAACCTCGAAACCCTTCATTGATGAGAACCAGCTGTTCATTCCATTCCTCCATATTCAACACCGTCTCTGGAGTAAAGACCCTTTCCATCTCCTCATCTTCCACCCCCTGAAAGTTCAGATCACAGTAGAACAGTTGCCATGCAGGTTCTTCCAAAGCTCGTTCCTTTCCCGCTTCATCGTATTCAAGGATCGGATACAGGAGAGGCAATCCGTGGGTCCGGCAGATGAGGGGGCGATAAGGATAAATCTTGCAGGCCCCTTCTAAGTCTAGAAATACACAGTAGTTAGCGTTGATATTTTCAAAGGCCTTCCCCTCTTCCGGTATCCCCAAAAGGGGAGTCCCTACCCCCCTGAGTATGGAAAACGCTTCTACTGCCAGAACGGAAATATCCGTACAGCAGGTAAAGCACCCTTTTCGACAGGAAAGATGGGTACGGTGGATAGCCCCTAACCTATCACAAAGGGCATCTACCTCTTTAATGAACCTGCGATAGGGCAGAAGGCTCGCTGTCATAACTTTATCTTACAGAGAGATCCCTAGATCCTTCAAGCTACGGATAGAGTTCGGATGGAGCCACTGTACACCGGGTAGGCTCTTGAAAAAAGTGATCTGTCGCTTGGCGTATCGACGGGAGTTTTTCTGTATCTCTGTTTTCACTTGAGAGAGGGTAAGGCATCCCTCCTTGCCCAGTTGAAAGAACTCCCGATACCCAATACCTCTCATCCCCGGATCCTCCTCTCCATACCCTAAAGCAATCAACCGGGCGACTTCCTCTGGAAGTCCCTGCTTAAACATTTCTTCCACACGAGCATCGATTCTCTGGTACAACTCCTTGCGATCCCGTATCAAGCCAATCAAGCGGTACGATCGTCCTAATCTAGGGCTGACCGGCACAGCATAGGAAGAAAGAGCACGTCCTGTGGAATAATACACCTCCAGCGCTCGAAGGATTCGGTAAGTATCCCTAGGGGAAATCCGCTCCCCTGCCACCGGATCGATCCGCTTCAGTTCTTCGTATAGACGAGGTAACCCTTCTAGTTCCAACCGCTGATCCAGCCATTCCCGCACCGAAGGATTGGCAACCGGTGTTTCAGGAAGACCATAGAGGAAGTTTTTGAAATAGTATGCAGTTCCTCCCGATATGATCGGGATACGGCCCCGAACATCGATCTGGGGAATCAATTCCTCTGCTCGATGGACGAACTCCCCTGCCGTGTACTGTTCTCGAGGATCCAGGATGTCGATCAGATGGTGGGGAACCTGTGAGCGAACCTCAAGGGAAGGTTTGGCTGTGCCAATATCTAATCCTTTGTATACCTGCATAGAATCGGCACTGATCACCTCCCCTATGCCGGCGAACAAACGAAGGATGAGCTCTGTTTTTCCGACTCCGGTAGGCCCAAAAAGTAGTACCAGTGGAAGCCCCCCCATGGGAAGTGCTACTCTTCCAGCTGGAATACCACTTTTTTCGTGAGGATCTGTTTGATGGCTGTGGGAACTACCTTTCCCTGGTTCTGCTGGATCTCCTCATCCCCGGTGATGGTTATCTGGTAGGCCCTCCGGATAGCCGCGCAGGTGAGTTCGTAGATATTACCCTGGTATTCGATTAATAGATCCAACGGAAGAATCATGGCGAAACATATACACGAAGCAGTAGATTCGGTCAATACCCGCGTCCAACCGTATGCGAATGTCCCCTTTTCATGGCATACTAACGCTCATGCAGCCTCGGATCCAGTTAAGAATCGATCGTTCCATCAATCACCCCTGGATCTTTCGTAAGATGATCCAGCGACCAAAGTCCCGGATGTCTCCCGGCACGGTAGTAGAGGTGGTTTCCCGGACCGGATCCTTTGTAGGGAAGGGCTTTTACCATCCAACTCGAACAGTGGCCATCCGGCTTCTCACTAGCAATCCTAACGAAAAAATCGACGAACCCTTTTTACGCTCCCGCCTTCTAGCGGCAAAAGCCCTACGGGAAGAAATCTTAAAACTTCCTACCCGTTCCAATGCCTATCGTCTGGTACATGGAGAAGGGGATGGATTATCGGGGTTAGTGATAGACAAGTATGCCGATCTCCTGGTGATCGAACCCTCAAGCGCTGGTTATATTCCCTTTGCCGACAACCTGGTCTTCATCCTCAGAGAACTCTATCCCGGATGCACCGTTTGTTTCCGGCCTGATCCAAAGATAGAACAGCAAGAGGGGGTAAGTTTCCAATCCCTTCGAAAGCGGTACCCCTGCCCAGAACGAGTTATTCTCAAGGAAAACTCCCTTACCATGGAGGTGTCTCTCCTTACGGGACACAAGACAGGTTATTTCTTAGATCAGAGGGACAATCGAGCTTTTGTAGCTGAACTATCCAACGGCAAGGAAGTATGGGACTTATTTTGCTATACGGGAGGGTTCGGCATTTCCGCCGCCTTAGGAGGGGCTATCTCTGTGATCGGAGTAGACCTGGACGAGAAAGCCTTGAAAGTTGCCCAAAGGAATGCAGACCTCAATCAGGTATCCATCGATTTCATCCATGAGGATTCCTTCGATTTTCTCCGCAGAATGGAGAGAATGCAGAAACAAGCGGATCTCGTTATCGTAGATCCTGCAAAACTAGCCCTTGTTCGAGAAGAAATCCCCAGAGCGCTACGAACCTATAACGACATCAACAGGTTAGCGATGGGAAGGGTTCGCTCAGGGGGTATCCTGGTCTCCTGTTCTTGTTCGGGTTTAGTAAGTGAAGGGCAGTTTCTCTCTGTGCTATCCAATGCTGCTCGGGAGGCTCGAGTGGAACTTCAGATGTTTCGAATCACCGGTGCTTCCCCGGATCATCCCATTCGGACCGATTTCCCAGAAGGACGGTACCTAAAGGTAGTGTTCAGTCGGGTCATCCGGCCTTCCTGAGGTTAGATGATCGAGGAGGCCAGTAGAGAACGCAAGTAGGGAGTTATAAGAACTCCAGGAGCTCTTTCAACTGCCGTATCTCATAGGTAGGCGCAAGAGAAGTCTGATTCATTTTGCCTGTAGGATTGAACCAGCAAGTGTCCATTCCCGCATTCCATCCACCTTGAATATCGGAGGTAAGACTATCCCCCACTACTAGGGTACGTCGAGGATCGGACTCTCCCGCTTCCATTAAAGCCATCCGAAAGATCGCAGGATCCGGTTTCTGCAATCCCACTTCGTCCGACACAATGATGCAGGACATGTATTGCGGAAGGGGGGTCTTTGCGAATCGGTTCCTTTGCACCTCCTTTAAACCATTGGTAACTAACCCGATTTTGTACTTCCTTTTCAGTTCCTGCAGGAGACATTCTACACCCTCATAGAGATAGGCTCCCTCTGCCAGGTGCTTCAGGTACCGTCTTGAGATTGAAACAGGGTCTAACGGTATTCCTGTGGCAAGGGAAAACCGTTTGAACCGTTCCACCCGCAGTTCGGCTGCCTGGATACCCCCTTTTTCGAATAATTCCCAGAGTTCCTGATTGATGGCCCGGTACACATCCCTATGCTCCTCCCGTCGATACGGGACTCCTTCTTCTCCTAGGGCAGCTTCCAGGGCTGTGTCTTCCGCTTTTTCGTAGTCGAAGAGCGTGCCATCCGCATCGAAGAGGATTAAACGGTACCGTGTATCCATCGATTCCTGTATACTGGATTCCAGTTGGCGGATCAAGGGTATACCGCTCGCATCATCAAGAATCGCAAGAGTGATGCCGATAGGAAAGAAGATGTCGTACCTGATCAGCTCTATCCTCATCTTTCTTACGTCCGTATCAGTATCGGGGGAAACGGTCCCTATGGAAGGGTTCGCTTCCTGGTATGGGGGAAAGTTTCATGGTCAACGAACGGCTAGTGGGGAGATGTTCGACACGAACCTCCTTACAGCAGCCCATCAGACTTTGCCTTTTGGAACTCTAGTGAAGGTAACGAATCTGATCAACAATAAATCGGTAATTGTTCGGATCAACGACCGGGGTCCTTTTGTCCAGGATCGAATCATCGATCTGTCCAAAGCAGCAGCGGACGCTATCGGCCTTACTCCGATGGGGGTTACCCGAGTTCGGTTGGAAGTAGTGCAGGCAGTGAAACCAGTGACGTACGTAACCCTTCAGGTAGCGTCCTTTTCCAATTTAGCCAACGCCATTAAGGTAAAAAATCAATTGACCGATAAAGGATTTTCCCCCTCTATCGAAAAAACAGACACTGGAATCCATCGAGTTGTTTTAGAACATTTACCGGCGGAACAACTGGAAGAAATCAAAACCCGGTTGGCCGAGTTAGGGTTTAATCGCCCTATCCTACGGACAAAGTAATCCCTCATATTGCTCTACCCCCATTTCTACAGTATCCTTTATGTACACGCTACAATGCATAAGGAGCAGTGAGGTTATACCATGTCAGTGTATGATAAAATCCCCTTCATCCAGGAATCTGGAAACCCAACGGGTCATGAGGTAACGGTCTATGCCCTCAGTACCTGCGGGTTTTGTAAACGAGCTATCGCCTACCTCAAAGAAAAGAATGTGGCTTTTCGGTACGTATATGTGGATACCCTTCCCCAGGACTTGCGACAAGAATTGAAAACCGCCTTACGAGACACTTTCCAGCGCAGTCTCTTGTATCCCTACCTTGTAGTAGATGGAAATCAGGTGGTTACCGGATTCGTTAAAGAAAAATGGGATGAATTGATTGGAATTACTCCTTGAGGAGAGAGGGTATGAAGGAAAAAACCCTGGAAGAAACGAAGGTCTTTGTGGAACGGGTGGCCCAGCATCAGGGATGGAGAGTGAACCCAGATAGAGAGTTTGTACAAACCCTTCTAGAGGGGTTGACCACCAACTTCAATCGTTACGGGTACTTTCTTTGTCCTTGCCGGGATTCCGGGAATAGTCGCGAACGGGACAAAGATGTGATCTGTCCCTGCCTGTACAGTAAAGAAGATATTCAAGAGTACGGACACTGCTACTGTGCTCTGTTCTTTTCTCCTGCGTTCTATGCTTCAGGAAAAGAATATGGTCCTATCCCGGAACGACGTCCAGAACACCTGATTCCTTAGTATTAATATCGCCGTTGCTCTTTCCTTGCCTGTTCGATTCGTTGCATCTTCCGGTAGTAATTAGCTTGCTTAAGGATCTCCTCCACATCGGAGGTAAAGATGCGGTTGTCTACCGCTTTGATCCGCGGATTTTGAAGAAGGACTCGGAGGGCATTGTTGCCTTCCGCCATCGGTAACCCTACCATGTTGATCAGTTCTTTGGGACCAATATCGAAGGTGTACGACTCTCCTCCACGGATGGGAACCCGTGCTTTTTCCAGCTGGATCAGGAGAGCATCGTACATCTTGGCCACGGGGTCCTTCAACAATGTATTGGCTAGTTGTTTGTAAATGAACCAGATTCGTTCTGCCAGCAACTGAGTCAAGCGAGCGATGATCTGTGGTTGGGTAGTGACCATTCGAGCAAAGTTATCCTTATTTACCGCTAAAAGAACAGTATCCTCATACGCGATAGCAGAGGCGGACCGAGGTTTATTTTCGATCAATGACATTTCCCCAAAAATATCCCCGGGTTTCAGAACCGCTAAAAGCACCTCTGTTCCGCCCACCAGTTTGGAGATTTTAACACTCCCTTTCTGGATGATGTAGAGTTCCTTGCCCGGCATACTTTCGGCAAAGATCATCGTGTTCTTGGGATACGTGCGGGTGAAGGTAGTGTCACTACCATCGAGGAACACGGGTTTGGCGTAGGGTTGGATCTTTGCCATCCGCTCCATCGCCTTCTGCATATATTCACCCTTGGGGAAAAGCTTTACATAATGGTAGTATGCATAGTAGGCTAGGTTGTACTGGTTCTGCTTTGCGTAGTATTCCGCTACTTCGAACAGATGGTTAGGATCGTTTTCTCGGCTGGATTTATTGGTTAGCCGAGCCAACGCTTCATCCAGATAACGCATCCGTCGGGAGAATCCTTCGATAATCTTCATTGCCACTGGGCTATTCTTTTCGATGAGTAACCCATACTGGTCTCGATGAACTGAGATGAGCGATACATCGGTAATAGCTTGGGCTGTTTCTATATGGCTATGGGAGGACATGGTGGATACGACTCCAAAGAAATCCCCCGGACCTAGAATGTTTCCACCCTCCTCTTCCACCACTTCCACTTCTTTACTGATTCTGACCTTACCCGTCCGGATGATGTAAAAATTATCTGCCCGTTGCTTGCCCTCCACGATGATGTAGGCATCCTTATTGAAATTGACAATGGATAGCTGTAACGGGTTACTCATAGCCCATCCTAATTACCTGATAAAGTATAGGTGCCCCCCCATTGCTTTGTCAATGAAAAGGGGCACTCAATGTTGGGTCAACGGAAATCGTTCCGACAGAGCTACCACCTCATGCGCCACACGGGAAAGGACCGTATCCTCTGTCGGGTGTTTCAACACGTCTAGAATGTACCCCGCAATCAGTTTCATTTCAGGTTCTTTCATGCCCCGTGTGGTCAGAGCAGGTGTTCCGAGTCGAATTCCCGAAGTAATCAGAGGGCCTTTGGTATCGAAGGGAATCGTATTCTTGTTTACCGTAATGTTTGCTCGATCCAGTAACGTTTCGGCTTCTTTTCCCGAAAGATTGAAGGGAGTGACATCCATCAGGATCAGGTGGTTGTCGGTTCCTCCAGAAACGATACGAGCTCCTCCCTCTTGGAGAGCAGAACAAAGAGCCTTCGCATTTTTCAGGATCTGTTCCTGGTACGTCTTAAAGGAAGGTTCCAAAGCCTCTTTGAAGGCAACTGCTTTTCCAGCTATCACGTGCATAAGGGGACCTCCCTGCACACCCGGCATTACCATGCCATCCAGTACCTCGGACCAGAGTTTCAACCTTCCACTCTTGGGGGCTGTGATTCCCAATGTGTTTTCTCCATCCTTACCGATCAGAATGAGTCCTCCCCTTGGCCCCCGAAGAGTTTTATGGGTAGTAGAGGTGGTGAAGTGTGAGTAGGGAAGAGGGGAAGGATGAAGTCCTACTGCCACAAGCCCCGCTATGTGGGCCATATCGGTCATAAGAAAGGCGCCTACTGCATCGGCAATTTCCCGGAACCGCTTGAAGTCGATCATCCTCGGATACGCAGAAGCTCCTGCAATGATCAGCTTTGGCCTGTGTTGATGGGCCAGTCGCTCCACTTCCTCGTAATCGATCGTCTCCGTATCTTTCCGTACACCATAACTGACGATCTTATAGAAACGTCCAGAAAAGTTCACAGGAGATCCATGGGTCAGGTGCCCTCCATGGCTCAGATTCATGCCCAAGACCGTATCTCCCGGTTCTAACAGGGTAAAATATACGGCCATATTTGCCTGGGCACCGGAGTGGGGTTGTACATTCGCATGATCACATTGGAATAGTTTGCAGGCTCGTTCCCGGGCTAGGTTTTCTGCAATATCTACGAACTCACACCCCCCATAGTATCGCTTCCCAGGATACCCTTCCGCATACTTATTGGTAAGAACGGAACCGACGGCTTCCATCACGGCTTTTGAAACAAAGTTCTCTGAGGCAATCAGCTCCAATTTTTTTCGTTGCCTCCCTTCCTCTTGCTGAATAGCCTGATAGAGTTCGGGATCCTTCTTCTGTAACTCACTCATACGGTATTTGTGAAGGAAAAGAGCCGTGCTGTCAATACTTGCCCCCTCCCCACACTTTTGGTATACTTTTTATCCTTGAATCCCATATATATCAATCCAAGGAGGAGAAAGAAAGGAATTGTTCAAACGAGTTAAGGGTCAAAAATTGAAACTGGAAGGGTTCAACAACCTCACGAAAACCCTGAGTTTCAATATTTACGACATCTGTTACGCTCGATCTAAAGAGTCGCAGATCGATTACCTGGAGTATGTGGACGAGGAGTACAATTCGGAGCGGCTTCAGCAGATCGTGGAGGAAGTATGTCGTATCATCGATGCCAAGCTGGTAAACATCTCTACCCAGGACTATGAGCCAAGGGGTGCTAGTGTGGTCGCCCTTATCAACGAAGGCCAATCCTACATGGAGAAACTTCACTATGAAGGTGGGGTTTTAAAGACTACAGACGGTCAACAGAAATTGGTAGCTCCAGGATTGATCGGACATCTAGACAAGAGTCATATCACCATCCATACCTATCCAGAACATAATATATCCACCGGTATCGCTACTTTCCGAGTAGACATAGATATTTCTACCTGTGGAATGATCTCTCCCCTGAACGCCCTCCACTACCTCATTGGAAGTTTCGATTCCGATGTGGTACTGATGGACTACCGGGTGCGAGGATTTACCCGAGACTCCCGTGGAAAGAAAGTGTTTATCGATCACGATATTACCTCAATCCAGGACTATATCTCGGAAGATGTATTATCCGAGTACCTGGCATACGACATCAATATCATTTCGGACAATATCTTCCATACTAAAATGAAGAAAAAGAATATCAAATTGAAGAACTACCTATTTGGCCCTGAAGTAGAGCATCTTAGTTCTAAAGAAAAGAAAGCCATCAAGGAAATGTTGAAGATGGAAATGCAGGAAATATTCGAGTGCAAGAACCTCTAAGGAGAGTGATCCATGGCAGAAAAGCGCATCATCCACGAATGGCTAAACAGTACCTCTGGATTCTTCTATACGGTGGAACGCAGCCTCTACAAAGGAAAGACTCCCTATCAGGAGATCGAACTAGTCGAAACAGGAGAGTTCGGTAAAGTTTTACTTCTGGACAAGATCACCCAAGTCGCTGAGAAGAACGACTGGCAATACCATGAACCCATGACCCATCCCGCCCTTCTTACCCATCCGAATCCTAAACGGATCCTCGTGATCGGGGGAGGAGACGGGGGGATTCTACGCGAAGTTCTTAAGTACTCTTCGGTGGAATGGGTCGACTTTGCTGAGTTGGATGAGGAAGTCGTAAAATTCTCCCGCACGTACCTCCCCACCCTCAATGGAGGAGCTTTTGAAGATCCAAGGGTTCACTTCTATTACCAAGATGGCCGGGCTTTTGTGGAATCCCATCCGGGTATGTACGATGTGGTAATCATGGACATGACGGATCCCTTTGGTCCTTCAAGGATGCTGTACACTCGAGAGTTCTTCCAAGCGGTAAAACGAAGCTTCCGAGATCCTTCAGGCATTTTTGTCATGCATTCAGAATCACCTATCACCCGGCCTATCGCCTTTGCCTGTATTCGGAAAACCCTAAAGGCAGCATTTTCCTCTGTAGAAACCCTATACACCTTTATCCAGATGTATGCCACATTCTGGTCCATCTCCATCGCATCCGACACTCTGCGACCTACTGCCAATCCCCCGGAAGAAATTGATCGACGAATCCAAGCACTGGGAATTGAGAATTTACACCTCATTACAGGGAACACCATTCATGCCATGTCTGTGGAATACCCATACATTCGAGATACCCTTCAAAGACCCGCTAAGATTATCACCGATGCGGATCCGGATTTTCCCGATATGTTTTCCCAGAAGGAGGTCTGACCTGGGGAAGCATCGATGGTTCCCAAATATATAATTACGAACGATGTTCTTCTTTAAAACCGTAACTTCTGTTCGATCACTTGAAGGAATCTCCGAGCTTCCGGTATTTTGGGTTTTAACGCCAAGGCCTGTCGGCAGTCTTCGGCGGCCTGTACATAGTTACCAAGCGAAAAGTATACCTGGGCTCTGTTATAGAGAGAATCGAAATGATAGGGATCAAGTTCCAGGGACCGGCTGAGATCCAATAAAGCCCCATTCAGATCTTTTCGGAACCGCTGAACTACTCCGCGATAGAAGTATATTCGTGGATTCTCTGGTTCCAGGTTGATGGCCGCCGTAAAATCCTCTAACGCTTTATCGTAATTCGACTCACCAAAAAAAGCCATACCACGATGAATATAGACCAGTGCTCGTATGGATCTCTTTGGTTTTCTGTGAAGAATGTGGGTGTACAGTTCAATAGCCCTAGAATACTGTTGCTGGTTATGGGCTGTGAGCGCTTCCAACAATAGATTGTCCAGGGTCTGATAGAATAGAGATTCCTTGGAAACCACCAACGGAGGTGTGGAAGCAGGAGGCGGGTTCGACAAAAAGACATCTTCACCGATTGTTTCGATAGATTCTGCCTGGATTTTTTGCAGGAAACTTTTCCTTCGGGTTCTTAGTTCCTGCTGGAGTTTCCGTTGGTAATCCCGAATTTCCTGAAAGATAATGTCCGAAAGACTCAAGTTGGCATTCACAGCTGATAGCTTTCGACGTAACGGCTCATCGAAGGGTGTGAACTCTGCTTTGTACATTAGCTCATGTTCCACCTCTGCCCAGGCATCCTGCAGAATTGTCCGAATCTGGATCTCTGCTAGGATTTCTTCCTGCAGAACCCCCTCTACCTCCTGTGGGCCACCGATCTTCACAATAATGTGGGTGGACACGTACCCAAACTCGTGGGGGGAATACTCTTCCCCCTTGTATTCCTGTTCCACTACTTCAAGGTTCCTGCGAATAAGGTCCTCCACCTTGATAGTATCTTCCAGAAAAGGGCAAACGATCCGTATTCCGAGAAAATCGGTGATCACTACGGTAGGCTCGATTCCCTCGAAATGGGAGTACAAGCGAATCTGACGAGCTTTTTTCAGAACTTTGGAAAATAGGCTTTCAAAGGACTTCAGTCTCTTTCGAACGGTAACCTTCATCCCTGCTTCATTCAGAATGCGTTGCACATCTTGGTAAAGACCGTCCAGCATCCCTTCGTACAGAGGAGCTACGGTGTAGTACCGTTTTTCCAGGGTTTCTTTCGAAATAGCTTTAATGGGAATACGGATCATTCCCCTACACCTCACGAACTCCAACTGGCGGTGTACTCCCATTCAGGGTGTCCATAGGAAGTTCGCGGCGGACTAAACTCCCACTTCCCTTGTATACTCTCCTCCTGAAGCACCGCTTCGAAATGATACATGGCAATCCCTAGATCCAATTCAGTAAACCGTACAGGGTATTTTCGGTCCTCCTTGGTATCGAGAAAGAAATGTGCGTTTCGTCCCTCGATTACCACCCGCCAGGGCTGTCGGTTCATTGCAGAAGGAGCCAACCGGACGGCTTCCAACGCATCCTGAAATAGAGGGCAGTCTCCTTCCTTTAACGAACTTCCTGAAGCGTCGTAGAACAATTGCCCCCAAGGCTTCCGAATCTTGGATGAGGCCCCCCATCGCAGAACCCCATCGATCAAGCTTCGTTTTTCTGCTGGAATCCCAAAAGGGCTCACTGCAGGGATGATTTCCCCAGGCTGTAGGGGGAACAAAGAAGCAATTTTTTCAGGTCGGAATGTGCCACCCAACCAGCAGGTTCCCAATCCTAATCGGGTAGCTTCAAGGAGGATCCGTTGGAATAGGTATCCATAATCTACAAGGCTCCGATCCGCTTTCTGAATCGCACCAACCAGATATCCATACGGATTTTTGATCACTCCGTAGGTACTGATGGAACCGAGATCCGATTGGGGATAGAGAGAGGAATCTATAAGCCCAAACCGGCAAATGTTTCCGAAGGGCCCTCGATCGCGCCTAGTCAGGAGTTTACCTAATTCCTCCATCGTCTCCTTTGGTACAGATTCGCGGGCAAAGGTTCGGATGGAGGAACGGGATCGTATGACCTGTAGGATCGAAAACCTTTCCTTTCCAGATTCCATTGGTCAAATGATCTTGGGTTTAGCTAGAAAATTATGGGGCCGCATGAGAAGTTTTACGTACTGAGCCCGTCTATAGGTAAACTTATCGGGATTGTGCTCTGCATCGAGCTTGCCCTTGAACTCATCGATCTTCTTGTACCCTTTGCGATCCATCCAAGCTCCGATCTCCTGGAGGATCAGAGTAATGGTAGAAAGCTTGTTCCGATACAACGTACTCACTACCTGAAATGCATCTGCTCCAGCCAACAAGACTTCCAGTGCATGGCTGGATGCATGGATTCCATGGGAAGCGCAGAGGCTGGCCTTTACCTTTCCCGAGAGCTGACCAATATACCGTAGGGCTATCCTGTGGTCGTTGGGATTCGAGAGGTTAAAGGGATAATCTGTCTTCTCCTTTTCCACGTCCAGACTCGGATCGAAGAATCGGTTAAAAAGCACTAGCCCGTTTACCCCTGCCGTATCCAGCTGTTTAATAACGTTCAGAGGATTTGTATAAAAAGTACTTAACTTAACCGAGATGGGGATTTTAACAGCTTTCTTTAATTCCTTGATAATGGAAACCTGTTCATCCTCAATTTCTTTGGCGGTTCTATTGAAATCAGTAGGGGTTGCAAAGAAGTTCAGTTCCAAGCCATCCACTCCTGTTTGTTCAAGGAGCTTTGCCCACTCTACCCAGGTCTCTTTGTTCACCGCGTTCAAACTGGCTATCACGGGAATGGACACCGATTCCTTTGTTTTTCGTACCCAGGTTAAATGTTCCTCAGGGCCTGCATCCTTTAGATCTGGAAAGATGGAAGTCATTTCCGCATGCCATTCGTCGTAGCGATGGAGATCTTCCTCCATCAGAAAACTCTTCAGTTGTACTTGTTCTTCAAACAGACTTTTAATGACGAAGGAACCCGCTCCTGCATCCTCGATTCGCTTGATGGTGTCTAGATCGGAAGTCAGACTACACGCACCGACGATCAAGGGGTTCTTCAACTCGATTCCCATGTACTTTGTTGTTAAATTAGCCATACGATACTCCTAGTATCAAAGTTTGTATCCGATTACTTACAAAATACGTCGGGCTTCGAGTTTTTTCAAGGATTATTTTGAAGACTAAGAGTTTCCCATCAGGAAGTTATGAATCGAAGCGGCAGCTCGTCTTCCCTGTCCCATGGCCAAAATCACTGTAGCACTACCGAGTACAATGTCTCCTCCCGCATACACCCGATCCATTGAAGTTTTACCCGTTTCATCCGTAATGATGTGTCCATGTTTATCTACTGCGATCTCGGGATTTGTCTGCAGGAGAAGAGGATGGGATTCATTCCCAATGGCAACGATAACAGAATCTACTTCAATCACGTGTTCGCTACCAGGAATCTCCACCGGTCGTCTTCTCCCGGAAGCGTCAGGTTCTCCCAATTGGTAGGATAGGCATTCGATCCCGATCACTCGGCTCTTCTCGTCTCCTAGAATCCGTTTGGCGTTCTCTAGGAACCGGAAAATCACTCCTTCTTCTTTTGCATGGGCCACTTCTTCTACTCGAGCGGGCATCTCCTTTTCCGTGCGGCGATAGATCACGAACACCTCTTCTGCTCCTAGCCGTACTGCCATCCTCGCAGCATCCATTGCAACGTTTCCCCCTCCTAGCACCGCTACCCGTTTGGCAGGGTAAATAGGAGTGTCGGCTTTCCCTTTTTCATAGGCTTTCATCAGGTTTGCACGGGTTAGGTACTCATTTGCCGAAAATACACCTACCAAGTTTTCTCCCGGGATACCCATGAACTTGGGCAACCCTGCTCCGCTCCCGATAAAGATAGCATCGAAACCATCTTTTTCTAGAAGATCCCGTAGCGATCGAGTACGACCTACGAGGAAATTGGTAATGATCTTAACACCCATCCGTTCAAGGATTTCTATTTCCCGTTGCACAATGGCTTTTGGCAACCGGAACTCGGGGATTCCGTAGATCATCACCCCACCCGGTTTATGGAAAGCTTCAAAGATGGTTACTTGATGTCCTTCCTTCGCTAGATCCGCCGCAGCCGCTAGCCCTGCTGGACCGCTCCCGATGATAGCCACCCGCTTCCCTGTAGAGGGTTTAACAGGGGGAACTTCCAATTCGCCATGGAGACGTTCCCAATCCGCTGCAAATCGTTCCAATCGGCCGATGGAAACAGCCTTGTCGATATCTTTCAAAGATCGACCTACGGTACAGGTAGATTGGCATTGCACCTCCTGCGGGCAGACTCTACCACAGATGGCAGGAAACAAGTTGCTTTCCCTTAATATCGTCAACGCTTCTTTATAGTTTCCCTCCGCAATCTGGGCAATGAATCCCGGGATATCGATCCGCACAGGACAGGAAGGGATGCAAGGAGCATTCTTGCACTGAAGGCAACGCAAAGCCTCTAACCGAGCCTGTTCCTCCGAGTACCCGAGAGCTACTTCCTCCATGTTCCGACGTCGGGCAATGGGGTCCTGAGCAGGCATCTCCTGTGGAGGAATCGCCAACCGTTCCTTGGGAGTAAGTTTTTTCGTAGTATCGATCATGGGTTTCCCTTTCCTTTGGCAGAGTTCATTTCTTTCAGTTTCATTTCCAAGTGGCACTCCTCGTGGGCTTTCTGTTCGATTTCCTTGTACGCACTGAGACGAAGCATCATGTTATTGAAGTCCACCAGATGCCCGTCGAATTCAGGTCCATCCACGCACACGAACTTTGTTTCTTCCCCTACAGTAACTCGGCAACCTCCACACATCCCTGTTCCATCAATCATGATGGTATTGAGAGAAACAATCGTTTTTATTCCAAAGGGTCGAGTAGTTTCCGCACAGAACTTCATCATGATAGGAGGGCCGATGGCTACTACGCAATCTGGCCGAGGAGAAGCTTGACAGAGTTCCTTCAATGGCTCCGTAACGAGAGCTTTCCTTCCGTATGAACCATCGTCCGTTACTACGATCAGTTCATCTGCAATTGCCCGCATCTCCTCCTCCATGATGAGGAGTTCCTTCGTGCGGGCACCTAGAATCACGATGAGGTGATTCCCCGCCTGTTTCATGGCCTGAGCAATAGGATACATAGGGGCCGCCCCAATACCTCCACCCACGCACACCACTCTCCCGAATCTCTCGATATGGGTAGGTCGGCCGAGGGGGCCTAGGATGTTCTGAATATACTGCCCTACTTCCAGTTCAGCTAGTTTATGGGTTGATTTGCCCACCGTTTGAAAAATCAGGGTAATCGTTCCCCGTATTGGGTCTGCATCCGCTATGGTAAGGGGAATTCGTTCTGCATAATCGGAGTTCCGTTGGACGATCACAAACTGCCCTGGTTTTCTTGCTTCGGCGATATAGGGAGCTTCTACCGTTATCCGAAATACTTCCTCTGACAACTGCTTTTTCGATACGATCCTGTGCATAGTTGATCAAACCATATCAGAAAACAGGATTTTGTGCAATCTGGAATATCAGTCACCCTTTTACAGCTCCAGCGGTCATGCCATGGATCAACTGACGCTGGATGAAGAAGAACAGCACGATCACAGGAACAGCACTCACCACCCCACCTGCCGTTAATAGCCCCCATGCAATCTTGAACTCCCCTATCATATTCTGTAGTGCGATGGGAATAGTTCGAATATTGGAACCGGTGAGAATCGCAGCGTAGATAAACTCGTTCCACGCTGTAATGAAGATATAGATTCCCGTGGCGGAAATTCCAGGCAACGCTACAGGAAGCACTACTCGTAACAAAGTAGTAAAACGGTTGCAACCATCAATTTGTGCCGCTTCGTCTAACTCTTTGGGTATAGCATTGAAAAACCCGGTCAGCATCCAAGTAGAAAAGGGTATAGTAAAAGTAGAGTATGCAATGATTAAGGATAGATATGTATCCATCAAACCTAGAACTCTCATGAGAATGAAAAGGGGTACAAGAAGCAGGACTACCGGAAACATATTGATCACTAAGAACTGGGCTAAGAGTACCGTTCTCCCAATAAAGCGGTATCGGGAAAAGGAGTAACTGGCAGGGACCGTAATGCATAGCCCTAGAAGCATGGTACAAACCGCTACAATCAGACTATCCTGTATATTTCTGCCGTAATCGATCCGACTAAAGAGCCTTTGATAGTTCGTTCCCGTTGGATGGGCGGGAAAATACCGGAACTCAGAAAGGTACAGATCATCCTCTGGAGTAAGAGAAGTGATGAAGGTCCATACATAGGGAGCTAAGGCAAACCCTAGAATCAATAGCAGAGGAATATGAAGGGTGAATACTCTTTGCAGGAAGCGATGCGTTTTTTTTCTTTTCCTCATACCGCCCCCCGGTCCTCCGTACGCAGCACCTTACGAACGTAGATGGACACGAAAAGGGTAATTAATAGGGTCAGTATCACAGCGATCGTGGAAGCATACCCGAAGTCCATCCCCTTGTAGGCTCGAATGTAGGAATACACAGGCAAGGTGTGAGTAGCATACCCAGGGCCACCACCCGTCATAATGTAGATGATGTCTAAGGAGTTAGCTACCCAGATGATCCGCAACATAAGCGAGGTGAATAGGACAGGCACCAGCATGGGGAGGGTGATACGGGTGAACTTCTGTACCATGGAAGCTCCGTCTACCTCTGCTGCTTCATATAGAGTGTCGGGAATCGCTTGGAGCCCTGCCAAAATCATGATGGCAAAGAAAGGGAACCCTTGCCACATGAGGGCAAGGATAATGGCATAGAGGGCTGTCTTATCATTGGCTAACCAGGGAAAGTAGGAAGACAGAATTCCTGCTCTCACCAATAGATCGTTGATGACACCCCGGTTCCCGTCGTACATCCAGCGCCACATGAGGGCAGTAATCACACTGGGAGTGACCCATGGAATCAATACAAGGGATCGGGCTATTCCTCTCCAGAAGAACTTTTGATTCAGGAGGAGAGCCGTACCAAAACCAAGGAGAAGTTGGAGGGAAATCACCCCTACAATCCATATGAACGTGTTCTGTACAGAAATCCAGAACACGGGATCTTCAAGAATTTTTAGGTAGTTGCCCAGACCGATGAATTTGATTTCTGTAGGCTTCCAAAGGATATACTGCATGAAACTATACGTGAACGTACGGATAATGGGGTAGAAGATCACAAGGAGGGTTATGATCAAAGCAGGGGAAAGGAGGAAGTAAGGAAACAGGTCTACTCGCTTCCTGTATTCTTGAGACATATGGATCTACCCTCTCCTTGATTCATGCGAAGTTTTCCAATGAGCGCCCTCTCTAGGAGGCATCCCTCTTTCCCTTGTTTTTTATTCGATTCAAAAGAGGAGCTTTTCAGCTCCTCTTTTATCATTATTTCTTCCCGAAGAAATGCTCTTCGAAAATCTTCATCATCTGTTCACTGGTAATCTGCCCTAAGAAGGCCCGTTGCATGGTAGCTGGCCACACACTTTCTACGAACTCAGCAACCTTGGGATGAGCGGGTAGGACTCCCGCAAAAGGAGTAGATTCAACCGAAGCTTTCATGAATCGGTTCTCCTGAGCTTCCTTCGTCTGTCCGTTGGACTTGTTGATGGAAATCTGACCACTAGATTTCTGCCATAGAGCGTTGTTCTCTGCGGTAGCCAGGAAAGCGCACCATTTGAACGCCTCATCCTTCACTTTCGATGCTGCTAACACCCCATTCTCCTCATCGCCAAAACTGGTCCAGGCTCCCTTGGTCCCCCTCGGAACTGGAGCAGCAGAGATTCTGTCCCCCAGAACGTCTACCAATCCCTTGGCACTTCCTAGATGATGAATTGTCATAGCTGTCTTGCCAGACTTCATGTTGGCAATGATTTCATTGAACCCATCCGTAGGGGTAGTAGGTGGACTAACCTTATGCACCCGGAAAAGATCGATGTACCACTGATTGGCGGCAATAGCTTCCGGGGTAGTTAGGCCTGACTTGCCTTCTTTGGTAATAATCTCTGCCCCTGAGGAAAGTACGAAGGTTGCCCAGAAGTCATGCCCTCCTCGGCCACCCCGGATTCCAAAACCGTACACATCTATTTGGCCATCTCCGTTAGTATCCCGGGTTAATTTCTTCGCCACATCGAGGAACTCATCCCGAGTAGAGGGCACCTTCAATCCTAGTTCTTTGAACATATCCGCTCGATAGTAAAGGTAGAGGATGACCATCTGAAGAGGCATCAGGTACTGTTTTCCATCCGTATGTCGAGTGAGTTCCCAAATCTTCTCGAACACGTCTGTTCTTCCCGGCCATTTGGCAATGTAGTCATCGAGGGGAGTTAGAGCTTTCATTTCTACTAGCTGGGGCTGCCACCAAAGTTTGATTTGGGATACATCTGGAGGGTTCCCCCCAGCAATGGACGTCATCAGTTTCTGGAAGTAAGCGTCCCATGCTACCATTTCAGCTTGAATCTTGACTCCCGGATTCTCTCGTTCAAACTTTTCGATCAGGGGTTTCACGGATGTTTCAGGATTATCGAAGTGATACCAGAACCTGACGGATTTCACCTCTGCCTTCTGTTCCTTGGCACCACCAGAAAAGATCAGAGCCGGTAGCACCAACCCAAAAAAGAGAACCATCATCCATCTCTTCATACTTGACTCCTTTTCAACGTTTATTATACCCCTCTACGAGAGGTCCATCGCCATACCCTCGCACCCCTCCCAGTAGTTCCCATCGGACTTGTAACTCTATGCCCTATTTTTTACATCTTTTCGTTCCAAAACGCGCTTACATGCTCTTAGCAAATCTTTTGTAGTGAGCCCATATTTTGAAAGGATTTCGTCAGGTTCCCCTGACTCCCCAAACACATCCTGTATACCCACCCGTTCGACAGGAACAGGATACTTTTCTGATACCACTTCTGTTACAGCAGAGCCGAGGCCTCCTATGACAGAATGCTCTTCCAGTGTCACGATTGCCCCACATTCCCGGGCAGCTTTCAGAACTGCGGACTGATCCAGGGGTTTTACCGTGTGCATGTTGATCACCCGAATGTAAATCCCCTTTGAACGCAACTGCCTAGAAGCCTCCAGCGCAAGACCAACCATAGCTCCGCAGGCGATGATGGCGAGGTCCGACCCTTGTTCCAGCACCTGAGCTTTCCCTATTCGAAAGGGGGAGTTCCTCTTTGTAAACACGGGAGTAGCGATCCGTCCCAGTCGTAGATAGAGAGGGCCTCGGAATTCGGCTGCAGCCAGAGTTGCTTTATAAGCCTCGTTCGCATCACAGGGAACCACGATGGTCATCCCCGGCAACACTCGCATCAGGGCAATGTCTTCTATGCTCTGGTGAGTAGCCCCATCTCCGCCCACACAGACTCCTCCATGACTCGTAGCAATTTTCACATTCGCCTGATTGTAAGCCACCGATACCCGTACAGGAGTATTTGCCAAACTAGTAGCAAATGCGGCAAAGGTAGTAACAAAGGGGATCTTCCCTCCCACTGCTAGGCCAGCAGCCGTTCCTACCATGTCTGATTCCGCAATCCCCATTTGGAAGAACCGTTTGGGGAACTTTTCAGCGAACCAGTGCACCCGTATCGCTTCAGATAGATCCGCTGTGAGGACAACCACTTGAGGATTCTTTTCTCCTAACTCGAGGAGAGCCTTTCCGAATCCGTCCCGTATAGGTGTCGGTTTATCAAAGATCATTTTAGCCCTCCTTTTTTCCTCGATAGAGTCTGCTTCGAGAGGGGAGGATAATCTTCAAACCCTTTCGATTTCCCAATGGATAGAAGGGCTTCCTCAGCCTGGGCTGGCGTAGGGCAACTCCCGTGCCAGACCGCCTTATTCTCCATGAAGGGGACTCCTTTCCCCATCACCGTGTGAGCGATCACAGCCTTTGGTTTGTCCTGGTCTGTCTTATTCATCACAGAAAGCTCAGTGAAAGCCCGGTATAGGGAAACCACATCATGTCCGTCGGCCTCTACGCATTCCCAGCCAAAGCTTTCGAACTTCTCTCTTAGAGGCATAAGATTTTTTACCGTCCTTACTTCACCATCAATCTGTAGGCCATTGTAACTCACGATGAGGGTAAGGTTTGCCAATTTATGGTGGGCTGCCGTCATGATCGCCTCCCATACCTGCCCTTCCTGCATTTCTCCATCCCCTACCAAACAATAAACCCGACCTCGGCTACCATCCAGTTTCATGGCCATGGCAATTCCATTAGCCACTGAAAACCCTTGTCCGAGAGGACCGGAACTCGTTTCTACTAGATCTGGGAGTTTCACCCGAGCTGGATGTCCCTGCAATCGGCTATTGATCCGCCGAAAGGTATTCAGTTCTTCTCGGGGCAAAAAACCTGCAAGGCTTAAGGCTGAATAGAAGGCCGCACAGATATGACCGTTGCTCAACACAAATCGATCCCTATGGGGATCCATTAGGTTTTTTGGATCTATGTGTAAGACTCCCCCATACAGGAGGGCAAATAGTTCAGCTGCACCCAAGGCACCCCCTGGATGCCCAGAACCTACACCCACGATCATTCGAATCACATCCCTACGAATCTGGGTCGCCAAATCCTTTATCCCATCGATATCAATCTTCCTCTCTACTGTTGAATCCACCATTCTCCTCCCCATGCACTGTATTTATTCCTATGCTCCGCTCCCTATATCCATTCCGGATCTTTTCCCGGGAATCTCCGCCTATAAGCCATGATCATATGATATCGCATCGCTTCAGCAGCCTCTTCTGCATCCCTCTTTAGAATTGCCTGTATCACAGCTTCATGTTCTGCCACTGTCTGAACCCGGTCTGATCTCGGATCCTGATAATCTTTGTTCAAAATAATCACATCAGGAATAATGAGTCCGATTAGGGAGTTTGAAATACTATTGTGAGCAGCATATCCAATAGCGAGATGGAACACGTGATCTTCCTCTAATGTTGGGAGACCTAAGGTCACCTTCCGTTTAAATTCCTCGTGGCTTTTCTGAATCTCACAAAAATCTTCCTTTGTACCCCTTCGAGCAGCCATCCTAGCTGTGTGGATTTCCAATATAGCCCGGGTTTCTAGTAATTTTTCGATGTTCCGTTCTTCCATCCCTAGAATGTTAGAAATAAGGCCTTCCAATGCCTTCACCCCTAAACTGGATACGTAGGTTCCCTTTTTAGGTATGGTTTTCAGGATTCCATAAAACTCGAGCTTCTTTATAGCCTCCCGTATGTATCCTCGCCCTACCCGGAATTTTTCTGCTAAAGCCCGTTCGGGAGGAAGTTTCATCCCAGGCTTCAATGTCCCATTCGCTATGAGATTACGGATTTGCTCGATAATGAGATCTGTAGGTTTACGAACCTGTATTTCTTTAAAAAGCTCTAAGGGGTTGTTAATCATGCGTTCCCCTTCCAACCACGCCCCTTTCACACCTTCTGGTAAACCAGATATGGTTAACCAGAGGCATATATAACAGTATCCTACCACATTCCCTATCTGTCAAGTAAAATTTTGTAAATATGTGCTATGGATTCTGTTGGGAAACATCAGTTATTCTATTCCACATGCAACGAATCATTTCTACTTTTCCTGATAAAATAGTGTTCATTGGGCATGATGAAGATGTACTGAGTGGCTTGGTAATAGGTGCAAAGGCAGCAATTGGGAGTACCTTCAATTTCATGGCTGAAAAATTTATTGCTCTTCAACATCATTTCCAACAATTGGAAATAGAACAGGCGCAAAAACTCCAAAGGGATGCGAATAAAATTATAGATGTTTTAATCAAGGTAGGGGTTTTCAAAGGCATAAAAGCTATACTAGAAATGTTGGGTTTCCCTTGCGGCTATTGCCGCAAACCATTTCAACCTCTTCTAAATGAAGATATCCAGTTGGTGGCAGAAACAATAAAAACTTATAGGTAATCTTACTGTATGGATGAAGGAGAGTAACAGATGAAAAGAGAGGACACGATAGCAGAAGTAAACGTTCACATGGTTTCGGAGCGGATTCAGACCAATATTGGAGACGCCACAAGGCAGGTCGAGTCGATTGGTTATATCATCGTTAGGATCCTCACTAAAAATGGACAGGAAGGAATCGGAATCACATACAATGAAGTGGGGGGAGAGGCAATAAAAGCATTGATCCTCCACAGCATAAAGCATAAACTTATTGGTCGGGATCCTTTCGATACTGAACGTATTTGGCAAGAACTATCCTCCTACCTCAGAGGTGTAGGGAGAAAAGGCTTATCTTTCTGCGCATTGAGCGCGATTGATATCGCGTTATGGGATTTAAAAGGTAAAATACTTCAAATGCCTCTGTATAAACTTCTAGGTGGAGGGGATACTCGAGTCCCGGTATATGCAAGCGGTGGCTGGACGACTTTTACAGATGAGGAACTGGTCGAAGAAATGAAGAGCATGGTGGCGGAAGGCTATCAAATGGTCAAATTTAAAGTCGGTTATGCTGGGGGTAAAAAACCGAACCGCGATCTTGAACGCGTACGCAAAGTACGGGAAGCTTTAGGTCCAGAAGTCATCATCATGCTTGACGCAAACAACTGTTGGGATGCTGCTACGGCCATTCGTTTTGCCAATTACGTGAAAGAATACGATGTCTTCTTCCTAGAGGAACCTGTTTTTGCTGATGATATTCCCGGCCTGGCAAAGTATCGTCGTGGTACAGATCTACCCCTTGCCACTGGGGAACACGAATACACAAAATATGGAATCCGAGAGCTGGTATTGCACGAAGCCGTGGATATTGTTCAATTCGACATCGCAAGAGCAGGGGGTTACACTGAGATGTTAAAGATATCGGCAATCGCTCAAGCATGGAACTTGAAATTCGCCCCTCATGCCATGGAGAATATCCACATCCATCTATTATGCGCGATGCCAAACGGGCTTTTTCTAGAAAGACTGAGAATATTCGAAACCCTTACCTCGAATGTTTTCATCAATCCACCTATGCCTGTGGAAGGATACATCACGATTCCAGATTTGCCGGGACTTGGATTAACATTGAATATGGACTATATCAAAGATCAAGAATGAGATTTCAACCTCTTCGTAGAAAGGTTTACATGGGACGATTTGGCAGGAGTAGAAGATGGTAGTCAACTCACTGAAGAATATTAAAAGGAATGAAAAGGATAAAAAATGGCTTGAAAGCACTCTACTGCTCACAAACCTTCTGCGCGAACAATTTGCAGATATGCGGTACAGGATTTCTGTTTCTATCGTGGAACAACCGCCCAATCACACGCAAGAAAAGATCGTTCCTTTATCCTAATGATTACCGGGTCGAAGAAGGTTGCCATTCACAGGGACATTTTATACTTCTAAGGCTCTGTAGCCTTCAAGTCGTCCCGCTTAGGGCTAAAGAAATCGGCTAACACAGCATCTTCCAGAACCTCGATATGATGGGGCACATTGGCAGGTACCCGATACCCCTCTCCAGGACCTAGTTCTTTTGCTTCTTCCCCTACGTACATCCGAACTCGACCCCGTAAGATCACCGCTGCCTGTTCCTGGGGATGCTTATGCTCGGAATCCGTAACCGTACCTTTAGGGAACCTCAGCAACATGATGGAGAGATTATTCATGTGCAGGACCTTTCTCTTCTGTCCTTTGCCCAAATCCTCCCACGGTCCATCCACCGTGTTAAAGAAAACCTTGCTCATGCAGTACCTCCCCTGATTGTGTCAGTTGGTAGTATGCGCGATTAATGGCTTTCAAGGCAATAGAGAGGTATCAGATTGATTTCGTTCTCTATTATCTCACAGGGTACGTAGGTATGGGGGGATCTACTCCACCCGGAACCGATGTATGGTTAAGGTGCGAAACACAGTACCGGGATGCAGGATCGTAGAAGGGAAATGGGGCCGGTGTACCGAATCTGGGAATAGCTCTGTCTCAAGGCACAGAGCGCTACGCCGCTTGAACCATACCCCCCCGGCTCCCCGGATCTCCTTGATCATGTTACCTGAGTAGAACTGGATCCCCGGTAAATCTGTCAACACTTCCATAGTACGACCACTTTCCGGATCCCGAAGGATCGCTGCAGTCCGCAAGGGTTCTTTACCTCCCTCGATAACGAAACAATGATCGTACCCGTTCGGTTTTACCTGATCGATATCCCTCCCAATTCGTTTGGGAGTTAAAAAATCCATGGGAGTGTCCTTCACAGAACGGATTTCCCCCGTAGGGATGAGCGTATCATCCACAGGTAAGTAAAAAGGACAGCGGAGTTCCAATTCCAGCGATTCAATCGTCGAAGTTACCCCTCCTAGGTTCCAAAAAGTATGGTTGGTCAGGTTCACGGGAGTAGGCTCGTTGGTCTCTGCTTCGTAGGTAATGGACAACTCCCCTTCATCTGAGAGGGTATACGTGACCACCACGTTCAACTCCCCGGGATACCCTTCCTCGCCGTCTGGGCTTGTATAGGTAAAAACAACACTTGCCCTGTCGGATTGAAGGAAAGTTTCTCCCTTCCAGACTACCCGGTCAAACCCATTCAACCCTCCGTGAAGATGGTTGGGGCCATTGTTCACCGCTAGTCTATACTCTTTCCCATAGAGGAAGAATCTACCGCCCGCAATTCGGTTTGCTACCCTCCCGATGGTAGCTCCGAAGAACCGACGATTTGCTTCGTACTCTGTTAAGGTATCGAATCCTAGGGTGATTTCCTGTACTTTCCCTGTTCGGTCAGGCATCCGAAAGGACTTCAGGGCAGCCCCATAGGAAATGATCTCTGCCCCGAGTCCATTTACGGATTGCAAAGAAAACAACTCCACATCTTGTCCATGGGAGGTTTTTCCAAAGGTAGTCCTTGTGAGTTTCATTGTTCACCTCTCATGACAACAAGATCGGCTTCTACCCTTCTTTCCCTTTATAGAAGGGTATAAAATTTACTTCATCTTACTCTGGAGAACCGCCTGAGCAGCAGCCAATCGAGCCACAGGAACCCTATAAGGTGAGCAAGATACATAGTTCATCCCAACCCGGTAACAGAAATCGATGGACTTAGGATCACCGCCATGTTCACCGCAGATCCCAAGCTTGATCTCTGGCTTTACTTTCTTGCTGGACTCTGCAGCCATCCGTACCAATTCTCCAACCCCTTCCTGATCCAAGCTCTTGAAGGGATCCTCCTCCAGAATGTTCTGTTCCAAGTATACAGGCAGGAAGGTCCCTACATCGTCTCGGGAATATCCATACACGCATTGAGTAAGATCGTTAGTACCAAAGGAGAAGAAATCCACCAAAGGAGTCAATTTATTGGCAATGATGGCTGCTCGAGGGAGCTCGATCATCGAACCGATTTTATAGTCAACTCGAGTCTTTTTCTTCTGAAAGATTTCCTGGATGATTCGTTCAGCCCGCTCTTTCAGTAGAGCCATTTCCTTTACAGTACCCACAAGGGGAAACATAATCTCAGGGATCACCTGAATTCCCTTGGTAGCCACCTCGCAGGCCGCGGTAATGATGGCTTCCACCTGCATATCATAGATCTCCGGATAGGTAATTCCCAACCGACATCCCCGATGCCCTAGCATGGGATTGAACTCATGAAGGGAATGTACCTTCTCTTCCAATCTTGCAGGAGACACCCCAAGTGTCTGGGCAAGTTCCCGAATCTCTGCTTTTGTTTTAGGAACAAACTCGTGGAGGGGTGGATCCAGTAATCGGATCGTTACAGGAAGACCATGCATTTCCTTAAAAATGCCCACGAAATCCTTCTTCTGAAGGGGCAAGAGCTTACGTAATGCTTTTTTCCTGGCTTCACTATCCTCTGCTACGATCATTTCCTGGAAGATCACTAGTTTCCCTTCCTCGAAGAACATGTGTTCGGTTCTGCAGAGTCCGATCCCTTCCGCACCGAACTCCCGGGCTACCTTTGCATCGTAGGGGGTATCCGCATTGGTACGAACCCGGAATCCCTTTTCCATCACTCCCTCCCGGGTAGCTTCCAACCGGATCTCGTCTACCCATGACATGAGGGTGTGATACTCTTCGGAAAGCTTAGGTTGAATCAGTTTGAGGGATCCCTCGAACACCTCTCCCGTATTTCCATCTATGGTAATGTAATCTCCTTCTTTGAAGGTTTTTCCCTTTACCCGCATCGTTTTCCCCGACACGGTAATATCCTTACAACCCGCTACACAGGGACGCCCCATACCCCGGGCTACTACGGCTGCATGACTCGTCATCCCACCCGTTGCAGTCAATATCCCTTTCGCTGCATGCATTCCGCCTATATCTTCAGGGGAAGTTTCCTTACGTACCAGAATCACACTCTTCTTATCAGCCGCCCACGCTTCGGCATCTTCCGCTGTAAACACGATCTGGCCACTGGCAGCTCCCGGCGACGCATTGAGCCCTTTGGCGAGTAGGGTGGCACTCTTCTTTGCTTTTGCATCTACCTGAGGATGGAACAACTGATTCAACTGTTCAGGATCGATTCGTTTCACCGCTTGTTCTTTCGTGATGAGACCTTCATTCACCATGTCCACTGCCATCTTCACGGCTGCAGGCCCCGTTCGCTTTCCCGTTCGAGTCTGAAGAATGTACAATTTCCCCTGCTGGATGGTGAACTCGATGTCCTGCATGTCTTTGAAGTGAGATTCCAGACGGTTCTTGATTTCTAGAAGTTGTCGATACACTTCGGGATTCTTCTTTTCCAGCTGAGAAATTTTCTCTGGAGTCCGGATACCCGCTACCACATCCTCACCCTGGGCATTGATCAAGTATTCTCCATAGAACTTGTTCTCTCCGGTAGAGGGATCCCTAGAGAAGCAGACCCCTGTACCCGAGTCGTTTCCATAGTTTCCAAACACCATCGCTTGAACGTTGACAGCAGTTCCTTTCAAGCCCCGAATACTGTGGATGCTTCGGTACTTTACCGCTTTCGGACTATTCCATGACTCCAATACCGCATCGATGGCTGCCCAAAGCTGTTCCTTCGGATCCTGCGGAAAGGGCTTTTTTGTATGTTTAGAATATATCCCTTTGAAGGTTTTCACCAAACCCTTTAGGTCCTCTGCAGTCAACTCAGTATCCTCTTTCACTCCTCGTTTCTTCTTCAGTTTTTCCAATTCCTGTTCGAAATGTTCAGCGGGAACCCCCATCACAACATTTCCGAACATCTGAATGAACCTTCGATACGCGTCGTAGGCGAATCGTGGATTGCCTGATTTCTTAGCCAATCCTTCCACCGCTCTATCGTTCAGTCCCAGGTTGAGGACGGTTTCCATCATCCCAGGCATGGATACCGCTGCTCCGGATCGGACGGAAACAAGTAACGGATCTTCCGGATCCCCCAGTTTCTTTCCCATCACCTGCTCCAAGCGGGCAAGGTTCGCCTCCACTTCCTCTTTCAGACCTGCAGGGTGTTGTTTATTATTCGAATAGTACGCTTCGCACACATCGGTTGCGATGGTGAATCCCGGAGGAACAGGTATCCCTAGGTTGGTCATCTCTGCGAGATTCGCTCCTTTTCCACCTAAGAGGTCTCGTTGCTTGGCGTCACCCTCTGCTTCTCCATTCCCAAAAAAATACACCAATTTTCCCATGTTACTTTCTCCTCCTTGCCCTAGTGGCATGTCCAATAATTTCGTATAATGAGACTTAGCGTACCGAAATGTGGGGGTTCCGTCAAGATTAAAAAACCGGCCTCTGTTTAGGCCGGTCAGATGTTCAGACTGTTTCAAATAAAATCGTCTTTCAGCCTTCTATGGAGCCCCTTTTTACTGTAAATAGGCTTTCAGAATCTCACTCCGAGAAGGATGCTGCATCCTCTTCAATGCTTTTTTCTCGATCTGTCGGATTCGTTCCTTGGTAAGATTATACTTCTCCCCGATTTCTTTCAGGGAAAGGGGAGTCCTTCCGTTCAACCCGAATCGGTATTGAATGATTTCGGCTTCTTTTTCTGACAAAGTTTTTAGAATCTTGTTGATGTCTTCCTTAAGGGATTCCTGAATCACCACCTCCTCCGGATGCTTGAAACCCACATCCTCGACAAAATCCCCTAAAGAGGAAGAATCCTTCTCTGCATATACAGGCGTCTCCAAGGAAACCAAGTCCCTACTGATGTTCACCAGTTCTGCCACATGGGTCTCGTCCATGTTCAACAGACGAGCGATCTCCTTCATTTCTGCATCTTCGCTCTTGGAAGAGTTCTGAACTAGTTTGCGAGCCTTCTCGATCTGCACCAGTTCGTTTGCCCGGTTCAAAGGTAACCGAATCATTCTAGATTTTTCGCAAATTGCTTTCAGGATCGCCTGACGGATCCACCATACCGCATAGGAAATAAAATGGTACCCTTTATTTACATCGTACCGTTCGATAGCGTTGAGTAGCCCAATGTTCCCTTCACTGATGAGATCTGAGAGGGGCAAACCTTGATTCTGATACTTTTTCGCCACATTGACTACAAACCGCAGGTTGCCTTTCAACAACTTCTCCCTTGCCTCTTTGTCTCCCTGAGCTGCTAGACGCGCATATCGATCCTCTTCCTCGCGGGTCAGAAGGGGGATCTTGTTAATTTCTTTCAAATAGAGAGAAAGAATATTTTCGTCGGAATGAGTACTCTTCTCTACAGGAACTTTCTGAGCTTTTTTTCTTGCAGTCTTGGTCATGGCTGCCTCCTGCAACACATTAATGCAAAAGACATGCCAACTAATTTAGATTACTTAGAAAATAATTGTTTGTGCTGTATATAAATATATAATTTTTAATATAGAGAAATCAGAATCAAGTAAAAATTGTGTCATTTTTACCCAACTCTATAAAAAACCATACAAACTGGATCATAATTTCCCAGTCAGAGCGCTCCACCCCCCCTGCCTGCGACCACAACACAGATGAAGAGGTAAGCCGCTCCCACAGGGGCAAAGTTTCTCCCGGATTCTCTCTTTCGCTACCTCCCCTAACGACATGGATACGGTTTGTGGAACCATAAAGTAAGGGAAAATGATTTCATGGTTGTGAAATACTTTTACTTTTTCCTTTGAGGTTTTTCCCGTTAAACGTCCCGATCTGATTAACTGCTGCCAAGCATCAAAGATCAGATCTCGAATCATGTCTTGCTCTGCCAGGGTTCCAAAAGAATGGGATTTCTTGGTTTTCAGGTATTTTCCAATTTGTATGGAATAGAAGGCTCTCCAATCGTCCAGTTCAGGATGTGCCTGTTTAGCCATCCCATACTCGTTGGAAAATCGTTTTACATAGGCAATATACAGAGGAGATTTACATACCCGTCTAGCCGCATTCCAGCTTTTTACTGCACTATCGTACAGACCAATTTTTCGCAAGGTGATTCCCGTAAAATAGAGAATTCTCGCCAATGCTTTTCGCTCTGTTACAGGACAGGCTTCCAACGCCACCTGAAGGTACTTTAACGCTCCGGATGGATCATGCTCACTTAGCCGCTGAAGTCCTTTACGAAGATTTGCTTTCCAGGATAATGGTTGTTTCTTGCCCCTTTCCATACCCAAGTAAATGTACTAATTTCTGAGTCATTGGACAAGAAATGGAATTCCCTTGACCCTGGACAATTCTATTTTTATATTTTTATCAAATTAAGAGACAGAACCTTTATTCAATACATTTAAATGCACAGGAGGAATACGTATGAAACTACAACCCCTTGGTGATCGTGTGCTCCTCAAGGTAGAGGAAGGGGAACAGAAAACGGCCAGCGGACTCTACATCCCCCAGACTGCTCAGGAAAAGACTCAGATTGGAAAAGTTATTGCAGTAGGTGACGACAAAGAAGCCATCAAAGTGAAACCCAATGATCGCGTTATGTATGACAAGTATGCAGGTACTTCAGTTAAGATTGATGGGGAAGATCATCTGATCGTGAAGATGCAGGATATCCTGGCCATCATTCAATAAAGCAGATAGAACCCTGTGAGACCGCTCCCAGAAGGAGCGGTTTTTTTATTCTGTCATGTTAGATTCTTTTGATGACTTAACCGTTCTACTAGTTGGAGCGGACACGCGGGCGAGGAAATTTTCCACATCCATCAATAGGGCACTAGAATCTTTCAATGATCGACAAGTTTCGGGAAGGGACGAGAGGAAGAGTTTGCCATAACTCTTCTTCACCACTCGCACATCGGGAATCAAGACGATTCCCCGATCGGTACTCCGTCTCATGAGTCGCCCAAACCCTTGACGAAATTTCATTACTGCCTCAGGCAAAGACAATTCCAGAAATGGGTTACCCCCTTTAGTTTGGATCGCTTCCATTCGGGCTACCTGAACAGGATCGGTAGGGACTTTAAAAGGTAGACGGCAAAGGACAACCATTTCTAGAGTCTCTCCAGGAGCATCGATCCCTTCCCAAAAACTATCGGTGGCGAATAGTACACTGCTCACTTCCTCATTGAATCGCTTAAGAAGTCTACTTCTCTCCTCTTCCCCTTGACGATAAGTACTGATTCTCCTCAACGCAAGCTCTGGTTTCACCAACGCATACACCTTTGAGAGAGTATCGTAGGAGGTGAATAACACCAAAGCTCGACCCTCGGTCAGTTGACAAGCTTCCACAAGAAAAGAATGGAGGAAGGTGATATATTTTTCCGTATCCGGAGAAGGAGCATCGGTAGGCACACCAATCAATACTCGGTTACGATAATCAAATGGAGAATCGAAGCGGTACTCTTTTAAGGAACGAGATAGGCCCTCTTTCAATCCTACCCTTCCCTTCCAGAACGCAAAGCTTCGATTTACCGTAAGGGTAGCACTGGTAAACACAACCGTATCGAAAGGTTCATATACCGCCTCTTGCATGATCTGGGTTATATCCAAAGGAGTAGAGTGAAACTCCACAATGGGCTCCCCAGTACCCATCCGTCTCCGCTCCCCCCATAGAACTCGATCCCGAATATCGGAGAAGGCTTGGAATTGTTGACAAAGGCTCGCTATCTGTTTCAGGCGGTAAAGGATCATTCTTCCTTCGTATGCCTCGGGTGTTTCTGAATCCTCCTCAGACAGGGATTGAAGGATCTCCTCGAGAGTCTCGGCTAAGGAAAGGGCTTCCCGTTGGAAGTCTTCTAGGCTCTCCAATAATTTCTTAAAAGCCTTCGAAGATTGATCCTCCAGATTGGAAGAAATCCGAAAGGAACCTCCCTCTCCCATGAACCGATTGGCCTCTTGTTCAAGGGTTAAGTATGTTTCCCGCACCCTAAGCACTTCTTCGCTCATCCGAACAATTAAAGCACCCGAAGTTCCACGATTCGCTAGTTTGACCGCTAACCCTAACCGCCGTATCCCCTTGGTCCGCAACAACCGATACAGGACTCGGAATACGAGAAATCGATTCAGGGTCTCGGAGAAAAGATCCGTAGCACTCTGCTCTATATTGTGTGCTTCGTCGAATACCACCTTTCGAAAGGGTGGAAGCACGGCTGCGCTCTCAAATCCGATCCCTTGGATTCGAAAAGCCAAATCAGAGAATAATAGATGATGGTTCACCACGAGGAGCTTTGCAGAGGCTGCTTGCTTTCTGGCTTTTAAAAAAAAGCATCGTTCCCGGTTAGGACACCTCAATCCGGTGCATATGTCCGACTCTGAGCAGACCTGACTCCATAGGGCATCCTCGATCGGAAAGGGTAAATCTGATCGAGCGCCAGTTGGGCTAGTCTCGGCCCATGTTCGCAGAGAATCCCAAGTTGAGGGGTCCTCCTCGAACAGAGTAGCCTCTTCCCGGATCTCCTCCAACCGTGTCCAGCACAGATAGTTCCCCCTCCCCTTTACCAACGCAACAGGGACATCCGAGTGTAAAAGCCGAAGTACAAGGGGCAGATCCTTTTCGTAAAGTTGTTCCTGGAGGTTTATCGTAGCAGTGGAGACCACTACTCGTTCATCATTGTGGGCTACCCATTCCACCGCAGGGAGTAAATAGGCAAGGGACTTCCCGACTCCTGTACCGGCCTCCACGATACAGATTCCCCCTTCATTGAACGCTTCTCCAATCGCTTCTAACATTTCCTCCTGCACAGGCCGTGGTTCATAGAAGGGGATGGTGCTCGACAACTTACCATTGGGTTGGAGTATGTTTCGGAGTTCCTTTAGGTTCAACAAAACTCGTTCGGCCAGGTGCACGGGTTCTGCAACGACGTACACATGCTGGACAGCATTGTCTATGATGAAAAAACCGATTCCTTCGTTTCCCAATCGGGAAGCAACTCCAATGTCTGCATCACTGGGGAACAATCGTCCTCTTGGATGGTTGTGGATCACAACGTCTCCCCGCTCCATGTAAGGGTACAGAGCAGGGACAGCAGTTTCATTTCCGTGGGCTACGGCAACCACGGAAACCACCCTTCCTTCAGAATCCACCTTTCCCGTGCAGAGGATCTCTCTTCCCCCAGCTTCTTCTATCTCCTGACGAAGACGAGTCACTACCTGCGGATGAAATCGCTCCTCTACCCTTGATCTTTCTCCCGCCTTCATCAGGGTATACATACAGAAAGCCACCCAAGGGGTCAAGGGACCCATCCATTGACATTTTTGCATAAATATGCGATTCTTCTGTTAAATATACAGATTTCTTCGGAGGAAGATGATGATTGTTCTCAAATTCGGCGGCACTTCTGTTCAGAATGCCACAATGATGGATCGTGCCCTGGATATCACGTCTAACCGCATCAACGATGCCCCTATCCTAGTAGCTTCAGCAATGGCCAAGATCACAGACACCCTAATCAAGATGTCGGCCGCTGCAGCAGATGGGGATGGAGAAACAGCCCTCGCCCTATTGGAAGAAATCATGAAACGGCATACCCATGTAGCAAAAGAGTTCCTCACGGGTTCTAACCTGGAGGAAGCTATCCGGAGACTGGAAACCTTTAAGCAGGAACTATACTCTCTCGTCAAGGGAGTTTCCCTATTGAAAGAATGTTCCAAACGAACCCTCGATACGATACTAGCTTTCGGAGAATTATTGTCCACCACCCTCCTTGCTTATCGAGCTAAAGAACGGGGTATTCCATCCGAGTATGTCGATTCCCGCCTGTTCATGCGGACCGACGACTCCTTTTCCAATGCTGCTCCCCAAATGAAGGAAATTCGGAAGCTGGCAAAAAAATATCTGAAACCAGTACCTGGTAAAATCATTGTATGCCAAGGATTCATAGGCTCCACCGCTGAAGGTGTAACTACAACTTTAGGAAGAGGGGGATCCGACTATTCTGCCACATTGATCGGAGCAGCCATCGGTGCCTCCTCTGTAGAGATCTGGACTGACGTGGATGGAATCATGACAACCGACCCTCGAGTGATCCCGAACGCCCGAAGCATCCCAGAGATCAGTTACCAAGAAGCGGCAGAGTTGGCTTATTTTGGAGCGAAAGTTGTTCATCCTTCTTCCATACAACCAGCCATCGAACAGAAAATACCGGTCTGGGTAAAGAATACCCATAACCCCGATCATCCAGGTACCGTGATACTCCCTGATGTGGAATCATCGGGTCTAAGAGCTATTGCAGCCAAAAAATCCATCACCTTGATTAACGTGGTTTCTTCCCGCATGCTGAATGCGTACGGGTTCTTAAGCAAGATCTTCTCCATTTTCGAAAAACACCGCACTCCCGTGGACCTCATCGCTACCTCGGAGGTCTCAGTGACCATGAGTGTGGATAATACCAGCCGTTTGAAGGAGATCACCCACGAACTCCAGCAGTACGGTGAAGTGGATGTCCGTCGAAGTCGTGCCATCGTATGTCTAGTAGGCAAGAATATCTGGGACAATGGGGAGTGGTTTATCCGGGCTTTCACCGCTCTCCGTTCTATCCCCGTGAAGTTGATCAGTTACGGCGGATCTCATATAAACCTGTCCTTAGTGGTGGAAGAGGAGAACTGCGAGGAAGCTATTCGTTGCTTGCATCGGGAGTTCTTTGAACATTGAATCATCCCTCAACGAGGTAGCGTTTCAGGATTTCCAGGTTCCGCCGATTCTTGGGACGAGACCCTTCCTCGGTATAAAGGTATTCAATCATGTCCCGGTAAACCTCTATGATACGATAGCGGACCATTTTAAGAGTGGAATTCAACATCCGGTTCTGTTCGGTAAACGGCTCTGGAAGGATCGCAAAGGTTAAAGGTAACCAGTAGGAAGGAAACCTTTTCCCATAGTATGGATCTTTCTTTAAAGATAGGATCGATTCTGTGATTCGATCTAGAAGAAAAATCTCGGATTTGATCTTTTCCTGTGCGACGAAATTGCGTACTGCTCCCTCGTCCAGTACCACTAGCGCCGAGGTGTACTTCCGGTGATCGTTGTACAGCATAATCTGGGAAACGAATGGGGAAAGGGACAGAATAGCCTCTTCGATCTCTTCTGGAGAATACTTCTCCCCATCAGAAGAAATGAGAAGGGCTTTTTCCCTTCCAACCACTACCAGAAATCCATCCTCATCAATGTATCCAAGATCCCCTGTGTGGAGCCATCCCTCTCGTAGGGCCGCCTGAGTAGCTTCTTCATTCCTGAAGTACCCCTTCATTACATTCTCACCCTGCACACATATCTCTCCTAATTCACCGATTCCTGCAGGTTTGCCATCCTCCCGAATGATCTTACAGGTAACAGAAGGGCAAACCTTACCGGCGGTTCCAAATTTATGAAGAAAGGGAGTATTGGAGGATATCACAGGAGCCGCTTCGGTCAGTCCATATCCTTGGTAGATCGGAACTCCTAAAGCGTTAAAGAACTCCTGCTGTCGGATATCCAAGAGAGCACCTCCGCCAACGAAAAATTGCATCTTATTCCCAAATATTCTCCGAACCTTTCGGAAGATAAGAAGGTCCACCAACCGATGGATAAAAAAATACTTTGCCCGAACATGAAAGGGGGGACGATTGAAGCCATCCCCATAGTACTTGATTCCCGCTTGAATCCCTGCATCGAACAAGGCTTTTACGATTGGGCCTTTTTCCTGGACCCCCTGCAGGATTTTCCTCATGAAGTTTCCTGACAGAGTTGGTACCGTAAGAAGGAATACAGGATTGGTCTCTAACAAGTTTACAGGAATATTGCGGACCATCCCCACACTCCCTCCCCTGGAATCCACGAAATACAGGGAAATACCCCGTACTATGGCACAGAAAAGTCCTACCGTATGCCCAAAGGAGTGATCGCAGGGAAGAATCAGCAATGTCTGGTACTGAAGATAGGGAACCTGAAAGATCTCCACTGAATCCTGTGTATTGGTATAGTAGTTCTTATGGGTAAGCATGATGCCTTTGGGATTGCCGGTGGTACCTGATGTATACGAGATAGTTACTACGTCCTCCTCTGAGATACTTTCTTCGAAGGAGCTAGCCTCGGAACTTATGGACATCCCTTTTTCCACCGCATGGAAAAACAAGTATCCCTTTGCTCGGTCCACCCCCCGTTGATCTAGCTGTTGAAAAAACTCTTGCTCTGTCTCATCCAGGTAGAGGATTCTCAGTGGATGGCCTACTTCAGGTAGGGCATCCAGGAATTTCCCCAGCGTGAGATGGGAAAGAGCCACAAACTTTGCTTCTGAATGGTTCAACCGAAAGGCGATTTCTTCCGAAAGTAGTTTAATCGAAAGGGGTACAGCAATAGCACCGGCTAAAAGAGCTCCAAACTCTGTAATCACCCATTGGGGGCTACCTTCCGCAAGGATAGCTACCCGATCTCCCTTTTCGATCCCCTGAGCACGAAACCAGGTAGCCATTGCACAAGCCTGCTGGTACACATCCCGAAACCCGTACGTTTTCCACCCTTGATCCGTTTTACGGGCAACGTACACTCTATCTGGAAACTCTTCTGCTGCCTTGGCCAGACAAGCCGTGATTGTTCGCTTCATATCGTGTACATTATAGCCGAAAAGTATCTAGAGTACCATACTGCCCGATAGAGGAGCTTTGGGTTATGGATATAAAGGCAGAACTCCTGGATACCCTGAGACAAAAGTCCATCGCCATCGCATCAGGAAAGGGAGGCGTGGGGAAATCCACTACCGCATTGAACTTAGCTATCTACTATGCCAAGCTGGGTATCCGGGTGGCCCTTCTAGACATGGACCCCTTATCTGACATTGCCACAATCCTGGATCTGGAGTCACCGGAAGATACCCTGAAAAAGGAGCGAGCAGAATCTGCCGTTTCCTCTTATATTCAACCGGTTTTTACTAATCTAGATTTACTCTTTCCTCGATCGAAACTCCATCGAGGAGAATCACAAAAGCTTCTCCAGAAAGCCCTCCAACAGGAAGGAGAAGTTTGGAACCAGAAGTACGATCTTTTAATCTACGATTTGCCGGCTGGTATTGGGCAGGAGGAGAACCTTGTCTTTCTCGCGTATGTGGACAAACTTGTTATTGTCACCAATGCCGAACCTACTTCCCATGTATCTGCAGGTGGATACATACGGGCAGCCCTAGAAGTTGCCCCTCACCTTAAACTCTACTTCTGGCATAACAAGTATTCCCTAATACAGGAGAATGGGTTCAATCCACGGCAGGTGATTGAAAACTACAATAGACACGTTCCAGAAGAACTACAGATTGACCGCTCTAAGCTCCATACCGTGAAAGACATTGCATTTATCCCCCACGATCCCTCCCTGGATCTACTCCAAAACAATCTTTCCCTCGAAGGAAGTACTCTTCTTAAATTGCTTGAATCCTGTGAAGTATTACAGAAGAAACTTCTAGCAGAAATTCCTGAACACCTTTCCCTTGATGAGAATGGGAAGAATTTAATCAAACATTACCTCGGTTCTTTAAGAAAATTTCCCACTTCCCAAGAAACGGTGCGACAGGTAGAGGAATACTACGGTGCTTTCTATCGAAGTACTAGTTCTCCAACGATAGGGAAATTCTTGGCCAAGAAGAAATTGGCAGAATTCTCTGATCCTCTACGAAAAGAACTCTTTCAATACATTGAACAGATGCGTCGTCACCGATTGCGGAACCGGTTACTAGAGGTGATTCCCCTATTGGAGGAATCCCTCGAATCTCTGAAAGACGCAGGCAGGTTGTTTGCAATGGCTCCTTCTCGATCCCATTCGAAACGAATCCACGATAAGATGGTTACTCTCCTCTCCGAGGCTGTTCAGGAAAAATTGGTAGAACCTTTCGATCGGAATCTGTTGGGATTGATCCTCTTCTACTTCGCTCTTTCCAAGATCATTGTTTCCCCTTCAGTACAGCAGTTATTCTTCGAGTTCATTCCCAAGCGAAAGAACTCCAAAGGGGTTTGGGTTCGAGATAGAAACCGGCAGATCCATTATCTGGTTGAAAAAGACCTGGAGTATCACAAACGATACTTTCTCCTTATTAAGAAGTTGTTCCCTGTGGTGCTTACCCAACTCTCTGTTCTGGTTCGAACCTATCCCTCTCTGGAAACCTGGATTTTGAAGGATCGTAGCGGAGGTGCAAACCGCGTCGCATACTTAAAACTCCTAACCGGCTTTGTGCATGATGCCATCCATGCAGGCCTAGGAGTATTCATCGGATTCAAATTCAACACCGCATCCGAAGCAATTAAGCAAGGGGCTAGAACCCTATTAGCAGAACTTAGCCAAAAAGGTAGTGTACAAAAGGAACTGGTAGTATAGCTTTTTAGAGCAATTCAGCCGCCAACTCTGCCAGCACACTCCGCTCGGATTTCTGCAGAGTCACGTGACCAAACAGTTCTTGCCCCTTGAACACTTCCACTAGATAAGACAATCCGTTGGAATTGGCATCCAAATAGGGGCTATCGATCTGGTAGGGATCCCCTGTAAGCACTACCTTGGTTCCCTGCCCTGCTCTACTCACGATGGTTTTTACTTCATGGGGGGAGAGGTTCTGAGCCTCATCGATGATGATGTACTGCCCCGGTAACGAACGCCCCCGAATATAGGTGATAGCTTCTATCTCGATGTATTTACTAGCCATTAATTGGTCAAGATTTTTCAGGTTGGGCCGCTTGTATACACTGAGGATATAGTCTAGATTGTCGAAGAGGGGTTGCATCCAGTGAGAGAGTTTCTCTTCCTTCGCACCCGGCAAATACCCAATGTCTTTTCCCAACGGAATCACGGGACGGCTGACCAGCACCCGTGAAAATGCCTGCTCTTCAATGGCGGTTTTCAATCCTGCGGCAATGGCCAGGAGAGTCTTTCCTGTACCCGCCTTTCCCACAAGAGTGACAAGGGAGACTTCTGGGTCCAGGAGTAGTTCAAAAGCCATTCGTTGTTGAAGGTTCAATGCTTTTACTCCACAGACAGGTGATGCCTCCAATGAAACTCGTTTGAGGACTCCCTTTCTCTTCAAGTATCTAGCCACCAGGGGTCCTGGTTCATCCTTGGATTTCATCACCACGAACTGGTTGGGGAAGAACTCTTCCCCCCACGGAATTTCTCCTTCCGAGAGAACTGTGCGATATACCTCGATTGAAACATTCAATTCCGTATAACCAGAATACAGTTTTTCGATATTAACCTTCTGCTTTTCATAGTCGACTGCCCGGATTCCTAATGCCGTCGCTTTCACTCGAGCGTTGATATCCTTTGATACGAAAAATACCTGCTTTCCTCTCCGTTGTAGCTCATAAGCGGTAAGGATGATCTTGTTGTCGGGTTTATCGGCTGGAAAATCGATGGGAGCATCCTTCGCATACTGGAGAGCTACGGATAAAACCGATCCATTCTCCAGTTTGACTCCTTCGTACAACTTCCCCTTCCGGCTGATTTCATCCAGTAGACGAATCGCCCTCCGAGCGTTCCTTCCTCGTTCATCGCTATAACTTTTCAAGTGATCCAGTTCCTCCAGTACCCATAGAGGAATGACGATTTCATTATCCCGGAAACTCAGGATGGCATCCGGTCTATGGATGAATACATTGGTATCAATTACGAACGTCTTGATGGGTGAGTTTACCATACTCGTATTGTACCATTCACAATTCTCGTTTTCAAACCCAACAAACAGGTGTAAACTATGCAAAACCATATTGCAGGAGACGCTATGCATAAGATTCTAGTGATCAACTGTGGGAGTTCTTCCCTAAAATACGAAGTATACGAGATGCCCGAAGGGATCAGTTTGGGCAAGGGTCTAGTGGAACGGATCGGAGAGGCGAAAGGAAAGATCAAACAGGAAACCTCCCGGGGAGTTTACGAAGAAGAACGGGTCATTCCTCATCATGGAGAGGCAATGGAACTAGTGCGAAAAGCCATGACCGATCCAAAGGTTGGAATGCTCGTTGACATTGGTGAGATTTCAGCTGCCGGGCATCGGGTAGTTCATGGGGGAGAAGCGTATGCTTCCTCTGTTCTCATCGACGAGAATGTGATCCGTACGGTGGAGGAGGTATCTGAACTTGCCCCCCTGCACAACCCCGCAAACCTATTGGGAATCCGAGAAGCGGTTCGATTACTGAAAGGCAAACCTCAGGTAGCAGTATTCGATACGGCTTTCCACCAGACCCTGCCACCTGCCGCATACCTTTATGGACTTCCTAGGGAGTTCTATGAAAAGTACAAAATCCGTCGGTACGGTTTCCATGGGACCAGTCATCGGTATGTGGCTGAACGGGCACTCCAACTATTGAAACGCTCTGAGGACAATACGAACCTCATTACCTGCCATTTAGGAAATGGCGCTTCCATAACTGCCATCTACCACGGAAAATCCATCGACACCTCTATGGGGTTTACCCCTTTGGAAGGTTTGGTGATGGGCACTCGTTCAGGGGACCTCGACCCTGCCGTTCTCCTCTATCTGATGAAACGGGGGTACACTGCGCAGGATTTGGACACGATACTCAACAAGAAAAGTGGTATCTTAGGTTTGTCTGGTGTTTCCAACGACATGAGGGATGTGGAAAAAGCAGCTGCAGAAGGAAATGTTCACGCCCAGCAAGCTCTGGAGGTCTATGCCTACCGGGTGCGGAAATATATAGGAGCCTATGCTGCCAACCTCATCAAAGTGGATGCTATCGTGTTCACCGGTGGAGTGGGACAGAATAACGTGAGGATGCGGGAAAGGATCTGTCGCAATCTAGAAAACCTTCGGATCTTCATGGATTATGAGAAGAATCGAGAATTGGGGAACCGGGAAGGAATCGTTTCCCACGAATACTCCCCCATTGCAATCCTGGTAATACCTACCAACGAAGAACTCCAGATTGCCAGGGACACCTATCTGATCGCCTTTGGGAAAGGAAATGTTGAATGATCCTATAGGGAATATCCTTAGCAGGGGCCGATTTATCGGCCCCGAATAAGGGAAAACGCTTCTACCAGAGCATCCAGACGCTTATCTGTCTCGGAGTTCACTCCTTTCTTTTCTGGATGTCTTTCGAACCATTCCAGTGAAGAACGGAGCCCTACGGAGAAGGGAGTCGTGCATATAAAATCCGGAACAAAGCGCTTAATTTTTGAATTGTCGAACAAGGCCGTATAGGACTTGTCCCCCAATAAGTTTCCGGTCCAATCGGGGTATCGATCCACAATCACCTCCGAAGGGATGTGGATCAGCTTGGGTTCTACCCCCAGGGCTCTCCCCAAGGTGCGATAGATCTCATCCCAGCTGTAGGCTTCCTCACTGGTAATGTGAAAAGCTTCTCCGATGGCTCGATGATTCCCTAACAGTCCCCGTAGACCCTTGGCAAAATCAGAATTGTGCGTAAGGGTCCAGAAGTTCGTTCCATCCCCAGGAACGACAATGGGTTTTCCAGAAAGGATCCTCTGGGCTATTGTATACTCAGCCGAGCCAAACTGGGAAGGAATCCACCCATCCCCATACGTGTAACTAGGCCGAACAATGGTTACCGGAAACCCCTTCTGTTTGAAGGCATCGAGAAACACCTCTTCACATACAATTTTGTCCTGTGAATACTGCCAGAAGGGGTTTTTGAGGGGAGTAGATTCGGTGATCGGTAACGATCGAGGCGGTTTTTCGTACGCAGAAGCGGTACTAATGAAAATATACTGGTTGGTTTTTCCTTGGAATAGATCTAGGTCCCTCTTTGCATCCTCTTCCTTAAATACGATCCAATCCACCACAACATCGAACTGAAGATCTTTAAGAAGGTCCTTAACCCGGTTTGTATCGTTTATATCAGAAGTAAGGGTAATAACACCCTCCCGAACCTCTTCCTTTCGCTTCCCCCGATTCAGGTGATACACCTCCCACCCTGATGCCAGACATGCATCAGTGCAAGCGCGGGAAATATTGCCTGTACCTCCAACGAATAAGACACGCATACCGATTTCCTCCAGAACAAGCACACTATACAATAGGTGTAAGACCTGTCTCTTATACACATCTGACGCTGCCGACGAGCGA